>JAQYCE010000029.1 GCA_029003555.1 Bacillota bacterium | reverse complement strand
TATCACAGGATTGGGATGAATTTTTTATTCTAAGTGTTGCATTTCATTTTACCATGTGCCAAAAAAAATAATATTTCTCCGGTACTGGGACTGGGACGGGACTAAAAATTTGAAAACGTCCTATAATTAGGTGGATTTAGTTATATTAGAAAAAATGGAACCTAGTATTTTGAATGGTTTGGGATATATCGTACATTTGTAAAAGAAGAATGGGAATAAAATTAATATAAACTTTTAAGACCTTAGCTAATACTAGGGTCTTATTTATTTGTCATGATACGAAATCATAGCTATAAGAATTTTCTAAAGTGTTTTATTATATCTAGAAAATATAAAATATTTTTAAGATTAAATTTTATATGTTAAATCTTGAAATAATTAAGCTAGATTAGCTTACTTAAAAATTTTTTGAAGAGTTAATTTTTTCAAAAACAAATTTAATGTTCTCAACTTAATTTTATATCTTGAAAATTTAATCTATCAAATCAATAATAAGGAGTGAAAAAACGTCAAATGACAACTTTGAAGTATTAAATGAATCAGCAATTCGTGGAAAAATTATTGTAAGGACGAGTATTATTGGAATAATCACCAATGTTTTATTAGCGGTCTTCAAGGCAATACTTGGGGTTTTGGTCAATTCCATTGCCTTAACCCTTGACGCTGTTAATAACTTGTCTGATGCTCTTTCTTCTCTTGTAACTATTATAGGAGAAAAACTCGCAAGCAAGGCTCCGGATAGGAAGCATCCCATGGGTTATGGAAGGATTGAATATATTTCTTCTACGATCATAGCTGCCCTTGTCCTATATGCCGGAATCACTTCTCTAGTAGAGTGTGTTAAAAAAATTATTAACCCAAGCCCTGCTGCCTACACCAAGCTTTCTATTTTTGTAATTGGTCTTGCTGTTGTAGTGAAGTTTTTCTTAGGAAACTATATCAAAAGACAGGGAAAAAAAGTAAACTCAGGCTCTTTAATTGCATCTGGGTCAGATTCACTATTTGATTCAATTCTTTCCCTTTCTGTTTTTCTTTCTGCCATTGTTTTTATGGTTTTTGGACTTTCTCTCGAATCTTATGTAGGTCTTGTCATTTCTGTATTTATGATTAAAGCCGGAATAGAAATGATTCTTTCTACTATTGATGATTTAATTGGTCATAGATCCGATCCAGAAATGGTGAAAAAGATTAAAGACTTAGTAAAAGAAGAAGACCCTGTAATTGGAGTATATGACCTTGCACTTTTTAATTATGGTCCTAACAAATATTACTGCTCTCTTCATGTTGAGCTTCCAGACTATATGGATGTTGATGAAGTAGATAAACTTACAAGAAAAATACAATACAAAATCTATAAAAAAACTGGTATTATCTTGATCGCTCTAGGTGTTTATTCCTACAACACAAGGGACAAGGAAGCTGGAGAAATTAGAAGGACAATTGAAAGAAAGATTATGAATCACGATTGGGCCCTCCAAGTTCATGGATTTTATGTAGACAAAAATAATAAAAGTATTAGATTTGATGTTATCTTGAGTTTTGATGTGGAGAGAGATGAAGCATTAAAAGTTATTGAAGAAGAAATTTCTAAACTTTATCCTGATTACAAAATTCAAATTGTTCCAGATATTGATTTATAATTATAGGTCACTCTAAATAGTAAGCATTTTTTTATTTTGTCGCTGAGTGGGAATAGTAGGTAAATTTTATAAACTGGCTTGATTATATGCTATTTAGACCGCAGTTTAAACTGCGGTCTTTTATTTGCAGAGTTTCTTAGCATTGCTCTTTGACATTATCGTTGACCGATAACTGGGACTAAAAATAGGATTGATATGTCCTATAAGTCAATATGTTCTTACGGAGTTTTCTCAAATAGAAAAAAGGAATCAACCGTCAGATGATGAACTTCGTGTGATTTCATATCATTTGATTAAACGGAATGCAAAAGTATATGAGGAACTGGCTAAATGAAGTATACCAGCAAGGAGCAAATCATCTTTTATCATGATATGATTGTTCATATTGTTAATCTTGCCTTTCGATTTCTTTCATTAAAACAAGGAGATCGCTTATGGAATTCATTTGTTCAAAGTGTGGAAAGAGGGCTCCCACCTCAACCAGGGACTATCACTGTAAATGCGGAGGGTTGTGGCAATTGGACTACCGGCCGCCTAAATTTGACCCTGCCCAGGTCGATAAGGGAGAATGGAGCCAATACCGCTATCGGCAGTTTATGGCCATTGAAGATGACTCTTGGAAAGAAGTGAGCCTGGGCGAAGGAATGACGCCGATTGTCCATTTTGATGACGATGTCCTATTGAAATTGGATTATTGTATGCCGACCCTATCCTTCAAGGACCGGGGAGCGGCGACCTTGGTCGCCCACTGTAAATCGATGGGGGTGGACCATGTGGTCGAGGATTCCAGTGGGAATGCGGGAAATGCGATCGCAGCCTATTGCGGTCGAGCCGGCATTGCCTGTGAAATTTTTGTTCCTGAAGGGACTTCAGCGAAAAAAAATCAGATGATCCGGTCCCATGGGGCAAAAGTCCATATTGTTCCGGGCAATCGGGATCACTGTGCCGACCTTTGCCGGGAGCGGGTCAAGGAAGAAGGCTCTTATTATGCCAGTCATGTGTATAACCCCTTCTTTTTTGAAGGAACAAAAACCTATATTTATGAGGCCTTTGAACAGCTCCACAGAATTCCGAAATACATCCTACTCCCTGTTGGAAACGGGACTCTCTTTCTTGGAGTCATGAAGGGGCTGGAGCATTTATTGGAGAGTGGCTGTATAGACCATATGCCCCAAATCATTGGCGTCCAAAGTGAGCATTGCGACCCGGTCTATAGGGCCGTAAAAGCCCATGCCGAGGAAGTAGAAGAAATCCAACTGGGCCTGACCTTGGCGGAGGGGATCGCTATTGGTAAACCCATGCGTGGACATGAGATCATGGATTATGCAAGGAAATACGATGTTCGCTTTGTCCATGCGCCGGAAGATGAGATTGCCGATTCTATGGCTCAATTGGCCAAGCGGGGCATTTACTGCGAGCCGACAACGGCGGCCAATTATGCAGGTTATCAGGAGTATTGCCGTCTTTATGGAAGGACTCATGATTGCTTGATTCCCATTTGCGGGTCCGGGCTAAAATCGGACCATTCTTATCTGCAGGAGAAAAACAAATGAAATTTGCATTAGCCGCCAAAGGATTCATCAATGAGGATCCGGATTTTAATAAAGGGGTTATCCTGGAGACTCTGGATGACTACCGGGATAGGGCGGATATGGTCCTTTTCGGGGAGGCCTTCCTCCAGGGCTTTTATGGACCGACCTTTGACCTTGGCCACGACCTGAAGATGGCTTTAGCCCTTGACCATCCGGTTTTCGAGGAGATCGCAAGGAAGGCAAGGGAGACCTCCATCGCGGTTTCTTTTGGCTTTATCGAGCGGGAGGGGGAGACAATATACTCCTCCCAGGTCACTATTGATTCTCAGGGGAAGCTGGTGGATGTCTTTCGCCGGGTTTCTTCCGGTTGGAAAGTAAAGGGGGCCGGTGAATCCTATCGGGAAGGGGAGGGCTTCCATTCCTTTCTCCTAGAGGGTCGAAAAATGGCTGTGGGGCTTTGCGGGGATCTTTGGTTTGATGAAAATATTCGGCAAATTAAGGATCTCCGGCTTGATCTTCTGTTATGGCCGGTTTATACGGACTTTCCTTTTAAGGAATGGAATTCTTCGATAAAATATGACTATGCGGCCCAAGCCAACCGGGCTTGCTCCAGGACTCTGTTGGTCAATTCCTTTTGCCTGGATAAAAGGAATGAAGAAGAGATTGCCAAAGGTGGAGCGGCCTTATTCCTTCAAGGAAAGATCGGAAAAGACCTTCCGGCAGGTGAGGAAGGGGTTTTGTTTGTTGAGATCTAGGGGATTCAGCTCCTCTTAAATCAGAAGAAGGACTTAGGATGTCAGAAATAAATAATCATGGGCCAGGAGAACAGAAGAGCGTTAATAAATTACGACTCTTCTTGATACTAGCCTCCCTGGCCTGGTTGGTCTTTTGCTTCATTCTCCTTATTCTGCAAGAGACCAACAAGATGACCATCCTGATCCACTTTTTTTCTTTCTTTATCGACAAACCCTTTCTGATCTATAGCTTATTCCTGCTCGGGACCCTATGGCTGATGGCCCTCCTGGCCTTTTTGTGGAAGAAAGCAAGGAAGAAAGTCGCTAAGGCCTTCCTCATCCTGGGCTGGATTCTTGCTATCCTGGCCATCCCCTTCGAGGCCCTTTGCTTTATTTTTGCGTCTTCCATCTACCACGACTTCCCCTCTCCGGACCGTGACAACGACATTGTGGCCGAGGAATATGGCTTCCTCCTCCTCTCCAATATCACCTTATATGAAAGGCAAAATCCGTTTTTTATCCAGGAGATTGAGGGGGCGGTCATTCTCCCGGATGATGGTTATCTTCCGATTTCCCAAGGGGAATATTGGGTAAAATGGAATAAGAATATTTTTACCCTAGCTGTTGACCGGGGTTATGCGGATGGATCTTGGGCGAAAATGAAGGTGATCCTGGGAGAAGGGGGAAAGAAAGTGGAAGAGGAGGTCTTTTATCCCTATGGGAGGCCTTCCGACCATAAAGATGAAGAGAGATAGGGTGTGGACAGGAGCCTGCCCACCATTTACTATAAAAGGAATGATATGGCCAAGTTTACTCGGAGAGCAATTTTTGACGCTTTTTTGGAGCTTTTGCGAGAAAAATCTCTGGATAAAATTACGGTAAAGGAAATTATAGAGACAGCCGAAATCAATAGAAATACCTTTTATTATCACTTCCAAAATATTGACGACTTGCTGGAAAAAACCTTCCAGGATGCTTCAGATACTTTTCGGGAAGAAAGCAATCCGGACCGAACTTTTTATGAGGAATATGTGCGGACGGCCGAATACCTCCAATCCCATAAGGAAGCCATCCTCCATGTTTATGATTCCAAAAGCCGAGATGTTCTCAGCCAATACCTGGAGTCGGCGATCAGTCACTTTGTCGGTCGCTTTGTGGCCAAGGCTGCGGAGGGGACTACACTTTCCCGGGCGGGTATCGACTATATTACTTATTTTTATACTTATGCTTTTATCGGGGCCACCCTCCGCTGGGTGGAGGACAGGATGCCGGATTTTCGGGATGATTTGAACCGAACCATAGCCGGATCTTTTGAAGCAACCATCGATCCCATGATCCGGATGTATATCGAAGGACATTCCCAAATTGGGAAAAAATAGTGAATTTTGCTAGACGATCAAAGGCCGAGTGTTCGAAATCGAACACTCGGCCTTCTTTTGTCTGTACCCATCTTCAGAGATAAAGGATACAATGGACCTACAATCATGTTTTTGCTTTTGTATGCGTATAGGAAAGAGATGGGATGAACAAAGAGATTCAAAAACTGGGAATCGTTGATGTCGGTGGAGGAACACGAGGAATTTACGGCGCCGGGGTCCTGGATTATTGCATGGAACATGGGATCCGGGCGGATTACTTTATCGGTGTATCGGCCGGGGCGGCCAATGGGGCCTCCTATGTGGCCGGTCAAAAAGGAAGAAATCTGGTCTTTTATAACGACTATGCCTTCCGTAAAGACTACATGGGCGTGGGAAACCTCCTGAAGAAGGGCTCCTACATTAACCTGGATTATATTTATTCGACACTGAGTGATGCCGGTGGGGAGAACCCCCTGGACTACCAGGCCCTCCAAGCCAGCCCCATGGAACTGGAGATCGTGGCAACCAATGCGAATACCGGCCGGGCCGTCTATTTCAACAAAAAGGACCTGGGTCAGAACTTCTATGATCCCATCAAAGCCTCATGTTGTGTTCCGGTTTTATGCAAGCCCTATCCGGTCGATGGAATTCCCTATTTCGATGGGGGAATCTCCGATCCCATTCCTTTCCAAAGAGCCTTCCAGGCAGGCTGTACTAAAGTCATTGTGATCTTAACCAAGCCCAGGGATTTTTTCCGAGAAGAGGATGACAACAAACGTCTGGTCTTGCTCATGAAGCGGAAATATCCCAAAGCGGCACATGCCCTCCAGCAGAGGGGGAAGGTCTATAACCGGAATCTGAGAGAACTCCTGAAGCTGGAAAAAGAGGGAAAGGCAATTATTATCGCCCCTTCGGACACCGGAAATTTGCGGACCTTGACCCAGGATCATGATGAGCTACTCCGTCTCTATGAAATGGGAAAAAGGGATGGAGAAGACCGGCTGGGTCCGGAATTCGGGCCAAGCAGGATAGAAAAAAATCTAGGATAGGGGAGGTGAGAAAATGGAGAAACTAAAGAAAGTAAAAGATATTTATAGCGGATTTTCCCTTTGCCTCATATTTTTAGGGATCTTTTTACTCTTTCAACCCAATATTGCAGCGGATGTTTTTTGTCGCTTGTGTGGGGCGGTCCTTGTCCTTTTTGGGATCGTCAAATTATTCGGCTATTTTTCAAAGGACCTGCTTCAGCTGGCCTTTCAATTCGATTTTGCCATGGGGATCATCTCCATCCTAATCGGTTTGACCATGTGCTTTTGGTCCAAGCAGTTTATGGAAACCCTGATTATAGGAATCGGCTTTTTCATCATCGTCGATGCCCTGCTTAGGATCCAGACCGCCCTGGATGCCCGGAAAATCGGGGTGGACAACTGGTGGGTTATCTTAATGATCGCCCTGGTCACTTCGGTCATCGGTGCCTTGCTCTTCTTCAGGCCCTACCAGGGAACAAAAGCTGTCGTTATGTTGATCGGGTTGAACCTGATCATTGATGGAATACTGAATTTACTCGTCGTGCGCAGCACTGTAACTACAATAAGGAGGATAAAAGAATGGGAAGCTTAAGTCATTCTGCAACAAGAGCAGCAGCAAGCCTTGGATTAAATATGATCTTGAAGAAAGTGGACAAGGATGAGCGGGAACCGGAAATGATCAAGCTGATCGACCTCATGGAAAAATACATGGATGGGGTGGACCTCGGCGTCGATTATGATAACATGCGGGCCATGATTGCGGATAAGGATGGCGCCCTAAACCAGTATGTCAACCGGATGTTGGACGAGCTGGATCCCAATGTCATTAAGACCACGGTCTTGAACTTCGGCCTGGAAGCCATGCTGCACGGAACCAAAACCATCCGGGAAATGAGGGAGATCCACCAGTGCAACATCCCCTGGCTGATCCTCATGGACCCCACCTCCGCCTGCAACCTCCACTGCACCGGATGCTGGGCGGCAGAGTATGGCAACAAGCTCAATCTTACCTATGACGAAATGTCCAGTGTGGTCAAACAGGGGAAGGAACTCGGCGTTTACTTCTATATGTTTACCGGGGGAGAGCCCCTGGTGCGCAAGGACGACCTGATCAAACTCTGCGAGGAGCACAAGGAATGTCAGTTCCTGGCCTTCACCAATGGAACCCTGGTTGATGAGGCTTTCTGCCAGGAGTTAAAGCGGGTGGGCAACCTCATGCTGGCCATCAGCTTGGAGGGTTCGCCGGAAGTCAACGACCTCCGTCGGGGCGAAGGAGTCTACGGCAAGGTCATGCACGCCATGGACCTCTTGAAGAAAAACGGCCTGGTCTTTGGAACATCCATCTGCTATACCTCGAAAAACTGCGAATCCGTCACCTCCAAAGAATTTGTCAAGCTCATGGTGGATAAGGGTTGTCGCTATGCCATGTATTTCCACTATATGCCGGTCGGCAATGACGCCTCCCTGGACCTCCTTCCCACACCGGAACAGAGGGTGGCGACCAAGAACCGAATCCGTGAAATCAGAAAACTCACCACGGGCGAAGGCCTCTTTACCATGGACTTCCAGAATGACGGCGAATTTGTGGGCGGGTGCATTGCCGGCGGAAGAAATTACTT
The DNA here is from genome assembly GCA_029003555.1 of Bacillota bacterium. Classification (GTDB taxonomy): domain Bacteria; phylum Bacillota; class Clostridia; order Tissierellales; family Peptoniphilaceae; genus Kallipyga. The sequence goes on along the minus strand of JAQYCE010000029.1, from coordinate 5,973 downwards.
CCATATCAATGCCAATGGCGATGCGGAACCCTGCGTATTCATCCACTATTCCGGAGCCAATATTCGGACCCACACCCTACTGGAAATTCTGAAACAGCCTCTCTTTATGGCCTACCACGACAACCAGCCCTTCAATGAGAACCACCTCCGACCCTGCCCCATGTTGGAAAATCCGGAGATTCTCCAGGAAATCGTCAAAGAGACCGGGGCAAAGTCCACCGACCTCCAGTCGCCGGAGAGCGCGGAACACCTGTGCGGAAAATGCAAGTCCTATGCGGAAGCCTGGAAACCCTGTGCAGATAAGCTCTGGGCAGAGGCCGGCAACCACCAGGAATAAAGAGATCAAGGAGTTTTGTCATGCGTACTTTTTTTACTTCTGAAAGTGTATCCGAAGGCCATCCGGATAAGGTCTGCGACCAAATCGCTGATGCCATCCTGGATGCCCATCTTTCTCAGGACCCCAATGCCCATGTGGCTTGCGAAGTGACCGCTACGGTCGACCGCCTCCACATCATGGGCGAGGTCACTTCAAGAGCTTCGGTGGACTATGATGCCATAGCCAGAGAACAGATCCGCCGCATCGGTTATACCATCCCCGGGATCGGCTTTGATGCCGACTCCTGCCAAATCACCGTGGACGTCCATGACCAGTCTCCGGACATTGCCATGGGGGTGACCAAGGCCAGCGAGGAGGAAAACGGCGCCGGCGACCAGGGGATGATGTTCGGCTACGCCTGCACGGAAACCGAGAGCTATATGCCCCTGGCCATCGCCCTTTCCCATAAGATGCTGAAGCGGCTGGCTCAGGCAAGAAAAAAGGGAGAAATCAAGGGACTCTTACCCGACAGCAAGGGTCAGATTACCGTTGAATATGAGGATGGATGCCCGGTCCACATTGACACCGTGGTTCTCTCCACCCAGCATAAGGAAGAGGCCAATCTCAACCAGCTGAAAATGGAATTAGTCAACAAGGTCCTAAAAGACGTCCTTCCTTCCGACCTCTTCGATGAGAAGACGAAAATCTTTATCAATCCGACCGGACGCTTTGTCATTGGTGGACCTGCCGGTGACACCGGCTTGACCGGACGGAAGATTATCGTGGATACCTATGGCGGCTATGCCCGTCATGGCGGCGGTTCCTTCTCCGGGAAAGACCCCTCAAAAGTTGACCGGAGCGCGGCCTACATGGCCCGCTACCTGGCCAAAAACATCGTGGCCTGTGGGTATGCGGATGCCTGCGAGGTCCAGCTGAGCTATGCGATCGGGGTAGCGGAGCCGGTTTCCATCCATGTTGAAACGTTCGGCAGCGGGAAATTGACGGAGGAAGAAATTATCCGCGAAATTGAAAAAAGGGAAGATCTGACACCGACCGGAATCATTAAAAAGTTTGACCTGAAACGGCCCATTTACTTGCAGACCGCTTGTTATGGCCACTTTGGAGAAAACACAGCCAGCCTTCCCTGGGAGAAAGTGTCTTGGAAATAAGAGGGAAATCCGGTCTTGAGGCGGGGAATCAGAAAGTAGCGGGAAAATTCCGAAGAATCCAGGTTGTTGGCCTGGTTTGCTTTCTCTTTGTCCTGGTGGGCATCCATTTCACCATTGATGGGAAGTTTAGCGTGGAATCTTTGGTCGCCCAAGCCTCGGGCAATCCCCTTCGGTCGGTTCTTTGGCTCATGCTCCTCTTTGCCATAAAAAGTCTGACGATTGTTATACCGCTCCTCTCCTTATATGTGGCCAGCGGTATCCTCTTTCCTCCGGTCTGGGCAGTCTGCGTCAGCTTTCTGGGCTTGGCCATTACCATGACCCTCCCTTACCTTCTTGGCCGCTGGTCCGGGGCGGAAGAGCTGGACTACATCAAGGCAAAATACCCGAAAATCGACAAGTTGGTGGATATCCAGAAAAGAAACGAGTTTTTTGCCAGCTTCATTGTCCGCCTGATTGGCTGGTTTCCTTGCGATATCACCAGCTTCTACTTCGGAGCCTCCCGAACAAGCTACCCCCTTTATTTGTTCTCTGGCCTCCTGGGCAGCGCTGTCAGCGTCATCACCAACACCCTCTTGGGGGACGTCCTGATGGACCCCTTCTCCACCGCCTTTTTTGTTTTGATGGTGGTCAAGGTCTTGACCTCGGCAGGGGCTATCGCCATTGCCTACTATTTTAACCGGGGGAAATAACTATGCGAATTCCGCTTCTGGTGACACTCGATCAACATTATCTTCCCCAGCTGAGGGTCCTCCTCACTTCGATTTATCTTAACCATCCGGGTCAGGCCTTTGACGTCTATCTGATCCACCGTCAAATCCCCGAGGAAAGTCTGAAAAAACTTTCTGAAGATTGCGCTCGCCTCGACTTCCGCCTGATTCCTATCCCGGCGGATGGGGAGACCTTCCGTTCGGCCAAGGTCACCGATCGTTACCCCAGAGAGATGTATTATCGGCTCCTTGCAGGAGAATGGCTTCCCCATGACCTTGATAAAATTCTCTATTTAGATCCGGATATTCTCGTGATCAATTCGCTCAATGCTCTGTGGGAGATGGACCTGAGGGGTTACCTCTTTGCTGCAGCGGCTCATACCGGGAAGACGGAAATGGCCAACAGTGTGAATAAAATCCGCCTGAAGACAAACGCGGATTACTTTAATTCAGGCGTTCTTTTGATCAACCTGGAGGAGGCGAGGAGAGAGATCGTCCCGGATGACCTTTTCCGCTTTGTTGAAGACAATCCCATGGCCCTCCTTCTGCCCGACCAAGACGTGTTAAATGCGCTTTATGGATCAAGAATCCGAAGTCTTGATGATGCTCGTTGGAATTATGATGCCAGAAATTACAGCAACTACCTCTTGCGAAGTGGAGGGAAGGAGAATCTGGAGTGGGTGATGGAAAATACCTCCATCCTCCATTTTTGTGGAAAAGATAAGCCTTGGAAAAAGAATTACCGCCGTCGTTTTGGCAGCTTATACCGCCATTATATGAGCCTGATGGAACGCTATCTTCAAAGAGATGCTGAAAAATAAGCCGGTCCCATTGACCAGGATGTCCTGGATCATGGGACCGGTTTTTTCGATTAAATCCCTTTAGGAGGGCAATCCATTGTATACTTTAATGAAGGAGTCTTTTCTATGGCATGATTTATGGGAAAAGGGGGAGAGGGAATGAACTTTTCGATACCGGAAAAAATGCCCACCAGAAATGAATTTTTATTGGCCTTTCTTGATGCCATCTTCCCTGACTTGGAAGACCTTCAATGGGCAAGAACAGGCTATGGATATACCTCAGCTTGCGAAATGGCCGCCAGGGAGACAGGACTCCTTGGCAATGACTTGGAGGATAAGCGGCTTGATGAGGATAGTCCACTTTTCCGCCTCCTCTATGAAATGGGCCGGGCCAGCACTTCTCTTTTTCATAAAAAGCCCTATCTCCTGGAAGGGGGAGCCTATGAATACTATGGGGAAACCCTCTTCTCTTTTTGTGACCAGACCAGCGGAAGTTTGAAGGGATGGCTGCGGGAATCCGGCTCCCGGTCCAGGATTAATAAAAGTTTTGATGCGGCCCTCTTTTTCGCCTACCTCCTCCTTTCCAGGGAGGCCGCCAGCTCCAATAGAAGGGCCTTCTTTGAACAATGTCTGAAGATTGTTGGAATTACAGAGATTGACCCTATTGTAGGAAGGCAGCTTTTTTACTTTGATGTGGAGGAGCTTGGGGAAGAAGACGAGATCAATGGAAGACCCTTTCGCCGTCTGGCCAACAGGGGCATTCGCTTTTTCGGCCTGGTCACCCTCACCATCTTTGAATTGATGGGGACCTATTCAGCGGAAAAGGATGGGGAGACTATCAGAAAAGTCCATGACCTTTTTGCTTCTGCTTTTGAAGAAGAAGTGAAGGCATCCAAGGCCCTGGAAAAGGCCCAGGAAGCTCTCTTTCACAGCATCCGGTTTTTTGATCCCCGGTCCATCCAGACCGCAAAAACCCTCTATCCCCAGGACTTCTTTGTCCCACCCATTTTTGAACAGAATGGGGAGAAAGTGGACATGCCCCTCTCCGCGATCAAGGGGGCTTCGAAGAGTCAAAGAGTGAAGATCCTGGCAAAAACCGGCATGGGGAAGACCGCCTTTCTCCAAATGGCCTCCATCTCCATCCTGGCCGATCGTTATGGAAGTGAAAAGACCAGGGCTTCTTTAAAAGCCTTCACCAATTATTTTGACCTACCTAGGGACCTTTATGTGATCTCCATCCCGGCGCGGATGTTTTCCTTCTGCTACCGGGATGAACGATACCAGGAATGGACCGGGGATTTTCCTTCCCTCTTTTTCAACAGCATGTGGAAGTTGTCGGAGGGCTATTCTTTTTTCTCCAGCCAGCCTTCTCCCCGGTTGATGGCCGGAAGTGAGTCCCACTCCCAGGAAAAGGAACAAATGACAAAAGCGATCCTGGAGGCCTTGGAGGACTTGGCCCGGGCCGGCCAACTCCTCCTGGTCCTGGATTCTTTCGATGAGATTTCCTCCGGATCCATGCGGACAGCCTATTTGCAGGCCCTTTCCGCCTTCTATGACCGATACTGCTCCTATCCCGAGGCTCATGAGGTGGGGGCCCACGTTATTATTTCCTCCAGAGAAATGTCTCCCAGGACCATGACCTCCCTGGACCATGCCCTGGATATGGTTCCCTCTATTTCCGACTACCGGATTTGCCCCCTCAACGAAGACCAGAGGCGGGACCTGGTTTTGAAATGGAAGCGCTTCACCAATATTCCTGAAGAGGAGTCCCATGCCCTCCTCCGGGAGATACAAAGGAACCATTATTACCGGGACTATTCTCTCAACCCCTACATGCTTTCCGTGGTCTCCTTCTATTTCGGCCATGACCTGGGCAGCATCACCCGGCGCTTCATCACCACCCTGGTTGACCGGATGCTCAAAAACAACCGGACTGCGGACCCTGTCCTCTATGATGTCCTCATGAACATTCTCAGCATTCTCCAGGACCTGGCCCTGGAAAGCGTCACCGCCGGAAAGCCCCACTTCTCCCGGTCTCAGCTGGATCGCCATCTAACCCGATGGATGGACAAGGATCGGCTCAGCCGGGAGGAGGTCCGGCTAGCCATGGACCGCCTCCATGAGATCTTTGTCACGGAGGTTGGACTCATCGTCCCGGCGGAAGGGGCGGACGAGGATTATCAGTTCATTAACGCCCAGATCCGCTTTGAACTGGCGGCCAAGGCGATTCAAAAGATCCTGGAGACTGAGGAAGGAGATTTTTACCGACACCCTGTCCTTGCCTCCATTGTTGATCCTAAGGACTACGTCGGCCTCATGGTTCCCCTCATCTGTACCATCAACCTGGAGAACGTCCGGCTGGCGGAGGGCCTTGTTTTCGACCTGGCCACCCGGGACTTTTCCGACCGGACCCAAGAGGAGGTCCTGGTCCGGGCCATGGTCGACCTCCTCCTCAACCGCTATGGGAGCAACATCACGACGGCCGCCATGCCGGGGGAGGGGGATGCCCAATACGTCCGTCGGGCCCAAAGGCTCCTGCTGATGAGGCTCCTGACTTCCCCTTCCTTCCAAGAAATGGAGGAAGACCGGGAGGCTCTTGCTCAATCCCCGGCCTTCCGAGTTAATGCCGGCTGGTTCAACCGGGATGAGGAACTTCACTAAACAATGCCTTCTTTTCCTCCTTTTTCTCCTGTTTTTCCTTAGCCCTTTCGCTGCCAAGAGTTTAAGATAAGGCAAAAAAGAAAGGATAATTCCGGTAAAAGGTGACCCGCCATGATAATGAAAATCAACGAATGGATCTATCGTAAAGCACTCGAGGAGGAAGTCAGCCGGATCCGCTTTGACGGAGCCGGCGGCGAAAGCTATCCTTTTGAAGACCTCTATTATCCCCTGGTGATTGATGAGGGGGAGTTGGCCTTTCAGGCCTATGCTGACCAGATGGAGGCAGCCCACCAAGCCAAGCTGAACCCGCCCGACCCCAT
>JAQYCE010000028.1 GCA_029003555.1 Bacillota bacterium | reverse complement strand
ACACCGAATACGATGCCGCCCAGTACATCCGGGAGGGAGGCCTGGATCCCCAGGTCTTCGTCGTCCGCAACCAAACCAGTCGGGACATCGCCGAATCCACGGAGGCCTTCCGCAAGGCCCTGGACCAGGCCCAGGTCCTCTACCTGCCCGGCGGCTTCTCCGGCGGGGATGAGCCCGATGGGTCAGCCAAGTTCATGGCCTCCTTCCTCCGCAATGAAGGCATCGCCCAAGCCATCGAAGACCTCCTTTATAAGAGAGAGGGCCTGGCCCTGGGCATCTGCAACGGCTTCCAGGCCCTGGTCAAACTGGGCCTCCTCCCCTACGGTCATATCACTGACCCCAAGGAGACCGCCCCCACCCTGACCTACAACCGGATCGGCCGCCACCAATCCCGGATCGTCAACCTCCGGGTGGCCTCTACCGACTCCCCCTGGCTCCGCTTCCTGGACCCCGACCGCCTCTATAAGGCCCCCATCTCCCACGGGGAAGGCCGCTTCCTGGCCCGGGATGAGGACGTCCAAGCCTTCTTCCGGAATGGCCAGGTTGCCTTCCAGTACGCTGACCCCGATGGCCGGCCCTCCATGGACATCGCCTTCAACCCCAACGGATCCACCGCCGCCATCGAAGGCCTCATGGCCGCCGACGGCCGGATCCTGGGCAAGATGGGTCACAGCGAACGCTCCGGCTCCGGCCTCTACCTCAACGTCCCCGGGACCTACGATATGAAGTTCTTCCAGGCTGCCAAAGCCTACTTTGACCAAGAAATCTAATGCCGGGCGCCCCACGGGGCCCCGTGATTGGACCGCTAAAGGACCTCCCTTTGGCGGTCCTTTTTTTGCCTCGGCCCGGGAGGGACCAAGGGCAGGAGGGAATCCCGAATCAAGTCCTTGACCCGGTCATAGTCCAGGGCCAAATTACCCCCTTCAAAAGTCACCAAAAGCCGCCGGCCCAACCCGATCCCGTTCTTCTCATAGGTCCGGATCTTCTCAATGGTCCTCTTCGTATAGTCCTCATCCCCCATGAGCCCATGGTGCTCCCAATAGATCTCTTCTCCGGTGTAGGGATTGAAGAAGGTGAAGTCAGGATAGAAAACGACCCCGTCCTTGAGAACGAGAGGACATTCGTATTTATAGGTGATGCCATTCTTCATCAACAAATCCGCAATGATTTTTTCCGACTTTGACCGGACTCTTTCCTTATTATCGGTGTAAATCACGGCATCATTGGACCGGAAAGGGAGCTTTTGATAGGACTGTGACTTCCAGTCCTGAAGTTTCTTCTCCAGGGTATCCTGGACGGGATGAATTAGCTCCCTTTTCTCCGGACAAATCTTGAAATAAACTTCATCAATTGCTCGATCAATGGTGTTGAAATCCAGTTTCCCCCTTTCTGCCACGCGAAGGAGGTTTTTAATCGAACGGTTATACCCCTGTTGTGCCAAATGCTGAGCCAAAGACATCTTCTCAACAGGGATATAGTCTCGCCGAACTTTTCCCCCTGAAAGTACCTGGTGGAAAAACTGGGGACTTCCAACATTTCGCTTTACATACAAACTGCCTTTTATCGGTTCCACCTGAAGAGACTGCAAGCTTCTTTTTAATAAGGCTAATTTCTCCTCATACTGGGATTGCTTCTTCTCCATTCAACCTCCTTCATATTCTTTTAATACCATGCCTATGTACTCATGATTTTCCCATAAACCTCGCAGGCGATGTGTCCCAAAATTCAAGAGAAATGTCCCATTTTGAGATGAACCCTATCAAGTTTGGCCCTCATCCGGAGGTCAAATGGAATAACCACCGTCCTTTTTATTAAAATTCGAAATTGGGTGGTCTTCGATTTCCGCCCTATTCTCCAAAATTCGAGATTGGGTGGTGGCCAATTTCCTCCCTATTCATCAAAATTCAAGATTAGGCGGTAAAAAAATGACCACCCAAATCCCCAAATTGGCATATGAGGCGGAAAAATGACACCACCCTATTTCCTGTCCTTGACTTTAAGGCGGAATTTCCTCACCACCCTATTGAGCAATCCTTGATTTAAGGCGGAAATGACTCACCGCCCAATTCCCTATTCTCATGTTTAGGGCGGAATTGCTCCCCCAAAAATCCCCCAAATATGGAGCAAAGATGTTCGACAGACCTCCCCGAATCCGATAAAATAGAGAAGTACGTTAGCAAGAGGAAACATCGGCAAACTTGAGATAAAAAGTGAGGAATTATGACTAATCATTTCCAGGAACATCCTGATTTCCACGAACGGCGGGCGGAAGCCCGGAAGAAGGCCCAGCGCAGACGACTCCTGACCTTCCTCGTCATCGTCCTATTTGTCCTTGCCATGGGCATCTTCATCGGCTACCAATGGCGGGCAATCAAGGAGGGACGTCTGGTCCCCCCGGTTGACCAGGGCAATCCCACCGATCCCCCCCAAAGCCAGGGGACCTTTGCCCCGGTCACCGGGGCAAA
>JAQYCE010000027.1 GCA_029003555.1 Bacillota bacterium | reverse complement strand
GACCTCCTTTGGATTTCTCCCCTCTATGCCTCCCCCAACTACGACAATGGCTCTGACATCTCCGACTACTATGCCATCCACCCCGACTTCGGGACCATGGCGGACTTCGACTGTATGGTAGCCGAAGCGGACCGGCGTGGGATAGGGCTCATCATGGACATGGTCATCAACCACACCTCCACCGACCACCCCTGGTTCCAAAAGAGCATCCAGGGGGAGGAGCCCTACAAGGATTTTTACATCTGGCGGCCCGGAAAGGGGGGGAGAAGCCCAACAAATGGACGGGCTTTTTCGGGGGCGACACCTGGGTTTTTCTTTTCAACTCCATTTATTCATTCACATGCAGGGGAATTGCATAAATGGAGACAATGAGAAAAAAGGAAGACAAGGAGTCCTGTTATTAAGTATTCCAACCCCATTCTGTGGCGCTTGGCCCCCGGTCTTTCTTGTCAGGAAAAAGCCAATCCGCTACACTAAAAGGAAGAAAGGGGGCAGCATGGATAAAATTCTACTGGTTGAAGATGATGGGGCCATCGTGTCCTCCCTGACGGAATACCTGACCGGGAAGGACTTCCTTGTCGTGGCTGTCGGGGGAGAGAGGGAGGCCCGCCTCCGGCTCAAGGATGAGCCCTTTGACCTCCTTCTGATCGACATCTCCCTCCAAAACGGGACCGGCTTCGGGGTCTTGGAGGCCGCCAAGACCATGGGGGTTCCCGGGATCTTCCTCACCGCCCAGGATGAGGAGGAAACCCTGGTCCGGACCTTTGAGGAGGGGGCCAACGACTATATCGTCAAACCCTTCCGCCCCCGGGAGCTCCTGGCCCGGATCCAAAATGTCCTCCGCAGGGAGGGGAGGGGGGAGACCCTCCAAATCCAGGACGTCCTGGTCAACCTGGACCGGGGGACCATCACCCGCCAGGGGAAGGAGGAGGAACTCTCGGCCCTGGAATACCGCCTCCTGGAGACCTTTTTAGCCAACCGGGGTCAGGTCCTCCGCCGGAGCCAGCTTTTGGAGGATATCTGGGACCTGGCGGGCGATTTTGTCAACGACAACACCCTCTCGGTCTATATCAAACGCCTCCGGGAGAAGCTGGAGGAAGACCCCAAGAATCCCAAGATCATCACCACCGTCCGGGGCATCGGCTACCGGATGGATTAGGAGGGCTCATGAAAAACAAAAACATCCGCCGGGAGGCCTTCCTTTCTTTGATCGTCATCCTGGCTGTGGCCATCCTCCTGGTTTTTACTGGGTCCCAAGCCCTCCTTCCCTTTCTTTTGACGTCCACCTTTGTAGCCATCTGTCACATTTTTTTTAGTATGAAGCACTACCGAGACCTGGCCGACCTGGCCCACAAGCTGGACCATGCCCTCTATGCCGATGACCTCCCCCGGCTTTCCGATGCGGAGGAGGGGGAGGTCCCCATCCTGGAAAGCCAGATCCGCAAGCTCCTGGTCAAGCTCCATGAGCAAAAGGACCAGCTCCAGGAGGATAAGCTGGTCCTCAAGGAGGCCATCGAAGACATCTTCCACCAGCTCCGGACCCCCTTGACCGTCCTCTTTATCCAGATGGAACTCCTCAAGGACCCTGAACTGACCGAGGACAAGCGGCGGGACCTGGTCCGAAAAATGTCCAAGGAATGCCGGCGGATGGAGTGGCTGGTGGAATCCCTCCTCAAGCTGTCCAAGATTGATGCCGGGACCGTCCGCTTCGAGAAAACCACCGTTCCCCTCCGTCCCCTCCTGGATGAGGCAGTCCGGTCTTTTGAAATCCCCCTGGACGTCCAGGGCGTTTCCCTGGACCTGGAGGTCGAGGAAGCCTCCTTTGAAGGGGACTACCGGTGGACCCTGGAGGCCCTGGAAAACCTCATCAAAAATGCCCTGGAACACACCCCGGCCGGGGGAGACCTCCAAATCCGGGGCATGGAAAACACCCTTTACACGGAAATTACCATCCAGGATGATGGCCCCGGTTTCGACGCTGAGGACCTCCCTTATCTTTTCGACCGCTTTTATAAGGGGAAGGGGGCCAGCGAAAATTCCATCGGAATCGGCCTGGCCCTCTCCCGGGCCATCATCACGGCCCAAAACGGGACCATCCAGGCAGAAAACCAGGATGGCGCCCTTTTCCGGATCCGCTTTTATAAGTCGGTGGTTTAATTCCCAGACAAGAATTGTAGATTGTGAATTCTCAATTGAAGGAGGTGGTCATCAATGTCCTCATCGCAGAAGCCCAAGGGCAATACGAAATCTCAGCAGGTGATTCAAGTTTTATGCATTATTGCCATAGCTATCCTCATTGTTCTGGATATCTTTCTCTATGCCTACGATGTCTTGATGTCCCCCTTTATCACCTATGGGGTCGTGCTTATTATCGGCTTATTCAAAAAAAAGAGTCAACGGGTCACCCTGGCTGATGGAGTCTTCACTATATTGTTGATCCTGGCTTTTCTATTTTTGAAGCCGAATTACACGATTCCTCAAGCCAAGGAAAGGATCCAAGGAGAGGTTAAGGAGACTATCGAAACCGATAATCAGAGCTATTTCCCCAATCAAAGTCTTTTTTACCGGGGTGGATATGTTTTTCGAACGGAAAGCAAGCGCTACCTGGAATTTAATAACCGGACCGGTGACTTTCACTTTATTGAGGATCCCTTAAAGCCATAAATGCATAAATAAGAAAGACGAATTATCCCTGGAATTCCTGTAATTCCAGGGATGATTTATTTAGGAGAATTTATTTCGGCACTGTCACCGAGGTGTCACTTTCCTCCTTTATCATGAATTCAGATGATAAATTGAGTTCAGTCATTTCCGCATAAAGGAGGAAATTTATGGAAGTATTGCGCGTTGAAAACCTGACCAAGACCTATGGGAAGGAGCCCCACTTGGTCAAGGCCCTGGCGGGGGTCTCCTTTTCCGTCAACAAGGGGGAATTTGTGGCCATCATCGGTCCATCGGGCTCCGGGAAATCCACCCTCCTCCATGCTATCGGTGGGGTGGACCGGCCGACCGACGGCAAGGTCTTTGTCAACGGCCAAGACGTCTACCGGCAAAGCGATAAAAACCTGGCCATCTTCCGCCGGAGGGAGGTGGGCCTGGTCTACCAGTTCTACAACCTCATTCCGGTCCTGACCGTGGAGGAGAACATGACCCTCCCGGTCACCCTGGACGGGAGAGCCATCAACCGGGACCGCCTGGAAGAATTGATCCGGACCCTGGGCCTGGAAAACTGCCGGACCGCCCTCCCCAACCAGCTCTCCGGAGGCCAGCAGCAGAGGGCCTCCATCGGCCGGGCCCTCATGAATGCCCCCTCCATTGTTTTGGCCGATGAGCCGACCGGGAACCTGGACTCCAGGAATTCCCAGGCCATCATCGAACTCCTGAAGTACTACAACCGGACCTTCCACCAGACCCTTTTGGTCATCACCCACGATGAGTCCATTGCCCTCCAGGCCGACCGGATTCTCTCCATTGAAGACGGTCTCATCATCCGGGATGAACAGGTAAGGGGGAGACAATGAACGCCTTATTTGCCTTCACCCGGCGGAGCCTGAAGAAGAACGGGACCCGGACCCTGGTCACCATCCTGGGCATCACCGTCTCCATGATCATGCTGACGGCAGTCACCCTGGGCGGCCACTCGGGACAGAAGTTTTTCGAGCGGGTTACCCTGGAGACCGAAGGTGCCTACCATGGCTACTGGCACGGCCTGACCGACCAGGAGGTGGAGGAAGCTCGGAAAGTCCCCAACCAGGGGAAGGTCTCCGTCTGGAAGGAAGTGGGCTTTGCCGACATCGGGTCGACCAATGAATACAAGCCCTACCTCCAGATCTTTTCCATTGACAAAGAAGCCCCGAATTTGGCCGCCATCAACCTCACCAGTGGGCGGATGCCGGAAAAGGAGGGGGAGATCCTCCTTCCCGACCACCTCAAGACCAATGGAGGGGTGACCTTTGCCCTGGGCCAGACCCTCAGTCTGGACGTGGGGAAAAGAGAAGTCGATGGCCAGCTGGCCATCAACGATATGGCCCGGGACTCCCTTGATTTTCGTCCGGGCCATGAAAAGCTCGTCCAGACCCGGCCCATGACTTTCACAGTAGTGGGAACCTACCAACGTCTCTCCTTTGACCTGGAACCGGTATCTATGCCGGCCTATACGGCCCTGACCCGGGGAAAGGCGGAGGGGCCCTCCATGGTTCTTTTCACCTTTGAAGACCGGGCCCGGGGCATCAGGGACTACCAGGACCGGGAGAAACTAATTGGCCAGGCCATGGATACCGGCCAGGGTTGGGACCAGGTGGACAAGAACCTGCCCGGGAACTTGAAGTTCATCACCTTCCATAAATTCCTCCTCCAAACTCAAGGAAGCGTGACCTCCTCGCCCTTGGCCCGGGCCATTTGGACCCTGGCGACCATCCTCATCGTCATCATCGCCCTGGCCACCATCAGCCTAATTTACAACGCCTTCTCCATCTCCGTCATGGAGCGGACCCGCCAGTACGGCATGCTCCGGTCTATCGGGGCCACCAACCGGCAAATCCTCTTGTCCATCCTTTATGAGGGGCTGGTTGTCAGCCTGCCGGCAGTCCTTCTCGGGGCAGTGTTAGGCTACCTGGGCCTCTTCCTGGCCTTCGATTTTGCCCGATCCATGGTTCCGGATCTTGCCTATGTCCTCCCGGGCCGGACCATCCAAATTGAACCGGTCATCAGCTTAGCCCCCCTCCTCCTGGCCGCCCTCCTCTGTATCCTGACCGCCCTCATCTCCGCCTTCCTCCCCGCCCGCCGGGCCATGAAGATGACCCCCATCCAAGCCCTGCGGATGGAGAAGGATATCAAGCTCAAAGCCCGTCAAGTCAAGACCTCCGGATTTTGGACCAAGCTTTTCGGCCCGGAAGGCGGGCTGGCGGTCAAGAACCAGAAGCGGGAGAAGGGCCACCAAAGGGCGACCGTCTTTTCCCTGGCCCTTTCCGTCATCCTCTTTGTCACTTCCTCCGCCTTCATCGGCCAAGTCCAATCGACCATGAATCGGGCCTCCTTGGGCGATAACCAGGCCGACATCTCCTACCATTTTTGGGAAAACGCCCCGGGTCTCATGGCCCAAGGAAAGGAGGAGGCGGAAGAGGGTGAAAATGGGAGCCTGGCCCACCAGGAGAACCTCCTAAAAAAAATCCGGGCCATTCCCGGTGTCGATCGGTCCAACCTTGCCTTCCATACCGAAGCCTATGCCCTCTTTCCTAAAGGAGTCCACGATGACAAGCTGGTGGCCGCCAAGAAGCGCCAGGTTGAGGAGGGGAGCCAGGTGGATACGGATACGGAAGTCTTCCTGACCCAGTGGGACCGGAGGGAAGACCTGAGAGAAAGAGTCAGCTTAGCCTTCCTCGATGATGCCTACTTCCGGACCTATGTCCAATCCCTGGGCCAGGACCCCAACGCCTATTTTGAAGGCGGAAAGGTCCGCGGGGTACTCCTGAACCGTAAGACCACCAATCACTTCCTGAAATCAGGAGGGGTCCGGTCCGAAGAAACCCCTTATCTGAAGGAAGAAAAAGGCCTGACCCTCTCCATCCTCTCCCTGGCCCACCAGGAGGGTTATAGAGAGACTTTCTTAGAGAAAGACCAGAAGGGGAACCTGGTCTATACCTATATCCCAGATCTTGAAGGGGGAAATACCAGGACAAAGGAGGACCTGGTAAAGAGCCCGGACCAGGTGGAGTCCGCCAAACCGGTGACCCTGGGCGCCATGACAGACCGGGCTCCCTTGGGCAGCGGGGCCGGTCAGGCCTGCCTCTACCTGCCCTTGTCCAGGGTCAGGGAGGTCTTCCCGGAAGAGGACCTGGAATACCGGGACTTCCATTGGGCCATCTCGGTCACCGACCAGGGAAATAGCCACGAAAAGGTCATGGAGGAGGTCAAGCGGATTTCCGACGGGGATAGTCAAAGACATATTATCATCGATGTCCGAACGAATGCGGACCTCATGCGCCGGATGGTCACCATGGTCAGCGTCTTTGCCACCCTCTTTATCACCTTCATCAGCCTGATCGTCATCGCCAATATGTTCAATGCCATCTCCACCAACATGATCCTCCGCCGGCGGGACTTCGCCATCCTCAAGACCGTGGGCATGGACGACCGCCAGCTCAACCGGATGCTGGTGGTGGAGGGGGCCTACTATGGAATCAAGGCCCTCCTTGTGGCCATCCCCCTCTCCCTCCTGGCTTGTCTAGCCATGGCCAAGGTCATGAAGGACAATGCCGATATCATCAACTTCTTCATTCCCTGGACCTCCCTGGCCATTGCCGTGGGGACCGTGGTGGTCGTGGTCTTCATCACCATCGCCTATTCCAAGCGGAAGCTGGACTTAGACCACCCCATGGCCTGGATCAAGGGGGAGACCTTCTGACGGACCCCGGAAGCAGAAAAGTGAACAGAAGATCCCTCCATTCCCTTTCAGGGGCGGAGGGATTTTTTTCTGGGCCGAAATAAGAGGGTTTGGCATGGTATAATATTAAAGATGCGAATATGACAAAGTCACGGCACTTTTTCAAGCCATATAAGGAGACATGACCATGAAAAAAATCGGTAAAGTTCTTTTGCTCATCATCCTTCTGGTGGGCTTCTCCCTGGGCGGTTACTTCCTGGGAGCTAATTCCAGCCTGGACAACCCCCTGGCCAGCATTGTCGGCGGGAATCCCCACAGTCAGGAGATGGAAAGGATCATGAAGAACGTCGAAAACTACAGTAAGATCATCAAAAGGGACTACATCTTTGATTATAAGGATGAGGACCTGGAAACCGGCATCTATAAGGGGCTCTTTGCCGGCCTGGGCGACCCCTATTCGGAATACTACACCAAGGAAGAGTACGATTCCCTCATGGAGGACACCTCGGGTTCCTTTGCCGGCATCGGTTTGGTGGTGACGGCAGGGGAGGACAACCTCATCACTGTCGTTTCCCCCATCGAAGGGACTCCGGCGGCCCGGTCGGGCATCCGGTCCGGGGATAAGATCCTGGCCGTGGACGGGGTCACCTATCTGGGCAGCGAGCTCAGTGAGGCGACAAAGGCCATGAGGGGGACCCCCGGAACCCAGGTCACCGTCACCATCCGCAGGGAAGGGACCGGGGTTCTGAAGAGCGAAGATAAGACCCTGACCCGGGCGGAAATTAACGTGAAAACCGTCAATGCCAAGCTTTTGGACGACCAAGTGGGCTATGTCCAGGTCACCCAGTTTAATGAAACGACCGCGGATGAGTTCGACACGGCCCTCCGCTCCCTCATGGACCAGGGGGCCGAACACCTGGTCCTGGACCTCCGTAACAACCCCGGCGGCCTCCTGGACATGGTCATCGATATGGCCGACCAGGTTCTGGGCGAAGGAAAAATCGTCACCACCGTGGACAAGCAGAAGAAGGAAGATGTGGCGACCTCGGATAAGGAGCATATCGGCATTCCCATGGTGGTCCTGGTGAATGAAGGATCCGCTTCCGCCTCGGAAATCATGACGGGCGCCCTCAAGGACAACAAGAGGGCCCTGGTCCGGGGCAAGACCACTTTCGGGAAGGGGTTCGTCCAGCGCCTCTACCCCCTGGGCGGAGGGAAAGGCGGTGGCTTCAAGCTGACCATGGCCGAATACCTGACCCCCAATGGGACCCACATCCATGAGGTGGGGATTGGACCGGACCTCGAACTGGACCTCAACGAGGACGCCAAGGGGATCGGGCCGGACTTCATGGACCAGGATAACCAGCTCCGGGCAGCGATGGCCCTGGTCAAGACCCTGACCGGCGACCGGGTAGATCCGGCCAAGGCCAAATCCTTTGACCTCAAGCCCTTCCTTCCTCAGGCCGGGGAAGAGGCCTCTTCTGAACCGGCTTCTTCGGAAGAAGCTCAATCCTCACCGGCCCAGGAGTCCGGTCAAGAGCCGGCCTCATCCCAACAGGAAGAGAAACCCCAGGAAAGTTCCAGTGCAGAGTAAGACTTAGGAAGGATCGACCTTGCCTCCATTCAAGATTCATTCTAAATACAAACCCACGGGCGACCAGCCCCAGGCCATCGACCGCCTGGTCGAGGGGATCCAGCGGGGGGACCACTACCAGACCCTCCGGGGGGTGACCGGGTCGGGAAAGACCTTCACCATGGCCAACATCATCGAGCGGGTCCAAAAGCCCACCCTGGTCATCGCCCACAATAAGACCCTGGCCTCCCAGCTGGCCGCCGAGTTCAAGGAATTTTTCCCCGACAATGCCGTGGAATTCTTTGTCTCCTACTACGACTACTACCAGCCCGAGGCCTATGTGGCGGCGACCGATACCTACATCGCCAAGGATGCCTCCATCAACGACGAGATCGACCGCCTCCGCCACTCAGCCACCACCCAACTCTTCCAGCGGAAGGACGTCATCGTGGTGGCTTCGGTTTCTTGCATCTACGGCCTGGGCGACCCGGAGGACTACCTCAAGCTCACCCTCTCTCTCCGGACGGGCCAGGAAATCCCCATCGAAGAAGTCCTCATGCGCCTGGTGGACATCCAGTTTGTCCGCAACGACATCGACTTCCAGCGGGGGACCTTCCGCCTCAAGGGGGACACCCTGGATATTTTCCCGGCTTCCACTTCGGAGAACGCCATCCGGGTGGAGTTCTTTGGGGACGAGATCGACCGGATCCTGGAATTCGACGACCTGACCGGGGAAATCCTGGAAGCCCGAAACTACGTCATGATCTATCCGGCCTCCCACTTTGCCACCACCCACAAGAAGATGGAAAGGGCCGTGGTCACCATCGAAGAGGAATTGGAGGACCGGCTGGAAGAACTCCGGTCCCAGTCCAAGCTGGTCGAGGCCCAGCGCCTGGAGCAGAGGACCCTCTATGACCTGGAGATGATGAAGGAGATCGGCTATTGCTCGGGGATTGAAAACTACTCCCGTCACATTTCAGGCCGGGCCCCGGGCTCCCGTCCCTACACCCTGATTGACTATTTTCCTGAGGACTTCCTCATGGTCATCGATGAGTCCCACGCCACCCTTCCCCAGCTCCGGGGGATGATCAACGGGGATATTTCCCGGAAGCAGAACCTCATCGACTTCGGCTTCCGTCTGCCTTCGGCCCTGGACAACCGGCCCCTGAAATTCGAGGAGTGGGAGGCCCTGGTCGACCAGGCCGTCTTCATGTCGGCCACGCCTGGGCCCTACGAAAATGAGCATTCCACTCAGATTGTCGACCAGGTTATCCGGCCCACCGGCCTCCTGGACCCCCTGGTGGAGGTCCGGCCGACCAAGCACCAAATCGACGACCTCATGGCCGAGATCCGGAAGACCACTGAACAAGGGGACCGGACCCTGGTCACCACCCTGACCAAAAAGATGGCAGAGGACCTGACCAACTACCTGGAAGAGGCGGGGATCAAGGTGACCTACATGCACTCGGACATTGCCACCATGGAGCGGATGGAGATCATCCGGGACCTCCGGCTGAAAAAATACGATGTCCTGGTGGGGATCAACCTCCTCCG
>JAQYCE010000026.1 GCA_029003555.1 Bacillota bacterium | reverse complement strand
GGACCTGACCAACTACCTGGAAGAGGCGGGGATCAAGGTGACCTACATGCACTCGGACATTGCCACCATGGAGCGGATGGAGATCATCCGGGACCTCCGGCTGAAAAAATACGATGTCCTGGTGGGGATCAACCTCCTCCGGGAGGGCTTGGATATCCCCGAAGTCTCCCTGATTTGCATCCTGGATGCCGACAAGGAGGGCTTCCTCCGGTCGGAAACCTCCCTGATCCAGACCATCGGCCGGGCGGCCCGAAACGAAAGGGGAAAGGTCATCCTTTATGGAGACCAGGTCACCCGGTCCATGCAGGTGGCCATCGATGAAACCTCTCGCCGTCGGTCCATCCAGGAGGCCTATAACCGGGAACATCATATTACTCCTCGTTCGGTCCAGAAGACCGTCCACGACCTCCTCTCTACCGCTGTTGCCGCGGAGGAGGTGGGAACCTACCTGGGCGATGGGGAGGACAAGTTCCAGGACAAAGAAAGCTTCTCCATCCAGGACATCAAGGAGCTCCTCCTCAATATGGACCTGGAGATGCGGAAGGCGGCCGAGGAGCTGGACTTCGAGCGGGCGGCCATCATCCGTGACACCATCCGGAAGATGAAGCAAGACTATAAGATTGACTGACCCGGCCGGGTCAAGCCGGCCTTGAAATAGAGACGAAGGAGACATATGAGCCTAGAAAACATCGTGATTAAGGGGGCCAAGGTCAACAACCTCAAGGACGTGGACCTGACCCTGCCCAGAAATAAGATGATTGTGATGACGGGACTTTCCGGTTCAGGCAAGTCCTCCCTGGCTTTTGATACCATCTATGCGGAGGGACAACGGCGCTATGTCGAGTCCCTCTCTTCCTATGCCCGGATGTTCCTGGGCCAGATGGACAAGCCGGACGTGGACTTGGTCGAGGGCCTATCCCCGGCCATTTCCATCGACCAGAAGACCACCAACCGGAACCCCCGGTCCACGGTCTCCACGGTGACGGAAATCAACGACTACCTCCGCCTCCTCTTTGCCAAGGCAGGCCATGCCTTCTGCCCGGTCTGCGGGGCCCCTATCGAGGCCATGTCGGTGGATGAGATTGTGGATTCCATCCTGGCCCTGCCCGACCGGACCCGGATCCTGGTCCTCTCCCCGGTCATCCGAGGGAAGAAGGGGATGCATAAAAACGCCCTGTCCAACCTCCAAAAGCGGGGCTTCTCCCGGGTCCTGGTGGATGGGGTCATGCGGGACCTCATCGAAGACATCGACCTGGAGAAGAACCTCCGCCACGACATCTCCATCGTCGTGGACCGCCTCATCGTCCGGGAGGGGATCGCCTCCCGCTTGACCTCCTCCGTGGAGACGGCCCTGGCGGAATCCGGGGGGACGGTCATTGTGGACCAACTGGGCCCGGACAAGGAAGTGGTGGATTCCCACACCTACTCCTCCAAGTTGGCTTGCCCTGAGGGTCACATGAGCCTGGAGGAAATCGAGCCCCGCCTCCTCTCCTTCAACTCCCCCTTGGGGGCCTGCCCCGACTGCTCGGGCCTGGGCTTCCATGCCCAGGTGGATGCCCAGCTCTGCATCCCCAACCCCGACCTCTCCATTGAAGAGGGGGCCGTGGCTCCCTATGCGACCTCGGGCAAGGGGACCTTCTATTACGAAATGATCCGGGCTGTGGCCCAAGCCTACGATTGGCCCTTGGACCAGCCCATCGGCCAGGCCCCGGACGAAGTGGTGGACGCCCTCCTTTGGGGGTCCGACCGGATCGTCACCTTCTCCTTCAATTCCCATTTCTCCGGTCAAAAAACCTATAGAGATAGCTGGGAGGGGGCCATCCCCAACCTGACCCGACGCTTCAAGTCCGGGGGGGAGGGGACCCAGAAGAGGATCCGGGACTTTATGGCGGAGAATACCTGCGAAACCTGCCATGGGGACCGCCTCCGGCCTGAGGCTCTCTCGGTCCATATTGCGGACAAGAACATCGCCGAATTCAACCGGATGTCCATCCAGGAGGCCTATGACTGGACGGAAAAGCTGACCTTCTCGGAGAGTGAGGCTATCATCGCAGCCCCCATCCTCAAGGAGGTCCGGGCCCGGCTCAAGTTCCTCATCGACGTGGGCCTGGACTACCTGACCCTGGACCGCTATGCCGCCACCCTGTCGGGTGGAGAATCCCAGCGGATCCGCCTGGCCACCCAGATCGGGGCCGGACTGGTCGGGGTGGTCTATGTCCTGGATGAGCCCTCCATCGGCCTCCATCAGCGGGACAACAACCGCCTCCTGGCCGCCCTTCGAAACCTTACCGACCTGGGCAACACCCTGATCATCGTGGAGCACGATGAGGACACCATGCGGGCGGCCGACTGGATCGTGGACGTGGGTCCGGGGGCCGGTCTCCTGGGTGGGCAGATTGTGGCCCAGGGCCCCTTCGACAAGATCATTCAAACCCCGGGCTCCATCACCGGAGACTACCTGGCCCACCGGAAGTTCATCCCCGTCCCAGAGGAGCGGCGGAAACCTTCCGGCTGGCTCAAGGTCAAGGGCTGCCGGGAGAATAACCTCAAGGGAATCGACGTCAAGATCCCCCTGGGGGTCCTGACGGCCATCACCGGGGTTTCCGGGTCGGGCAAGTCCTCCTTCGTCGAGGGCATCCTCTACAAGGTCCTGGCCAACCGCCTCAACAAGGCCCACATCCGGCCCGGAAAATACAAGGGGATTGAGGGGTTGGACCAGCTGGATAAGGTCATCGAGATCGACCAGTCGCCCATCGGCCGGACCCCCCGGTCTAACCCGGCCACCTACACCAAGGTCTTCGACCTCATCCGTGACGTCTTCGCTTCTTCGAATGATGCCAAGATGCGGGGCTACGACAAGGGCCGGTTCTCCTTCAACGTCAAGGGAGGGCGGTGCGAGGCCTGCAAGGGGGACGGGACCATCAAGGTGGAGATGCACTTCCTCCCCGACGTCTACGTCCCCTGCGAAGTCTGCCATGGGGCCCGCTACAACCGGGAGACCCTCCAGGTCCGCTACCGGGGGAAGACCATCGCCGATGTCTTGGAGATGACCATCGAAGAGGCCCTGGACTTCTTCAAGAACCATGCCGGGATCCAGCGCAAGCTCCAGACCCTGGTAGACGTGGGTTTGGGCTATCTCAAGGTGGGCCAGCCCTCGCCTGAGCTCTCCGGCGGGGAGGCCCAGCGGGTCAAGCTGGCGGCCGAACTGGGCAAGGTATCCACGGGAAGGACCATTTATATCCTGGATGAGCCCACGACCGGCCTTCATGTCCACGACATCGACAAGTTGGTCAAGGTCTTTGACCGCCTGATCGACCAGGGCAATTCCATCGTGGTCATTGAGCATAATTTGGACGTCATCAAGTATGCGGACTATATCGTGGACCTGGGACCCGAAGGCGGGGCCCGGGGCGGAGAGATTGTGACTGAGGGGACCCCTGAAGAGGTGGCCCGGGACCTCTCTTCCTATACCGGAAAATTCCTGGCCCCGGTCCTGGAACGGGACCGGACCCTGGGAAAATCATGAGTAGAAAGGATATGCCATGCCCACAACCTATGCCCACTTTCAGTTTGGCCAGGACTGCCTGACCAAGCTGCCCAGCGAATGGATCCGGTCCATCGACCGCCGGCCTTCCCTATACAATTTCGGCGTCCAGGGCCCCGACCTCCTTTTCTACGCCAAGCCCTGGTCCAAGATCAACCAGAATAAACTGGGCGGGAAAATCCACGATGAACCGGCCATGAAAATGTTCGAAAAATTCCGCCGGGCCCTGGAGAAACACCCTCGCAAGGAAGAGGAGATCATGATCTACGCCTTTGCCATGCTCTCCCACTTCACCTTGGATTCCACCTGCCATCCCTATATTGAACGCAAGGAGGAGGTCTCCGCTGTCTCCCACAACCTCATCGAGTCCCAATACGATGGCTATTTGATGCGGAAGAACGGGGTGGAGGACCCCTCCACCTACCCTCGGGCCTACCTGATTGACCCCAACCGGGAGGATGCCCGGGTCATCGGGGTCATCTATGGGCTCCCTCCGGATGAGATCTACTCCTGCATGGAGGGCCAGGCTAAGATCCTCCGGGTCTTCTCCACCTCCGGGCCGGGTCGCCGGAAGCTGGTTCGGGGCTTCCTGGGCATGGTCTCGCCCAAGTCGGCCCTCAATGATCTCTTTGTGGACCGGGAGGAGGACCCGGCTTGTGCAGATTCCAACCTCCGCCTGGACAAGCTCCGGGCCTTGGCCCTGGACCGCTATGGGGAATTGGTCCCCCTACTGGCGGCCTACCTCCTGGAGGGTCGACCCCTGTCGGACTACTTCCAACGGACCTTCGGGCCTTCCGAAAACTACAGGTCCATCCCGGTCCTTGCCCTGGAGGAGGAGAGAAACTACCAACCCAGCCAAGAGGAGGCCAGGGGCCTAGGGCCGCAGGGACCGGAGAAGGAAGGGTAGAAACATGGATGCCGAAAAAACAAGGGCTGATGGGAGGCCCCTGGTCCTCCTTGACCGGGTTACCGTCAAGGACAAAAAAAAGGACCGGGTCATCCTGGAGGTCCCCCATTTCCGCCTGGACCGGGGGGAGACGGTGGCCATCACCGGCCCCTCGGGATCGGGAAAGTCCACTTTTCTCAAGCTCCTGGCCCTCATGACCAATGACAAGCTTGAAGTGGAGGGGACCTATCTTTTGGAGGGGGAGCCGGTAGGGGATATGGACCCCACCCACCTCCGCAGGGAGGTCTCTTATTGCTTCCAGAACCCCCTCCTTTTCGGGGAGACGGTCGCCGATAACCTGGCCTTTCCCTATGAGATCCGGGGTCTGGACTTCGACCGGGACCATGCCCTGGACCTCCTGGTCCAGTCGGGCCTGTCCAAGGAAGACCTCTACAAGGGGGTGGGCCAACTTTCAGGCGGGGAGCGCCAGAGGGTGGCCCTGATCCGGAACCTCCTCTTCCTGCCCAAGATCCTTCTCCTGGACGAAATCACCTCTTCTCTGGATAAGGAAAACAGCCAAAACATCATGGCCTGGCTCTGGGACCTCCGGGCAAAGGAGGACCTGACCTTCCTCCTCGTCTCCCACGACCCTGAGGACCGGGCTATGGCGGACCGGTCCTTTCCGATTCCCATGAGGAAGGAGGCATAAGATGGACCAACTTCAGGTTTCCTGGCCGTCCCTGGCCATCGCTTCCAGCCTGGTCCTCTTTGCCCTGGCCCTGTCCAGGAAGATGGACCTGGATATGGGGAAGGATATGCTGGTGGCCACCCTCCGGATGATTGTCCAGCTCTTTGCCGTGGGCTGGATCCTAGGAGGGATCTTCCAGCTGGACCATGTCCTCATCACCCTGGTCATGGTGGCTTTCATTGTATTCAATGCCGCATGGAATGCAGCCAAACGGGCCCGTGGTCTGGACCGGGCCCTGGTCGCTGCCCTCCTCTCCCTGGGCTTGACCACGGCGGTCAACCTGTCTGTCCTGGTCCTGTCCTCTTCCGTCGCCTTTGTCCCCTCCCAGATCATCCCCATCGCCGGCATGATCGCCGGCAATTCCATGAAGGCGGTGGGCCTGGCCTTCACCAACCTCCGCTCTTTCTACAAAGACCGGACCCAGCAGGTTATGGAGCGCCTCTCCCTGGGCGCCAGCCCGGCCCAGGCCTCGGAAGAGGTCCTCAGGGATGCCCGCAAGGCTTCCCTCCAGCCCACCATCGACTCCGTCCGAACGGTGGGCCTGGTCACCCTGCCCGGCATGATGTCAGGCCTCATGTTTGCCGGCGTGGACCCCACCAAGGCCATCATGTACCAAATCATGGTCTTCTTCTTTGTCCTTTCCGGCGCCTTCCTCTCGGTCATTCTTTCCACCCGGATTATCCGGGATTCCTTCTTCAATGAAAGGGCCCAGCTCATCGACCTGGGAGAGGGGGGTAGATAATGGATAAGAAACTACAGTCAAAGAAGGTGGGCTCCCCGCTGGCTTTTTCGACCTATCAAGATCGATTCCGCTTGAAAAGCCGGATGCGGGGTTTCAAGGGGAGGAAGAAGCCCAAATCCTGCCAGGTCTTCCCCTTAGATTTTTTGGATGTCTTCCATATGAGGGAGGCCATGACAGAAGCCCGGAAGGCCCAAGCTCGGGGCGAGGTCCCGGTCGGAGCCGTCCTGGTCCGCCGGGGGGCCACCCTCTACCGGGCCGGCAACCGGGTGGAAGAAGAAAGATCCGGCCTGGCCCATGCGGAACTCCTCCTGATCCAGGAAGCCTCCAAAAAGGAAGGTCGTTATCTCCAGGATTTCACCCTCTATGTCACCCTGGAGCCC
>JAQYCE010000025.1 GCA_029003555.1 Bacillota bacterium | reverse complement strand
TTCGGCTTTCAAGGGGTTTTCGGGAAGCTCATTCTTAATAAAAGAACGAAGTTCTTCTTGGATGGCCCCCATGAATGAAGGCCGGAAGCCCCAGAAATTCATGGATACAGGGCTATCCCCGGGAAGGAGGATCTCCTGGTCCTCTCCGCCTTCACCGGCGACCAAGGACTTCCCGTCCTCCCCTTCCTGGAAGATCCGGGTATGCTCCACGACCCGGACCAGGTAGCCCCCTTCCACCTGGCAGACCCCTCGGGAAACCGACCCGTTGACCGTCAAAGTCTTATTGAGCCGGTAGGCCACCATGGCGTGGGTGGGGATGCCCTCTTCCGGATCCTGGGCCAGGAAATCATAAATCAGAGAAAAAGCCCGATCTCCATAGTAATCATCCGCATTGATGACGGCAAAGGGGCTATCCACCAGTTCCCGGGCCGCATAGACCGCCTGGGCCGTTCCCCAGGGCTTCTTCCTCCCCTCGGGGACCTCCCCGCCCGGCATATCCCGGAGGTCCTGGAAGGCGAAATCCACCTCCATATCCCGGGGCAGGTGACCGGTCAGCTTTTCCCGGAAAACCTCCTCATGCTCCTTGCGGATGATGAAGATGGCCCGGCGGAAGCCCGCCCGGTAGGCGTCATATAGGGAGTAGTCCATGATGACCTCCCCATCCGGTCCCACCGGGTCGACCTGCTTTAGGCCTCCGTAGCGGGACCCCATGCCCGCCGCCATAATGACAAGAATTGGATCCATAGCAACCTCCTTGTTTGCACTCTTTCAATTATACCAAAGATGGCCCGCCTATGATAAAATACCAGGGAAGAACGACTAGAGCGGAGGTGGCCCATGCGGTTTACAAAAGAAGAAAAGCAACACATCAAGTTGATCCTATTTATTGTCACCTGTTCCATCCTCATTTTCATGCTTCTTTCCAACTTCAACGCCATTATGAAAGGCTTTGGCTACCTCCTGAAAATGATCTCTCCCTTTATGATGGCCATCATGGTTTCCTTCCTGGTCAACATGTTTATGTCCGTCATCGAAAATAAGATCCTGGATAAGCTTCCCATTGGCCGCGGAGGCAAGAGGGCCCTGGCCATCCTCCTTTCCTTCATCCTTATCATCGCCATCCTGGTCCTGATCTTCTCCATGATCCTCCCCCAGCTCTTCAATTCCCTCCGGACCATCATTATGGCGATTCCGGATTTCCTGGACAAGCTCTCCGCCTTCCTCCAAAGGGCCAAGTGGATGGGCCCGGTGCAGAAGCCCTTAATTGATGCCTTGGATAACCTCCAATCCATCTCCCTCCCCTCCTATCTCTGGAAAAATATCAGCCCCCAGGGGAATGCCTCTTTCGGCCCCTTTATCCAGTCGGTTCTCCCCACCATCAACGCCGTCTTCTCCGGCCTCCTCAATGCCTTCCTGGTCCTGGTCTTCTCTATTTACATGCTGGCCGCCAAGGAAACCCTGGGCACCCAGGCCAAGCAACTCCTCTATGCCAGCCTGCCGGAAAGTATCGTCGATAAGTTCATGTACGTCTTTTATACGGCCTATGACAACTTCTATAACTTCTTCACCGGCCAGTTCCGTGAAGCCCTGACCCTGGGTTTCATGTGCTTCGTCGGCATGAAAATTCTGGGCCTGCCCCTTGCCCTGGCTGTCTCGGTCCTCATCGCCTTCGGCGCCCTCATCCCCATGGTCGGTGCCGTCCTGGCCGGCTTCATCGGAACGGTCATCATCTCCTCCGTCTCCCTCTCTCAGGGTCTGGGCTTCCTGGTCTACATTGTCGTCCTCCAGCAGTTTGATGGCAACATCATCTATCCCCGGATCGTGGGCCAATCCGTTGGCCTCCCTGCCATCTGGGTCCTCCTGGCCGTCATCATCGGCGGGTCCACCATGGGGATTTTGGGGATGCTCCTCTTCCTCCCCATCTTCTCCACTATCTACGATCTCCTCTCCGACTTCAAGACCCGGCGGTTGGCCAAGAAAAACATCAACGTCGCCGAAAAATAACTTCCTTCATCCATAAAAAAGGCTGTGCCGGAAATCTTCCGACACAGCCTTTTTTCTTTGTTTTCTTGAGGATTAGGCCTCCACCAGGCCGTCGACCAATTCTCCAATATAGCGGATAGTCTCCTTGAGAGGGTCTTCGGTCCGGATATCGACCCCGGCCATCTGAGCCAGTTCCACCGGCTTCTTGGACCCGCCCTGGCGGAGGACCTCCAGCCAGTCTTGGACGGCCGGATCCCCTTCCTCCATGATCCGCCGAGCCACTTCTGTCCCGATGGTGAGGCCTGCGGAGTAGGTGTAGGAATAGAGGCCCATGTAGTAGTGGGGCTGGCGCATCCAGGTCAGGCAGGACCCCTCCATGATCTTGACCTCCGGCCCCCAGAAGTCAGTCAGGACCTTCCGGTAGATCTCGGACAGGCGGTCGGCATCGAAAGCCCCGCCCTCATCGATGATCCGGTAGACCTCCCGCTGGTAGGCGGCTTCCAGGAGGTGGGTGACGAAGTTATGGTAGTAGGTCTGGGAAATAATCTGGCCCATGATCTCCTTCTTCACTTCCTTGTCCTCCCCGGCCTTCCTCAGGAGATAGTTGCCCATAATGATCTCATTGGCCGTCGAAGGGGCTTCCACGAAGTACATGGACAGGTAGGTGTTGAGGATGTTCTGGTTCTTGTTGGTGAGAATGTCCTGGCCTGCATGGCCCAGCTCATGGGAGAGGGTGATGACCTCGTTGATCTGGCGGTTGAAGGAGGTCAAAATATAGGGGTGGACATTGTAGGAGGAGGCGCAGAAAGCCCCCGTGGACTTCCCTTCATTCTCCGCATAGTCGATCCAGCGTTCCTTGAAGGCCCGGTCCAACATGGCCACATAGTCAGGGCCCAGGAGGGAGAGACCGTCCTTGATATACTCCCCGGCCTCCTGGAAAGAAATCTCTTCCGATTCCCCGGAGCTGGGTGGGGCCTTGAGGTCGAAGGAGGTCATCTCCTCCAGGCCATAAAGGTCCTTGAGATAGCGGGCATACTTCTGCATGACCGGGGCCAGGTCCCTCATAATGACATCGATCTGGCGGTTGTAGAGGTCCCGGTCCACATCCTGCCGGTCCAGGAGGTAGTCGAAGACCGAGTCATAGCCCCGGAGGGAGGCTTCAATCTTCTCCCGACGAACTTGGGTCAGGTAGGCCGATGCTGTCCCCGACTTGTACTTGTCCAGCTGGTCGTAGAAAACCTGGGAGGCTTTCCGGCGGAGGGCCGTATTGGCCGAAGTCTCCAGGGAATTTTCAAAGGCGTTGTAGGTCATGTGGACCTCTTCGCCGTCCACTTCAAAGGCCGGGAAGCGGATGTCTCCCTGCTTGATGTCCCCATACACCTGGTAGGGAGAGTCCAAAACAGGGCCCATGGCGGCTAAAATGCCTTCTTCTTTGTCAGACAAGAGGTGGTCCTTCTTCCGGACCATCTTATCCAGATAGCTGGCGTAGGAAGGATCCTTGGTCCCCGCCTCCTCCAGGACTTCCTTGGACAAGGCCGCCAGGTCCGGCTCCAGGAAAGACAAGTCCTGTTCCAGGCTCGCCATGAGGTCGGTAAAGCGCTGGGACCGGGCCATATGGACCGGGTTCCGGGTATCCGCCTCCTCATGGAGGGAAACATAATTGCTCAAATCATCCAGGTCCATGAGGAGGGCCTCATAGGCCTTGAGGGCTTCCACCACATCCCCGGCCGTCTTGATTTTTCCCCGGTAGTCTTCCCGGAAGGTTTTAGCCCGGTCCAGGGTCTTTTTCAAGGCCACCTCATATTCCTCTTCCGTGGGGAAAATATCTTCCAAATTCCAGGTCTCTTCAATGGGGACCTGGTCCCGCTTCAATGCTTTCGCCATGGCTCATCCTTTCTTTGGTACAATAGACTGTGTCACTTCTTAGGGAAGTGCTGACCGCCGGCTGATTGGCCAAGGGTCCATCCCTTGTGCCCGGCCTGTCTCATTTTTCCATTATACCATTGCTCAAAATAGAAAAGAGGTTGTTATGGACCAACATCCTGTTGACCAACGTTTGATCGACTACGCCCGCCTTGTGGTGGAAGTCGGTGTCAATGTACAAAAAGGGGAACCTGTTGTTATCAATGCTCCCGTAGAAGCTTTGGACTTTGTCCGTCTCCTTACCCGCTTTGCCTACGAAAGAGAGGCCAGCGAAGTCGTTGTCAATTGGCGGGACCAGGAGATCTCCAAGATGACCTATGACCATGCCCCCATGGATGTCCTGGAGACCGTCCCTGACTTTCTCTATGACAAGGCGGAGTATTACTACAAGCGGGGAGCCAACATGATCTCCGTTGCCTCCAACGATCCCGACGCCTTTGCCCAGACGGATCCGGAAAGACTGGCCGCCGCCTCCCGGGCCTTCAACAAGAAGATGAAGCCCCTGGACCACTACACCATGAATGACGAAGTGGCCTGGTGCGTGGCCGCCTACCCCAACGTGAAGTGGGCCCGGAAGGTCTTCCCTAAGGCCCAATCCGACGATGAGGCCTATGCCCTCCTCATGGATGCCATCCTCAAGATGTCCCGGATGGAGGATACCGACCCCGTCCAAGCCTGGAAGGACCACATCGCCCGCCTCTCCGCCCGGGCAAAAATTCTCAACGATTACCAGTTTGACAAGGTCCATTACCGGTCCGAAAACGGAACCGACCTCACGGTCCACCTCCCCCAGGGCCATATCTGGATGGCCGCCTCATCCCTGGATGACAAGGGCAATGAGTTCGTCCCCAACATCCCCACCGAGGAAATCTTCTCCCTCCCCCATGCGGACAAGGTGGACGGAACCCTCGTCGCCTCCAAGCCCCTGGTCTACCATGGCCAGGTCATCAACAATTTCTCCTTTACCTTCAAGGATGGTGCTGTCACTGACTTCCAAGCTGAGCAAGGGGAAGAAGTTCTCAAGAACCTCCTCGACGAAGATGAAGGCTCCCGTCGACTGGGCGAGATCGCCCTGGTCCCCTACGCCTCCCCCATCTCCGAATCAGGCATCCTCTTCTACAACACCCTATTCGACGAGAATGCCTCCTGCCACTTCGCCCTCGGCGCTTGCTACCCTACCTGCCTTGAAGGCGGGGCCGACCTGACCTCCGACCAAGTCCGAGCCCAAGGCGGCAATGACTCCGCCGTCCACGTCGACTTCATGGTCGGCACCAAAGACCTCTCCATCATCGGCACCACCAAAGAGGGCCAAGAAGTCGCTATCTTTAAGGAAGGCAACTTCTGCTTCTAAGAATATAGGGCATCGCTTAGGATCCGCCCCCGAAGCCAGGACATTTTCGTCCGGCCTCGGGGGCCTTCTTTTCTTTGGGTTTCTTAGGGTGGGCTTGCCCTGGGAAACCTCATGATTCCTCATCTCCCAGGGCCTGCCCCCGCCCTCTCCTTCCCACAATACTCCACACCCCTTCTTTTCCTCAACTTCTTCTTATGCTATAATAAAGAACACAAATTCCCTTGTTTTTGTCTGTTGACGGAAGGCTTCGGGGCAACAAAGGATCCTGTCCTAGGGGAATAATTTGTGCAGCATTAGCTCAGATGGATAGAGCGTCCCCCTCCTAAGGGGAAGGCCTGGGGTTCAAATCCTCAATGCTGCGTTTGGAGAGCCGCGACCTGCGGCTCTTTTTTTACTCATAAAAATACGCAATTCCTCCAAAAAGTGAGCACAAAGGCTACAAAAGTTTCGGGTATTCTGGCATGGAATAAATAAAATCATTGGAGGTTCCTATGAAAAAACTACTCTTAGCAACCGCATGTCTCCTGCTTTCCTTCTCTCTCGTGGCTTGTCAGCCCCAGGTGAATGGATCCACTCCGGAAAAACCGGGAACTTCCTCAGAAGCCTCAGCTTCAGAGTCCTCATCAGAAGCCCCTTCCACCAAGCCCCAGGATGGTGAAAAAGTGGCCGACCTCATGGGCAAGATTGTCGAGGGGGCGGAGCTCCCTCCGGCAGATGTCCTCGATTTTGATGCCAAGAACTTTGAGGACTACTCATTCATTCCCTGGAGGGATGGGATTGAGGCAGCGGGCTCCGAGGGATCAACCTCATCCGCAGCCCACTCTCTGGTCCTGGTCCGGTCCAAAGAAGGAAAGGCGGAAGACCTGGCCAAAGAAATGGCCGACAAGGTGGATGCCCAGAAGTGGATCTGTGTCCAGCCTGAAGTGGCCAAGGTTCTCTACACCAAAGACTATGCCCTAATGGCCATGACCTTCGAAAAGACCTATGAAAAAGTGAAGGAAAATTTCCAGAAGATGGTGGGTGACGAAACGGTCCAGGAATTGGACATCAAGTCCCTGGCCAAATAGGCTCTCGCTCTGTGGTGTGACTCATGACCCTGAAAAAGACAAAGCCCGCCCTCATGGCCCTGGCCGGCCTGGCCGTCTTGGCCTACCACCTCCTCCCCTGGCCAAGGGGAGGAGGCTTTCCGGATGAGCTGGTTCGCTACCTCCTTCTGACGGCCTATATCGGTGTCGATATTTTCTTCTTCATGGCGGGCTATATGGCCTACTTTTCCAAGACCAATCCCTACCCCGCCTACATTCGCCGCAAATGGGTCCGGACCTATCTCCCCTTCTTTTTCTTTTGTCTCTTGGCCCTCCTGATGGACAAGCTGGATTCCGGACGCTTTCTCCGGGCCCTGGTTGGCCTTGACTTCTTCGACCGGGGCGGTGGATCCTTTCTCTGGTTCCTGCCTGCCCTTCTCCTGGTCTACCTGATCCTTCCCTTTTATATCAGCTTAATCCGGAAACAGGGGAAATATCCCGGCCTCCTCATAGCCATGGTCAGCTGGTCTTTGGTCATGGTGGTCCTGACCCGCCTCTTCGGAGACCTCCGGATCAACATCCTTCTCTGCCGCCTACCTATTGTCTTTATCGGGGGTTTCCTGGCCACTTTCGAAGGAAGTTGGGACAAAAAGAAACAGGTCCTCATGGGCCTGGGCCTTCTCCTGCCCGGCCTCTGGCTAACCTGGACCTGGGGCTCCTTTGCAAAGCCCGATTTCCCCATCAAGGAGGTTTTCTACATCCTGGCCATCCCCCATACCCTGGGCCTGGTCCTCCTGCTTGACCTGGCCTTCCGGTCCAAAGTACCGACCTCCCTAGCCTGGGTGGGCGGCCTGACCCTGGAACTCTATGCCTGGCAGATGGTGGTGGGACCCGACCTGGTGACTTTCTTCACTAGCTGGACGGTGAGCGGCTACCTGGCCTTCCTCCTCTCCTCAGCCCTTATTTTCGCCCTCTCCTGGCTCAGCCAAAGGGCACAAAAAAGAATCCTATCTCGCCCATAAAAAAAGGTGGAAGCGGAAAACCGCTCCCACCTTTTTTGTTTACCCTTGACCGAGGTCTAGTAGCTCCAGGGATTATACATATCCTGTAAGCCCCCCATGGCCGATGAGGCCATCATAAAGGCGAAGATCATCACTACGAGGGCGACAAAGATGCCGATAAAGAGGGTGGCCACCACCAGGGAGTAAATCTGACGGGATTCCTCCAGGTCGGTCATGGTCATGTAGGCCTTGAGGATGGTGAAGGAGCTGACCAACATGGCAAAGCCGGAGAAAATGGAGCCCAGGACCCCCAGGCGGACGATGTTGAGGAGGAAGGGGACGGCGGCGCCCAAAACGCCCCAGAAGGCGACAGAGGCCACGACCCCGGTCCATTCATAGAGGGAAATCGGGGAGCCGAAGATCTTGGCGGCGAAGAAGTAGGCGAAGATGGTTGCCGCATCAAATAGGATCATGAAAATGAGAAACTTGAAGAAGATGCCGACGGGGTCCACGCCCAGGACTCTCATGGCATTCCCGAACATGGGGTTGGATGCGGAGGTGGCCATGGCCATGTTGATGGCGGTGAAGAGGGCCAGGAGGACATCCTTGATTAAAAGGATGAGGAGGTTGGACCGGCGGTATTCCATCTTTCTGAACTCCTGGCAGAGCTCATAGGGGTGGGACAGGGTCTTGGTAACCAAGAGCCGAATCTGCTGGCCCAGGATGGATTGGCTGAACTGGTTGAATGCGCCGGCGGCGGACAGAGGCTGGCCACAGCGACCACAATTGGCGGCGCCGGCAGGATTCCGGGCCCCACACTTGGAGCAAAAGACCGCTTCTTGGCGAGGCCCATCCTGGCGGGGGCCTTCTTGACGGGGATCAAACTGACTATGGGCCTCTCGGTGGGGAGCCTCCTGACGGGCCCCCTCTTCTTTGAAAGGATCAGGGGGCTCCTTGGGGGCGAAGGCCGAGGGAGCCTCTTCAAACTCTGCCTTCAATTTCTCTGCCGTCTGGTCGATGGCCGCCTCCTCTTCCTGCGGCTTCGTGGGCAGGATCGGGTCAACCGATCCGGGCTTAACCGGGTCGGCTTCTATAGGAGCCGCTTCCACCGGATGTCCACAACGGATGCAAAACTTGGCATTTTCGCGGAGCTCCGCCCCGCAATTCTTACACAGCATATCCACCTTCTTTCTGGCCTCTGGCCTTCATGGCAACCGACAAATATTCTTTTCCTCTTATTTCATGAAATGATGGGGTCAGCGAACATATTCCAGGGGGACCGCCAGACCCAGGTCGACCTGCTTGATGGTCCCGTCTTCTTCTTCATAATGGATGATCAGGTCCCTTTCTCCCCGGGTTTCTTGGATGACCAGCTTGTTGTCTTCGGGGATGGTATAATAACGAACCCGATAGTCCATGGAAAGATAGACCACCTTCTCTTCCTTATCCAGTTGGGCCTCCATGGACCGAACTTCAAAGGATTGAATGAAAGGCAGCATCTCATAATTAGCAAAGGCCTCTTCGTATTTTTTCTTGACCTCATCGACCCGGTCCTCGGCAAAAAGAGACCGGATGGAGGAGAAGGAGCCTTGTTCAATGAAGGTTTTAGCAATCTTTTCCGTGTTTTCCCGGATGGTCTCCAAGATGGTCTCCCCGACGGGACCGTCATCTACAGGGTTCAGGTCCATGCGGATGATCTTGTTGTCCCGGTCCACATAGTAGTTAGCGATATCGGAAACCGTTCCGCCCCTTGATATCATTTCCAGCTCATGGACCCCGGTGAAGGCCTGGGGAATAACGTAGCAAATATGGTCCCCCTCCTTCCTGGACCTGTCAAGAGGCGGCTCTTCCCCGTCCAAACGGACAGAAACGCCTTCCGGAACGATGACCTCCAAGTCCTTTACAAAAAAGTAGTCGGAAGAGACCTTCCAAGGGTTATCCAGGAAAAAGGCCGAAGGGTCCTTGACCATAGATAGGGTGACCTCATGGTCCCCCTCCAGGTCCTTGGCGGTATAGGAAATGGGGATGTCCACCTGATCCGCCTTCACGCCGTCCCCCTCTTCCTTGGCACCCGCTATACGGTAGGAAGTCACCTGGTCGAAGCTCCAGCTATGCCAGGCTTTCCTGAGGTTCTCCTTCCGCGTAAAGGGGCTGTCCTTGACATCCATATGGCGGAGGGCTTCCTCCATATTTCCGTTGGTCAAGGCGACAAAGGTCTTCTCCGCCGCCAAGCGGGGAGACCGGTTTTGCCCCAGGTTAAGAAAAATAATCACCAGGAGGATGGCCAGGACCACCCCCTCTAAAACGAGAGAAATGCCGAGAATGGACCGCTTTTTCTCTCCAGCGGATTTGGGTTCCGGAGAAAAATCCCCGGTCCAATCGGGCTCATCAGCCCAGTCGGAAGGCCCTTCCTCCCAAACCACCTCTTCCGTGGGGTCGGTCAGGGTGCGGAGGTCCTCGCCACATGAGGCGCAAAACAAAGCATGGTCAGGATTTTCCTTGCCACAGTTGGGACAATACATAGGGACCTCCTTCTACCGGTAGTTCTTGACAATAAAGTCAATGTTCTTCTTTTCCAAGTCGCTCAACCGAAACATGACCTTGTCCATGTCTTCCTCATAGTCATCCCGCCCCTGATACCAATCTTTATCCAGGAAATAATCCCGGATTTCCTTGTTCTTAAACCAGTAGCCATGGCGGGCGAGGATCTCGTTGATGATCATTTGAGGGACATTGGAAGAAGCGGGGATGAAGCCCTCGAAGCGGTCCACCGCCCCATCCACGTCCTCGGTCGTGATCAATCGGTCATCGGAATCCGGGAGAATTTCTTCCTCCCACTCTTCTTCCTCAGTATCGAATTGGTTGATGATCTTCTCCATATATTCCTTGGTCCGAACCTCATTCTCCACAGTAAAGCCCTGGAGCCGGCTATCTTCTGTCGGCTCCTCCTCCTTTTCCTGGGCCAGGGGATCCTGCCCATTGGCATAAGCATAGGAGCCGAAGTGATCGATGCCCATGTCGGCCTTATCCACCGGGTTCAGCTTGGGAACAGAAGCTTGGTTAAAAATTTTATAGAGGCCGAAGAAGGCCAGGCAAATCATCAAAAGGAAGAGAACGTTGAAAAAGATCAAGACCCCTTTTCCGGTCTTTGTCTTCTCCTGATCCAGCTTATTCATCCTTATCCTCCTTTTCCTTTAGGGCGTCCGACCCTTCTCCAAAATAGACATCCAGGCCGTCGGCCAGGCCTTGAACCATTTTTTCTCGAAATTCGTGATCCTGCAACAAGAGGTCTTCCTCGGGATTGGACAAAAAGCCCATCTCAAAGAGGACGGCCGGCCCTTCTGCCCAGTTGAGCCCGGTCATGGTGTCCGTGGTCCAGGATTTCCTGGCCACCAGTCCGGTCGCCCGAGTGTATTCCCGGACCAGGGCCTGGCCCAAGCGGTAGGACGCCCGGTAATTTTCCGGATGGTAGGGGTTGTCCGGCGAGATGGTCACCGCCATGGCCCCCTTGGCCCTAGGATTGTCCGACCCGTCGCAGTGGAGGCGGAGGAAGGCATCCGCCCCGGCCTCATTGGCCATTCGAGCCCTCTCCACATTCCCAACCAGGACATCCTGGCTTTCCCGGATCATGAGGACCCGATAACCCCGGCTCTCCAGCTCATCCCGGAGGAGGAGGGCGACGTCCAAATTGACCTCATACTCCCCCACCCCGGACCGGATGCCGGCGGAACCCAGGCTGGCCATCCTCTTCATCTCCTTAGCCCCCGGACCAATGGACTCTCCTTTTGCAGAGGCATGAGCCGAGTGGCCGGGATCCAGACAGACCAGGAACTCCCGGCGAAAGTTCTCCCCTTCTTTTCCCTCCGGAAGGGATTCCCGAGAACCCTCTTCCTTACCGCTATCAGGCTTGGGAAAGAGGGGGGAAGAGGAAGAGCTGGTGACCTCCTCGGAGGGGCGGTCCTCATCCTCCGACGGAGCCGGCCGAAGGGATGCCGAGTCATTGGCCTTCTTGCAGGCGGTAAAGAGAAGGAGGCCGATGAGGAGGAAAAGAACAAGTTTTCGGGATGGCTGATGAATCATGAGACCTCCCTGAACCGGTTAGGAAACCAGGCTGAAGAGGAAGGTGAAGAAGGCCTCCACTCCCCTGGAAAACTTGGTCCATGGGCCGGCCGACCGGGTAGCGGTGTGGGAGACGATGGGGATCTCTTCCAGGAGTTTGCCGTCCCGAGAGACGTGGATGGTTCCAAAGACTTCTTCCTCGGCGGTCGGCGCCTTCTTGGTCCGGTCGATGGTGTAGGAAACGTCAAAGTTGGCGTTGGCATAGGTGAAAACATGGTAGGTCTTGGCCGGATAGAGGATGACGGAACCCTCCTGGGAATCCGGCATGTCCAAGCGCTCGATGGGCTGGGACCCGTCCACCACCGTGTGGGGGGCGAAAGAACCCTGGGCGATGTCCACCAATTCCTTGGTCGTCCGCCAGCGGGCGTCGTTGATAGGGGCACCCAGGACGATGGTGATGATGTCGTAGGTCTGGTCCATCTTAGCGGAGGTCACCTGGAAGAGTCCGGCGAAGCAGGAACCGGCCTCTACCGAGGTCCCGGTCTTGATCCCCTTCATTCCGGGAATCCCGGACATGAACTCCTTGAGGGTGGTTTCCTTCTTGAAATCCCTCTCCGGCTCATCCACCAGGGTAGGTTGACTATAGTCCAGGACCTGGGGATACTTTTTCATCAGGTCGAGGATGAAGGAATAAAGCTCGCGGGCGGAGGACTGGTTATAGGTCTTGTTCTCCTCGGTTAGACCCGAGGCATTGACAAAGTGCATGGTCTTGTAGCCCAGGTCCTGGGCGGCCTTGTTCATCCTCTCCACAAAGGCCCCTTCGCTCCCGGCCACCCCCTCAGCAATGGCACAGGCGGCATCATTTCCGGATACGGTCATCATGCCGAAGAGGAGCTTTTCCAGGGGCATGGTCATCTTCTCTTTCAGACCATAGTTGGAAGAGCCCGGCGCATTCAGGGCTGCCGCCTTGGTGGACACGGTAATGGGGGCCTGGAGAGAAATCTCCCCGGCCTGGACAGCCTCCATGGCCACATAGTAGGTCATGAGCTTGGAGATCGAGGCGATGGCCCGGGGTTGGTCCAGTCCCTTTCCCATGATGATCTGGTTATCATCGGCCAGGCCGATCATGAGGACCGGGACCTGGTCGTAGTAGGTGATGAGTTTTTTCAGGGATTCTGCTGTCTCCTCCTCCGGACCGGCAAGGGCTCGGGGGCTAAAGAGGCCGGAGAAAACCAGGCTCAGGGCAAGTAAAATAGGGAGAATCCGGGTCCACCCTTTTTTCTCCGGACCCCTTCCCTTATCGGGGATTCGGTCTTCCTTCCCCGCTGTCATCGCTTTTGTCATAACATTTCCTTCCATATTTGTCGGAACATCTTCATCATCTCCACATCCAGCTTCCGAGGATAGTCAAAGGAGGTTCCCTGGTCGATGGCCAGGCCCACCTTTCGGAAAAGGATGCAGGACTGGAAAAGAGCATCCCAGAGATTGTCCATGTCCGTGTTGGCATAGGTCCTCTGGAGGCTTTCATATTGGTTGGGGTCCATGTAGGCGCCCACATTTCTCAAATCTTCTCCCAGGTTGATGGAATAGCCGTTGGACCGGGCGACCGCCGTCTCCGCCAGACGGAGGAGGATCTTTCTCCCCCGATCCAAGGCCTGTTGGGCCGGGATAAGTTCTTTCCCCTGTAAGTAAAAGGCCATGTCGGACATTTCCCGGAAGAAGTTCCCCGGGAGCAGCCTTAACTCCTCCATATCCGGCGACTTGGTTCGGTGGCTGATATCCGAAGTTACCCGATCTTCCATGACCCGGTCATCCTTGTCCACTCGGACCTCCGTCAGACTGTCCGCCTCCATCCTCTTAACTACAGCCTCCGGCCGGTCCACCAGGAAGTCCAACCGCATCCGGTTGGACAAAAGGAGGCGGAAGCAGAGGGGGGCGAAGGAGAGGAGGGAGGATTGGATTAGGGGCTGGCCCAGGAAATTTTCAAAGGAAAAGTCCCTCCAAAAATCCAGGTCCGGGCTGCCCAACCACCAAGAGTAGGGCGAGTCCTTATCCGCCGTTGCCGCCGGATTGATCCACCGCCCCGCTCGGACAAGGAGACGGACCTGGTCCATCCGGCCCAATTGCTCTTCCAACCATTCAACGATTTCTTCGGGTTTTCTTGTGTCCGATCTTTCCTGTCCGTCCATAGGCTCCTCCCTTGCTCATATCACTTATTCCTATTATATAAAACTTAGCCCC
This sequence comes from Bacillota bacterium, assembly GCA_029003555.1. Classification (GTDB taxonomy): domain Bacteria; phylum Bacillota; class Clostridia; order Tissierellales; family Peptoniphilaceae; genus Kallipyga. The sequence continues at coordinate 25,425 of JAQYCE010000025.1, read as the reverse complement.
TAATGACCACAAAAAGGCCTGCTCGGTCCATCCAAGCAGGCCTTTTGCCTATGTTCTACTGGTCACTATCTCTCTTTCTTTCGCCGGGTCAGACAGAAGATCCCCAATCCCGACAGACCGCTACCGAAGGCCAAAGGCAGGATAGCCACCCCTTCCCCCGTATCCGGACTCTTTCTGGACGCCTTGCGGGATCCCTCGGTCCCGGTATCATACCGGCTACTCCCCGCCTTCCACAGGTTGTCCTTGGAATCCGGGTCGTAGTACTTGGCATAGGCCCACCAGTCATCCTTGAGCTTCCCATCCGCATCCAAGGGCGAGAAGGTCCCTCCCGGCTGGTTCATCCTCTCTCCGAGCGAGCCTCCTTCCGGTGAGGATTTCTTATCCGGGGTCTTCTTGTCTTTTTCCTGGTCAGGCTTTTTTTCCTTATCGGACTTACCGGAGTTGTGGTCCTTGTTCTTGTCAACATTGTCGGGTTTTTTTGTTTCGCCGGGCTTATCGGTGGTGCCGGGCTTATCCTCTTTAGGCGGATCTTCCGGTTTTTCCTTACCGCCATCTGGTTTGGAAGGATCTTCCGGTTTCTCCTGATTATCGGAGGTCGTAGGATTTTCTTCGGAATCCTTGGGATTCTCCTCCGAAGTCTTGGGATCTTCCTCTGAGGCCTTGGGATCTTCCTCCGAAGTCTTGGGGTCTTCCTCAGATGTTTTTCCGCCAGCTTCCACCGGAGACAGGGTCACCGTCTCCTCCTGGTTGACAATGGCAGTGATGGGCTTGCCCAGAAGCTGGTCGCTTTCCTCGATGGTCCCCCTGGGACTGCCGTAAACTACCCACTCCTGGTCCATGGCATAGTTGGGTCGGATAATTTTAACGGGGATATCCTTGATCTCCTTGCCTTTTTCCAAGCGGATTCGGAGAGGGTAGTCGCCCGTGTTGACCATGGGATTATCCCGGTCCAAAGGCTTGGAAAATTCCTCATCCATGCTGGCTCCTGCCCCTTCCGGCAAAAGTGTATACGTGCCCGGAACGGCAAATCCCTTGGCATTCTTCAACTCATAGACCCCGTCCCCTATAGAGTCGAAGGAGAGCGCCGGGTGATTCTTGGACCGGAGGCCCATGAGGTGGGCTTCCGTGGTCATGGAATAGATGGTCTTGTTGCCCTCGGGAATATAACCGATGCTTCCATCATCATAGGTTTTTTCGGGAAGGTCATAGTCCTTGACCAGGTTATCCAAAGGCTCATCGGGCTTTGAGGCTAGCTTGAGTCTCTCCTTCTCCACTACCTGGCCCATATTGGTCCAAATCGCATACTGGCGAAGAGCTCCCGATAAACCGTCATCAGGAAGATGCCTTTCCATATAGGCATCCACCTGACCGGCAAAATCCAGGGCCTCCTTATTGGCATAATAGGCCTTTTCTATGGCCTCCAGCCCCTCCTTTGTTCGGTCCCGATAGGGATGAATCGGCTCCTCCGCTTTAATGAGTTCATTGGGCTCCAGGCAAAAGATGATTCGGTCTAAATAGGAATTCTTTCGCAAGTTCTCCACCCATTCCTCATCCCCTTTTGCCGAAAAGATGCCCATTTGCTCCGTCGGATACCACTTCATATAAAATGCGTTCCAAGCGGCATAGTCGTGGAAGCCACGACTACCCGGCTTGCGAGTAAAGCTCAAGCCCGTAAAAGAAAAACCTTTGGTCTTAAAGAAAGTGTTGTTGGACCTTAACATATAAATTGTTTTTGGCGGCTTCTTCGCTGCCGGCTCATCCAAGGGTCCCGCCCAGGCCGTTCTTACGGGCAAGACCAGGAGTCCCGTTACCATGGCCAGGACCACAAGCAGGACCACAGCCTGTCTGGCCAGATTTGATAAGAGTTTTTTCTGCATAATCTTCTCCTTTATTTCTATGCAAATTTCGGGGTGGCAACCATCCACCTCTACTATAAATTTTTAATATCCCGCCTGTGTCCGGCTTTTGGGAGCATTCGGCCCACAAACGTCCCAAGACAAAAAAATCCCCGGCAGGCTCAGAGCCTACCGGGGATAAAATTTCAAGAATGCGGGAAAAGGGATTTGAACCCCCACGCCCGAAGGCACTAGATCCTAAGTCTAGCGCGTCTGCCAATTCCGCCATTCCCGCATAAAAAAAGGGTGGATGACGGGAGTCGAACCCGCGACCTCCAGAGCCACAATCTGGCGCCCTAGACCAACTAGGCCACATCCACCACAAATAGAAGTGATGCCCTCTTTGCGAAATGACCAAAGCCTTTCGAAAGAAGGCATGCTTCCAAATATAACGTGCCATCAGGGATTCGAACCCCGGACCTCCACTTCCGGAGAGTGGCGCGCTTCCACTGCGCTAATGGCACTCAGATTTTCACGAGAACAAGCTCGTCTTTGTATTATAGGATAAAAAAATCAGAATATCAAGCCCTCAATCATTTTTGTGGTCAACCTCCGGTGGCCGGGGTTTTTGGGGGCTACGATGAGCCCCTTACAAAATCACCCTCTCCACATCCATCCGACCATCGTCATCCAGGGTCAGGATAACATAAGACTTCTGTCCATCCCCGCCCCGGGGCCAGGCGCAGGATCCGGGGTTGATCAGGCGGATCCCGTCCACAACCTGGTCGTCGAAGGCATGGGTGTGGCCAAAGAGGACCAGGTCGCAATCCAGGGATTTGGCATAGGTAGCGAGTTTGTCCAGGCCATAATAGACACCGAAGAGGTGGCCATGGGTGAGGTAGGCCTTATGACCCCCGGAAAGAGGAAGGACACCGTCGTAGGGGATATGATAAGAAATAAAGTCGTTGTTCCCCTTAACCTTGAGGATGGTCCGGCCGACGACGGCCTCGAGCTCCTCAGCATCTCGGGCGTGGTCGCCCAGGTGGATGATCCGGGTCAGTCCCGGGGTTGTCATAATTTCCGAAGCGATAGTGTCGATATGCCCATGGGTGTCGGAGCAGACCAAGATCTTATCAGGCATGGAGGTCCTCCAGGAAGGCCCGGTAGGCCCTGCCCCGGTGGGAAATCTTGTTCTTCTCCTCAGGACTGAGCTCGGCCAGGGACTTACCCACTTCATCGACAAAGAAGATGGGGTCATAGCCAAAGCCCCCCTTGCCTTGGCGGGCGGTCAAGATGTGGCCCTCTAGCCGGCCCTCATATTCATGGATGGTCCCGTGGGCCCAGAAAGCGATGACGGTGGAGAAATGAGCCCTGCGGCGGGCTTCCTCCACCCCCTCCATGGCATGGAGGAGCTTGTCCACGTTGTCATCATAGGTGACATGATCCCCGGCATAGCGGGCCGAGTAGACCCCGGGGGCGCCATTCAGGGCATCGACAAAGAGGCCGGTGTCATCAGCGAGGATCCAGTAGTCATCGGGATCCTCCCCGACCTCCTTGAGCGCCCGGACCAGGCCCTCCACCTTGAGGTCGGCATTCTCCCGGAGGGTCTCCCCCGTCTCCTCCACATCAAAATCGGCCAGGCCCAGGTCGTCCTTGGAGAAAAGCTCAAACCGGGTCGGATCGACCAGGCGGGTCAGCTCCTTAATCTTGTCTTTATTTCCTGTGGATAGGGCAATTTTCTGCATGGTCTGCCTTCTTTCTACTTAACGAAAATACCGGTCCAGGATCTGGTCCAATTCTTCCCCCTCCAGAACCTTGACCCCCTTATCCAGGGCCTTCTGCCGTTTGGACCCGGCCGACTTCCCGGCCAGAACCAGGTCGGTCTTCTTGGAAACCGACCCTGTGGCCTTCCCCCCCAGGGCCCGGATCCTTTCCTCCATCTCTTTCCGGGTCAGGCCTTCCATGGTCCCGGTGACCACCAGGGTCATCCCCTCGAAGGGAAGAGAGCCCTCCTCATCCCCCGCCCTTCCTTGGACTGCGGGAGCCTGGACTTCAATCCCCTGGGCCAGGAGGTCATCCAGGGCCTGGTTGATGTGGGAATCCCGGAAGAAGTCCACCATATTTTGGGCGGTGATGGGGCCGATATCCTCCACCTGGGCGAAGTCCTCATGGCCCGCCTGACGGAGCTTGTCCAGGCTAGCGAAGTGGTCGGCCAGGTCCCGGGAAGCCGTCACGCCGACCCCCGGAATCCCCAGGGCGTTGATAAAGGCGGAGAGGGCGGGATGCTTGGATCCTTGGATGGCATCCAGGAGCTTCCGGGCCTTCTTCTCCCCGAAGCCCTCCAATTCCAGGAGGTCCTCCTTGGTCAGCCGGTAGAGGTCGGCCAGCTGGTCCACCTCCCGGTCCACCAGCTTGTCCAGGGTTTTGACGGACAGGCCCTCGATGTCCATAGCCTCCCGGGAACAGAAGTGGTTGAGCCGGCGGACCAGCTGGGGCTTGCAGGAAAGGGAGTTGGGGCAGTAGATGTGGACCTTGTCATAGACCAGGTCGGTCCCGCAGGCCGGGCAGTGGGTGGGCTTTTCGATGGGCCGGGTGACCAGACCCTCATCCGGCATGGTCCCCAGGATTTCCGGGATCACCTCGTTAGACCTGCGAATGAGGACCCGGGCCCCCAGGGCCACCCCCTTGCGGACGATGTCATCGTAGTTGTTGAGGGTGGCCCGGGAGACGGTGGCCCCGCCGATCTCCACGGGGTCCAGGAGGGCGGTCGGGGTGATCTTCCCCGTCCGGCCCACATTCCACTCCACCGACCGGAGGATGGTGGTGACCTCCTCGGCCTCAAACTTATAGGCCATGGCCCAGCGGGGAAACTTGGCCGTAAAGCCCAGGACCTCCCGGGTCCGGAGGTCGTTGATCTTGATGACCACCCCATCGGTCAGGACGTCCAAGCTGTGGCGTAGCTCCTCCACCTCATCAATGGCCCCCTCCACCTCATCAATCGTCCGGCAAAAGCGGGAGAAGGGGTGGACCTGGAAGCCATTCTCCCGGAGAAAGCTGAAGATGGCCTCCTGGCTGTCGAAAAGATCCTCCTCATCATAACCCACGTTATAGGCATAAACCGCCAGCATCCGGGACCGGGTCACCGCCGGATCCAGGTTCCGGATGGCCCCGGCTGCCCCATTTCGGGCGTTCTTCAAGGGGATCTCAGCCCTGGCGTTGTATTTTTTCAGGGCCGAAAGGGGCATGACCCCCTCCCCCTGGACCTCGATCTTCCCCTGGTAAGGGATGGTCAGGGGGACCGTCTGGATAGTCCGGATCTGGGCCAGGACCTCCTCCCCCACCCGGCCATTTCCCCGGGTGGCCGCCATGACCAGCTTGCCTCCTTCATAGGTCAGGTTGATGGTCAATCCGTCAAACTTGAATTCGCAAACAAAGGCCAGGTCCGGCAGAGGATCTTCCGGGTGGGCCAGGTTGTAGGAAGAGATCTGCCTTTGGCTCCGGTCCACCCAGGCCTCCACCTCTTCACGCGACCGGACCTTGTTTAAGGAATAGAGGGGGCCCAGGTGGGTGTGCTTTTCAAACTCCTCCAGGACCTCCCCGCCCACCCGCTGGCTGGGTGAGTCGGCCAGTACCCGGCCCGTTTCCTTCTCCAGGTCCAGGAGCTCCCGGTAGGCCCGGTCCCACTCCTCGTCGGAGACCGAGGGGTTGTCCAGGGTATAGTATTCCCTATTCCAACGATTCAGGCTTTCCACCAAGTCCTTCATCCGCTTTACGGGGTCCATGTTATCCTCCCATCTCATCTCAGCTCCGCCTTAGGATTCCTTGGTCAGAGGGGCCAAGGCGGCATTGAGCCGCTTGATTCCTTTTTTGTCGAAGGTCACGGTCAGCTCGTCCCCGTCCTCCTTGGCCACGACGGAAACCACCGTCCCCAGGCCGAACTTCCGGTGGCGGACCTTATCCCCCACCCGGTAGGGGGTGTGGAGGGTCTCATCCAACCTCTTCTGCTTCTGTCGGACCAATTCCCGGATCCGCTCCCTCTGGCGGTCGTAGGCCCCCCGGATCCGGGCATCCCCGAAGCTCTCATTCCTGCTAACGGGAGTCCGCTTCTCCGGTGAGGAGGCAAAGTTTCCACCATAGGAAGCGGGCCCATCAAGATCCTCCCCGACCTTTTCCAGGTGGCCCTCCAGCTCGTCGATGAAGCGGGAGGGCCGCTTGGGCATGGGGGACCCGAAGACCCGCCGGACCTGGGCCCCGGACAGGTAGAGCTTCTTCTCCGCCCGGGTGATGGCCACATACATGAGCCGGCGCTCCTCCTCCAAATGCCCCTCTTCCATGGCCCGCTCGGAAGGGGCCAGGCCGTCCTCCAAGCCCGCCACATAGACGATGGGAAACTCCAGGCCCTTAGCCGAGTGCATGGTCATGAGGGTGACCCCCGACTTCCCCTCCTCGGTCTTGTCCAGGTCGGACATGAGGGCCAGGTTTTGGAGGTAGTCCACGATGGTCCCTTCCGCCTCCTCATCCTGGTACTGGGCAATGGCATCGTAGAAGGCGGCGATGTTGTCCATCCGAGACCGGTCCTCCACCGAATGTGACTTCTCCAGCATGGCCTCATAGCCCGACTCCCGGTAGACGGCTTGGAAGAAGTCCGTCATGGGCCCATGGACCTGGCCGGCCAGAGAGCAGAAGAGGTCCAGGAAGGGACGGAATTTCTTTTGGATGGCCGGGGTCAGGCCGGCGAAAAGCTCTCCGTCTAAAAGGGTGTCCATGAGGGAGAGACCGTTCTCCGCAGCCAGCTTTTGGAGCCTGTCCAGGCTCTTCTCCCCCAGGCCCCGCTTGGGCTGGTTGATGATCCGGCGGAAGGCCACATCGTCCGTCGGGTTGATAATGAGGGTCATGTAGGCGACCAGGTCCTTGATTTCCGCCCGGTCGTAGAACTTGAGTCCACCCACCACCCGGTAGGGGATTCCCTCCCGGATCAGGGCCTCTTCCAGGGGCCGGGACTGGGCGTTGGTCCGGTAAAGGATGGCCTGGCCCTTGTAGGGGGTCACATTGGACTCCTCCCGGATTTTTTCCACCAGGCCCACCGCCTCCTCGGCCTCCGACTGGAAAAGCCGGTATTGGATGGGGGCCCCCTCTCCGTTTTCCGTCCAGAGGTTCTTCTCTTTTCTCTCCTCATTGTGGCGGATCAGGGCATTGGCTGCCTCCAGGATCCGCTTGGTCGACCGGTAATTCTGCTCCAATAGAAGGGTCTTGGGGGACCGGAAGTCCCGGTCAAAGTGGAGGATGTTGGAAATGTCCGCCCCCCGCCATCCATAGATGGACTGGTCGGCATCCCCCACCAGGAAGACCCGGCTATCCGGGCCGACAAAGGACCGGATGAGGTCATATTGGGCATGGTTGGTGTCCTGGTATTCATCCACAAAGACATAGCGGAATTGGTCCCGGTAGCGGTCCCGGACTTCCGGATACTTGGTCATGAGGGTCAGCATGAATAAAATCAGGTCGTCAAAGTCCAGGGCATTGTTCTTTTTCTTGGCCCCCTCATAGGCCCGGTAGACCCGGGCCACCAAAAGGTCCACCGGGTTGTCTGCCCGGTCCAGGGCCTCCTCCACAGGGATCCCCCGGTTTTTCAAAAGAGAGATGGCCGAGAGGATGGCCCGGGGGCTCATCCCCTGGTCCTCCATATGTCCTTCCTTGAGAATCTGCTTGACCAGGGAGGCCTGGTCCCCGGCGTCATAGATGGTGAAGTTGGAGGCATAGCCCAGGTGGACGATCTCCCGGCGGAGGAGGCGGGAGCAGATGGAGTGGAAGGTCCCGATCCAAAGGGAATCCACCGGCCGGCCCAGGGCCCGGGCCACCCGGTCTTTCATCTCTCCGGCCGCCTTGTTGGTAAAAGTAAAGGCCAGGACCTGCCAGGGGGCCACCCCTTTTTCCTGGATTAAATAGGCAATCCGCTGGGTCAGGACCCGGGTCTTCCCCGACCCCGCCCCGGCCAAGACCAGGAGGGAAGGGGCTTCAGAGAGAACCGCTTGTTTTTGTTGGTCGTTCAGTCCTTGTAGGTCCATAGCGAGTTACAGGCTCCGTCCTAAGAGTTCTTCCAACTTCTTCCATGAGGTGTTGATGATGAGGTCGTCCGGGAAATCCACTTCTTCCAAGATGGGCCGGATGGCGGAAAAGTCCCCCACAGCCGGGGCGACATGGGCATCGGTGTTGAGGATGACCGGGACCTCCTTGTCCAGGCAAGTTTCCAGGATGAACCGGATGTTTTCCTGAGAATTGACCCGGTAGCTTCCGGCGCCTAGGGAGGAGTTGTTGATCTCCAGGGCCCGACCCATGTCCTTGACCGCATCAACCAAAGCTACATAATCCGAGGGGTACTGGCCATCATCCACATGGCCCAGGATCTTGACCTCAGGGTGTTTCTCCAGGCAACGGATATAGGCATCGGTAAAATCCGTCCGGCTGCCGGATTCCATGTTAAAAATATGGCCATGGAGGCTGGCGATGGAATAATCCACCCGGTCCAGGAGGTCGGGTTCGATGAGGTCCCCCTGGTGGTTCTTGATATTGAGTTCCACCCCCTTCAGGAGGCGGACGCCTTCCAGGTAGTCGGGGAGGGCGTCAATATTGAGCCAGTAGTCCCGGTTGGTGGTGTTGGGCATTCCGTAGGCGTGGTCGCTGATCCCCATGATCTCCAGACCCGCTTCCTTGGCGGCCCGGGCGTTTTCCGTGATGGTGGAGTAGGCGTGGACGGAAGCCAAGGAATGGGTGTGGAGGTCCATGATGAAGTTTCGATTCATATTGTCTCCTTAACTAGAGGCCCAGGTTGGGGTCGGCGGTGAAGGCCGGGTCCGAGGGACCTCGGTTGATATAGTGATAATAACCGGCCGATCCGATCATGGCCGCGTTGTCGGTACAAAGGTCCAAGGGGGGCACATAGAAGTCCACCCCCATGGTTTGGCAGGCCTTCTCCAGGCTCTCCCGGAGGGGGCCGTTGGCCGCTACACCGCCGGACAGGCAGAGGGTCTTGAGCCCGGTGTCCTCCAAAAGATGAATGGACTTTTGGGTCAACACGTCGATGACCGCATCCTGGAAGCCCCTGGCCACGTCGGCCTTGTTGATGGGAAGGCCCTTCTGGTCCTGGTGGTGGCAGTAGTTGATGACTGCCGTCTTGAGGCCGGAGAAGGAGAAGTCATAGCCGTCCTCCTTCTTCATCATGGCCCGAGGGAAGTCGACGGCACCCGGCCGGCCTTCCATGGCCAGCTTCTGGACCTTAGGCCCGCCGGGATAGCCCATGCCCAGGACCCGGGAAACCTTGTCGAAACTCTCCCCGGCCGCATCGTCCCGGGTGGACCCCAGGACCTCATAATCCGTATACCCATCCACCCGGCAGAGGTAGGTGTGGCCCCCGGAGACCACCAGGGCGATGAAGGGGGGCTCCAGGTCGGGGTGGGCCAGGTAGTTGGCGCAGATGTGGCCTTCCATGTGGTTAACCCCTACGATGGGAACATCCAAAACAAAGGACATGGCCTTGGCGGCGGAAATGCCCACGAGGAGGGCCCCGATCAGGCCGGGACCCCGGGTGACGGAGACCAGGTCGATGTCCTTGGGAGCCAGTCCCGTTTCTTCAAAAGCCATGGCCAGGATCCGGTTGACGGCCTCCAGGTGCTTCCGGGAGGCGATTTCCGGAACCACCCCTCCGTAGAGGGCATGGGTGGCGATTTGTGTGGAGATCAAGTTGCAGAGAACCTTCCGACCATCCTCCAGGATGGCCACCGAAGTCTCATCGCAAGACGATTCAATAGCCAGTGAAATCATGCCTCCTCCTTCCTCTTTTTTCGCATCACATAAGCATCCAAGCCGGTCTGGGCATAGTAGTTCCGGCGGATGCCCACCTTTTCAAAGCCGAATTTCTCATAAAGAGCCAGGGCCGGGCCGTTGTTGACCGCCACTTCCAGGAAGCAGTCCTCCGACCCCCTTCCGAAAGAGGAGGCCAAAAAGTCCTCCACCAGACGGCCCCCAATCCCCTGGCCGCGGAAGTCCGGGTCCACCCCGATCTTGTTGAGGGATGATTCCCCGGCCACATGCCAGGCGGTGTAATAGCCCACCACCTTCCCCTGATAAACAGACACCAGGCAGGTGGTCCGGCCATTTTCCACCAGTTCCTCTTCAAAGAAGGCCCGGTTCCAGGGATAGGGAAAGGACTGTCTTTCAATGGCCAGGACCCGGTCCAGGTCCTCCCGGACCATGGGCCGGATCCGGGTTTGGACCAGGATGGGGCCCGGGATGGCCCTATCCCCGGTTACCATGCCGACTCCGATCCAATTCCGCCTGGGACTTGCGAAGGTAGTTGGGGGCCAGGTCCAGGATGGAATCCGACTGACCCAAATCCAGGCGGGCAGCCGCCAGACGGGCCAAGGCCCGGATGGGGGACAGGCGACCCTCCCCCTGGTAAACAACTGTGGGGAAGTTGGCCTGGTCCACCAGATAGGGGTGGGCGACCATCCCCTTGCCGGAGAAGACCACGCCGGAATAGGCCCCCTCCTCCACCAGCCTAGTCAGTTTATCCAGGAAGTCCTCCTGGTAGTAGAGGGCTTCCGGGAGGAGGGCTTCCGAAACGAAGCCCTCTTCCGTCGGGGCAGGATAAGCGGCGGCAAAAATCCGGTTGGCCCGGGCATCGATGACGGGGACCCGGAGGAAGTCCTCGGCCCCCTCCGCCTCCATAGCCAGGGCGGCCAGGGAGGAGATCCCCACCACGGGCTTGCCGGAAAACTGGGCCATGGTCTTGGCCATGGTTACCCCGATCCGGAGGCCGGTGAAGGAGCCCGGTCCCTTGGCGCAGGCAAAGACGTCGATGTCTTTAGGGGCCAGCCCCGCCTCCTTGACCATATCATCGAGAATAGGGATGAGGGCCTCGGCCTGGCGTTGGTCTTCTTCAAGGATAGTCACCGCCTCAAAGGTCCCCTCCCGGGATCCCCGGAGAAAGTCCGGATTCCAGGTGTAGATGGCGGCCCCGGTCGATGAGGTCGTCGTATCAATAGCAAGCAGTCTCATCGGATGTCCACCTCCCTTTCTTCTCCCTCCCCTTTGGTAATGGAAAGCCAAATGGTATGGGGGGGAAGGTAGTCCCCGGCCCGGTCGGGCCATTCCACAAAGGCCAGCCCATGGTCCGAATAAAAGGCCTCCTCATAGTTGAGGTCCTCGATCTCCTCGGGCATCTCCAGCCGGTAGAGGTCCATGTGGTAGAGGGGGCCCCGGTCGGTCTCATAGGCGTGGATGAGGTCAAAGGTGGGGGAAGTGATCCGGCCCTCCACCCCCAGGGCCCGGGCAATCCACCGGACCATCTGGGTCTTCCCGGCACCCAGGTCCCCATCCAGGGCCACCACGGCACCCGGCTCCAGGCCCTCCAGGAAGGCCAGGGTCCAGGCCTTCATTTGTTCTTTATTTTCAATATGCATAGCCACTCGCTTCCTCATTTAAGAAATACAGGATGGTCCTCCTTTCATAAAAAAAGGAAAACCCACCCTCTATTATAACCGACCGGGCAAGACTTGTTCCGAAAGCCTTCAACTTGTGATACACTCAATGAATCAGAAAAGGAGGATTTATGGGTTCCATAGCATTCCAATTGATGGTCATCACCATCATCTCCAAATTCACCGGCCTATTCCGGGAGGTTTTTTTTGGCGCGGTTTTCGGGACTTCCATCATCAAGGATATTTACGTCATCACCAACTCCTTGACCGCCATCCTCTTTTCCTACCTCTTTGTCTCTACCCAAACCACCTTCATCCCCATGTATAACAACGTCCTGTCCAAGAAGGACCGGAAGGCCGCTGACCACTTCACCGCCAACCTGACCAACACCCTGGTCCTCCTGGCCGGCCTGGTCATCCTTTTGACCTGGGTTTTTGCCTACCCCCTGGCCCGGATCATTGCCCCCGGCTTCTCCCCGGAAAACATCGCCAAGACGGCCGAGTTCCTCCGGATTGTCGTGGTCGGCATCCTCTTTTCCGCCATCAACGCCGCCCCCATCTCCTACCTGAACATCTATGACAACTTCGCCACTCCGGCCACCACCGGGATCCTTATGAACATCATCCTGGTGGCCTTCGCCTTCGTCGCCGCCAAGCAGGGATCCATGGTCCTCCTGGCCGTGGGTGCTGTGGCCGCCAAGGGCCTCCAATACCTCTTCTTCCCCCGAGCCATGCGGAAGACCGGCTACCGCCACGCCTGGGTCCTCAACCCCAAAGACCCCTTCATTCGGGAAGCCCTTCTGATCGCCCTCCCGGCCATCTTCTCCATCCTGGTCAACGACCTCTCGGTCATCATCGACAAGTCCATCGCCTCCGCCATCGTCTCCGAAGGCGGGGTCTCCGCCATGGACTATGCCGCCAAGCTCATCGACTTTGTCCAGGGGATCGTGGTGGTCTCCATCGTCACTGCCTCCTACCCCCGAATGTCCCGCCTGGGCCAGAACCGGGCCATGCGACCCCGTTTCAAGCGCCTGACCCAGCGGGCCGTCTCCTCCGGTGCCCTCCTGGTCATCCCCTCGGTAGTGGGCCTCATGCTTTTCGCCACCCCCATCACCCGGATCTTCTTTGAGCGGGGGGCCTTCACCCCGGAATCCACGACCATGGTTTCCACCATCCTCTTCTGGTATGCCCCCTCCCTCCTCTTCATCCTTTTCTCCCAGGTCTACACCCGGGCCTTCTACTCCCTCAAGGACACCCGGACCCCCCTGATCGCCGGAGCTATCCAAGTGAGCGTGGACATCGTCCTCAACTTTGTCCTCTCCTACTTCTTCGGCCTGAGCGGTCTGGCCGCCTCCACCACCATCGGGGCTATCGCGGGTTCCCTCCTCCTCATGACCCTCCTTCGAAAGAAGATCGGTCCCCTGGGTCTGAGCAGGATGAGAAAGTCCCTGGTCAAGATCCTCCTGGCCACCCTGGTCATGGGCCTGGCCTCCTGGTCGGTTTACCATTTTCTCCCCCTGGCCTCGGATAACCTCCGCTTCTTCCTGGCCCTCCTGATCGCCATCCTGACCTACCTGGTCGCCGTTATCGCCCTCCGGATCCCGGAAGCCCAACACCTGGCCCTCCGGGCTATCGAGCGCCTGGAAGCCCGCTTCCCCGATAAGTAATTCCTGATAAAAAAAGAGGTCGACCGGGAAAACCCGGCCGGCCTCTCCAGCCCCCTCCCTCGGAGGGGGATTCTTTTTTTTAGTCCCGGGACTGCTTTTGGAATTCCCAGGAGGACTTGCAGGCTTCTTCGATGGAGTGGACCGGCTTCCAGTCCAGTTCCTTTTGGGCCTTGGAGGAGTCCGCATAGGTCGTGGCCACATCGCCTGCCCTGCGGCCCTCGATCTCATAGGAGATCTTGAGGTCGTTGGCCTTCTCGAAGGCATGGACCAGCTCCAAAACGGAGGTCCCCTTACCGGTTCCCAGGTTGTAGGTCAGGACCCCCTTCTTTCCCACCGTGTTTTCCAGGGCGGCAACATGGCCCCGGGCCAGGTCCACCACATGGATGTAGTCCCGGACCCCGGTTCCGTCCACAGTATCGTAGTCGTCCCCGAAGACGTGGAGGTAGTCCAAACGGCCGTCCGCCACCTGACAGATATAGGGCATCAAGTTGTTGGGGATCCCCACCGGAGATTCCCCGATCAGGCCGGATTCATGAGCTCCGATGGGGTTGAAGTAGCGAAGGAGGATCCCGGTGAAGTCCGGGTCGGCTACGCAGAGGTCCCGGATCATCTGCTCGATCATCCGCTTGGTCTGGCCATAGGGGTTGGTCGCCTCTTCCGGCATCCCCTCGACCATGGGGCTCTCATTCTTGGGCGAATAGACCGTAGCCGACGAAGAGAAGATCATGGTCTTGACCCCGTATTTTTCCATCATCTTGAGGACCACCAAGCTGGCGTTGAGGTTGACCTCATAGTAAGCCAGGGGCTTCTTGACCGATTCCCCAACGGCCTTCAGGCCGGTAAAGTGCATGACGCAGTCGAAGTCATGGTCCCGGAAAATCCGGTCCATGGCCTCCTCATCCTGACAGTCCACCTTATAAAATTCAATGGCCTTTTGGCCCAGCTTTTCGATCTTTCCTTTGACTTCTTCCTTGGCGTTATAGAGGTTGTCGACGACCACCAGGTCGTGGTCATTGTGGAGGAGTTCCACGCAAGTGTGGGAGCCGATATAGCCCAGGCCTCCTGTTACTAATACCTTCATCATTGCCCTTTCTAGCTTTGTAAGCATTGACCGCCTCACGAGTCGGTAAGGCCGCCCGAAGAAAAAATGTGTTTACCTTGTCCTAACCAATCGATAGGTGTCGGTTGCCCGACACCTATGATGACGATAATTATTTACTTTCCCGGCATCCTATTGGACACCATAGAAAACCTCGAGGGTGAGGCCTTCGTTGGAAATAATGGAGGCATCTTCAATGCCGACGTAGACGAAGATGGTCGGGTCGGCGCGGTAGCCGGTGATGGTCTCCGAGCCTTGGGGATAGCGGAGGACGTAGCCATATTCATAGGCATGGTCCTTGAGCCACTTGAAGGCTGCCGTTTTTTCAAAGGCATTGTCCATTCGGGGGTCTGTCCCCTCGACATAGAACTTGACGCCCAGGCCCGTCTGGAAGACGGCATGTCCGGGTTGGGGCGCATGGGCCGGGTTGCCTTCCAGGACCAATTCCTTGGCCTCATCAGCAGCCGACCGGTAGGTCGTTGCTACTTCCACCTTGACCCCGTCCCTCTCCATGGCTTCGGTCATGACCCGGAGGGCCGCCGCCGCATCCTCATGGAAGACGGTTTCGTAATCGGTGGATATGCCGTAGGAGGCATTGACAATCAGGTGACCATCGACCACCACAAACTGGGAGGCATCGGAGATGACATCCAAATACTCATCTCGGATGTAGCCTTCCCGTCCCACAGAGGTCACCTTGGTCCAGCCGTCCTGGTGGCCATAGGTCTCCACCACGGTGTTCTTGGGCAGGGCAGCGACTTCTGTGGATTTGATGGAATCCCGGTTATACAAAATCACGTCCTGGTTGGTGACCAGGAAGGTGTCAAGTTGGCTCTGGTAGCTATCCGCCTGTTTCTTCTCCGTCCGGGGAAGGAGGCGCTTGGACTGGGCTTCCTTGGAGGTCATGTACTTGATCTCCCGGTCCTTGCCGACCCCCTTCTCTTCCTTAGCCGGGTCGTCCGCACCTTGAACAATGGTGATTTGGGACTCGGGTAGGGAGGACTGGGCCGAAGAATTGTTGGATAGGTGGGAAATAATAAACCGTCCGGAAAAGAAGATAAGGCCGGCAGCCAACGCAAGGGCTAAAATGTTCCGGCGTTGGTTGCGCTTACGGCGGAGTCTCCTCCGCTCATATCTCTTTGCCCGACGGTCGAATGAATTGTTGGAAATTGTTTTTTTGGCCATACTGGGATCCTTAATATCGTAAATCCGAAAATTCGGATGAAAAAAATCATTTTCAGAGGAGGAGATCACTCCTATCTATAGATTGATTATACATGAGGAAGCTTGTGCTTTCAAGGTCAGGAATCGGCTTTATCCCCCATATGTTGCCTTTTTTCCACCATTTTATCCACAAAATTTATAGGGTGGTGGCCGAAAAAACAAAGGGGTAAGCCGACTCCATGATCCGTCGGGCTTTTTCCAGGCTGCCCGAGTCTTCAAAAATTCCAAAAACCGTAGGGCCGGACCCCGACACCATGGCCGTCTGGGCCCCCAAATCTTTGAGTTCTTTTTTGATTTGCCGGAGCTTGGGCTGGAGGGCCAGGGTAACCGTTTCCAGCTGGTTCTGCATGAGGTCCGTCAGCTGGGCCGTATTGCTATCGATGGCATGAGCCAGCTCCGCCACCCGAATCTTCCCATAATTTTCCACCTGGCCATAGACAAAGGCCGTGGACAAGCCTTCTCCGGGATTGACCAGGAGGACCCGGTGGCCATACCAATTCCTCAAGGGGGTTAGGATTTCTCCCCTCCCCTGTCCCCGCTGGGTCCCGCCCCGGATAAAGAAGGGGACATCCGACCCCAGGCCGGCCCCAATCTCTTCCAGCTCCTCATCGCTGAGGTCCAGGTCCCAGAGCTTATTCAGCCCCTTGAGGGTGGCCGCCGCATCCGAAGACCCGCCCCCCAGGCCGGCCTGGATGGGGATCCGCTTTTCCAGCTCAATGACCACGGCATTCTCCTCCACCCGGTCCTTCATGGCCTCCCAGGCCTTGAAAATCAGGTTGTTCCGGTCCAGAGCCAGGTGGGGATTATCGCAGGTGAGAACGAATCCTCCCCGCCCCTCTTCAATGGTCAGATTGTCCCCCAGGTCGATCTCCTGAAGGATCATATCCACCTCATGGAACCCGTCCTCCCGGTCATCCAGAACATCCAGTGCCAAATTAATCTTTGCATTCGCCCGCATTTCCACTTCCATGGCCAACTCCCATCCTTTTCCCCCAAAAAAATAGGGAAGGTGGTCACCTTCCCTGGACTTCTGATCTAGTAGATCGTCATTTTCACGGTTCCGGTCAAGACATCGGTGTAGGTATAGGACACCGTCGATTCCACATCGAAATTATTCGTCACCCGGACCGTAAACACATCTTCAAAAGCCCCTTCCAGGACTCCCTCTTTGGTCACAATCCGCTTGCGACCCTTATCCGCCTTGACGACAACATTTCTCCCCAAGGCCTCTTCCACTTCTTTTTTGATGGAATTCATCGTTTTATTCTCGATCAAGGCACACCAACTTTCCGCACTTCGCTAAGCGAGATGGCTTCGTATGAAAAAAAAGACTAGACTTATCCCAATATAAAGGAACATGATAAAATATTATAGCACACAAAAGGGCCCCGTTGCAAGCCCATTCCCGGCCCAAAAAGAGCCTGCCCGGGAAATCAAATTTTCCCGGACAGGCTCTTCCTATCGTTTCAAATTGTTCCTACGAGTCGGTCCAACTAGGCGTTGAAGAAGGCCCGGTAGGCCCGGTAAGTCTCATAGGCATCGGCTTTGGAGGCGAGTTCAATGGGGGCGTGCATGGAGAGCATGCCGGTTCCGCAATCGACCACATCCATATTGTATTTGGCCAGAATGTAGGCGATGGTCCCGCCGCCGCCGGCATCCACCTTGCCGAGTTCCCCGGTCTGCCAGATGACGCCATCTTCATCGAAGATCTTGCGGATCTCCGCCAGGTATTCGGCATTGGCGTCGTTGGACCCGCCTTTTCCACCGGATCCGGTGTACTTGGAGATGGTGATCCCGCAGCCCAAAAGGGCGGAGTTGGAGTGATCAAAGACCTCAGGGAATTGGGGGTCGTAGGCAGCAGTGACGTCGGCAGAAAGAACCCGGGACCGGCCCATGGCACGCTTGAGGTCCAGTTCCGAGTAGACCTCCTTCATGGTGGAGAGGATGTCGGCAACCGCATATTCAAAGAAGTTGGAGGTCATGCCGGTGGATCCGACCGATCCGATTTCTTCCTTATCCACGAAGAGGGCGACCTTGGTCCGGTCAGGCACTCCTTCCTTCCGGTCCAAAAGGCCGCGGAGGTTGGCATAGGAGCAGATCCGGTCATCGTGGCCATGGCCGGCGATGAGGGACCGGTCGAATCCCACTTCCCGGGCCGGACCGGCAGGGACGACCTCGATTTCCGCGCACTGGAAGTCGTCTTCTTCAATCCCATACTCTTTTTTCAAATAGGCCAGGATGTTGGCCTTGATGGGCTCATCCACCTTATCGTCCTGGCCGGAGGAGTCCGACCCGATAACCACCTGGAGCTGCTCACCTTCAATGACGGTATCCGCCTTTTTCTCCAGCTGCTTCCGGGAGAGGTGGATGAGGAGGTCATTGATGTAGAAGACCGGATCATCCGCTTTCTCGCCGATGTGGAGGTCTACCTTTTTCCCATCCTTGGTGAAAACCACACCATGGAGGGCCAGGGGGAGGTTGGTCCAGTGGTACTTCTTGACCCCGCCGTAATAGTGGGTTTTCAGGTAGGCCATGTTGGCCTGTCCATCTTCCGCCAGGGGTAGGGGCTTGAGGTCCAAGCGGGGCACATCGATATGGGAGCCCACGATATCCATGCCCCGGGTCAGGTCCTGACCCACGACAAAGAGGACCACCATCTTATTTTTGTTGACCCGGTAGACCTTATCCCCCGGCTCAATCCCTTCCTCCATGGCCTCGGTGAGTTCACGGAAACCGGCCTCCTCTGCCTCCTTGACGATGATGTCCACAGCCATCCGCTCGGTCTTGGCCGTGGAAAGAAATTCCATATAGTCCCGAGAATAGTCTTCCAGTGACTCCCTCTCCCGGTCGGAGATCACCTCGAATACTTTTTTCTTCTTCAATGTCATATTGCCTCCTTCTGACCATTCAATTTACTCTCATAGTATACACCTGTATGGGATTTTACAATAAGCCCTCCCTTTTTTTATTGATCTCGATCAAAGATACTTTTGTCCATTTTGGGTATCATAAACCTACATTGGTGATAAAATCCAGGGATAGAAAGCAAGGAGGAAATATGTTGAACAAAGAAAGCCTGCAAGACCAGGATCTCCATACAGAACAAGGAAGCGACGAAAATAAGAAAAAGGAATTCGTCATCACAAAGGATATGCTGATTTCCGAAGTCATCCAGCGCAAACCCCGGACCATCGAGCTCCTCATGATGGTCGGCTTGGGCTGCATCGGCTGCCCGGCCTCCATGATGGAGTCCATCGAACAAGGTGCCATGACCCACGGAATCGACCCCGACGTCCTGGTTCAAAAACTCAACGAATACTAATGGCCGGAGCCTCGCATTAGGCAACGGTTAGGCAAAAAAAAGAGGCGGTGTCAAGCGGAAAGTTTGCTTGACACCGCCTCTTTTTTGGTCTGCTTTCGGGCGCCCTGACTACATGAGGACTCCGGGCCCCAGCCAGGGTGCGCCCCTTCCCTAGTCCTCCAGGACCAAGCTGGGGTTATCCTTATCCAAAATGATCTTCTCCACCTTTCCGGAGAGGTAGGCCCCCACCTGGTCTTCCACAAATTGGAGGGCTTCTTCCAAGGCGTCTTCCCGGGAGGGGTCCACCAATTCGCTGATCAGGAAGGCATTCTTTGTGCCTTCGGTGATCATGGTCCGCTGACCATCCCGCCAGTTGAAGCAGCGGCAGACGGCCCCGGCATCGTCCTTGTAGCAGAGCTCGCCCGGCAGGGTGGGCTGGTTTTCCCCATCCCCGATGGGATAAAAAGCATCATCGCCCTCCGTGATGGTCAGGCGGAGGTCGCCTTCAAAAGTATCCATATCCTCTGCCCCAAAGGGGAGGGCGAAGCGGAGGCTGGCCGCATTGTAAATATCGACCAAGGGGTTGATGGAGGGGACGGGGTTGTCCTTGGAGGCCCGCTTGAGGAGGGCTTCGATGGAAGACCGGGCCCCCTTCTTGGTCTTGAACTTTTTGAAGGCCTCCCGGTAGACAGCGATGACCGGGTTCTCGCTGAAAACGCCGGCCGTCAAATAGGACTTGGCCTTCTCATTGGACTCGGCCAGGAGGGACTGGAGGGCCTCCGGAGACTCCTCCCCGACTTCCATGTCTTTTATAAGGAGGACACCGATCTTGGCCTCCGGAAAGAGGGCCCAAAATGAGGGGTCGACAATAAATTTTTTCATTTTAAACTCCTTTTTAGTTCGAAGAAAGGGCTGAACGAAGGGACTTGTAGCCCCCTACATGAGCTCCTGGATCCGACGCGTAAAGGTCACCGGATCCTCCACGCCCAGTCCGGCGATGATCCGGGCCTGGTCATAGAGGAGGTGGGTGTAGGCCTGGAAGTCCTCTTCCTTGCCCTGGTCACGGAAGGCCAGGAGCTTCTTGACCACGGGGTGGTCGGGATTGACTTGGAGGACCTTCTGGGCCTGGACCTTGGGCATGTCACCCGGCTGGCCGGCCAGGGTCTTTTCCATCTCGATGGAGATATCCCCTTGGGCCGTCAGGATGGCTGCATCCCGGGTCAGTCCCCGGCCGGCTTTCACATCCACCACTTCCCCATCCAAAAGCTCCTTCATCGCGGAGAAGAGCTCTTCGGCTTCCGGGCTGAGGTCTTCTTTCTCCTCCCCCTCCAATTCAAAGTCGTCGGAAAGGACGGACTGGAAGGCATGGCCCTTGTAGTCCACCATAGCCTTGATGGTGAATTCATCGATGGTGTCCGTCAGAAAGACCACTTCCTCTTCCTTTTCCATGAGGGCCTGGACCGTGGGTAGCTGGCGGATCCCCTCCAGGGACTCCCCGGTGGCATAGAGGATTTTAGCCTTTTCCTTTTCCTCTGCCTCATCTTCTTCCCCCTCCTCGCCGATAATTTGGTCCAAGGACCGCCCCTGGCCCAGGGAAGTATCAAAGAGGAGGAGGGGGGCCAGGTCATCTTTTTTTGCCCCATAGGACTGGTAGATGCCCGCCTTGAGGGTGGTCCCGAAGAGGCCGAAGAAGGTCTTGTAGGCCTCCTTATCCTCCTCCATCATCTTCTTGAGCTCATCCAGGACCCGCTTTTCAATCCGCCGGGCCATGGCCATCATCTGCCGGTCTTCCTGGAGGGTCTCCCGGGAAAGGTTGAGTTTGAAGTCCTCGCTGGACACCACCCCCTGGACAAAGGAAAGATAGTCCGGAAGGAGGGAGTCCGCATGGTCCATAATCTTGACCCCGGCAGAATAGAGGCTGAGCCCCTTCTTGAATTCCCGGGTGTAGAAGTCCCAGGGGACCTGGGAGGGGATGTAGAGGATGGCCCGGTAGGACAGGGTCCCATCAGCCACCAGGTGGATCCAGCGGAGGGGCTTGCCGAAGCCCGGGCCCTCCTGCTGGTAGAAGTTGATATAGTCCTCATCCTTCAGGTCCTTTTTGGGCTGATTCCAGATGGGGGTCTTGGAATTGAGGGTGAGGGTTTCCCGGGTCTCCTCATATTCCGGATTGTCCTCCCAGGCCTTCTTTTCCTCTTCCGTCGCATCCTCACGGAGAGGAACCCGCTTTTGCCGGCTGACCTCCATCTCGATGGAATAGCGGATGTAGTTGGAATACTTCTCGACCAGGGAACGGAGGGTATACTCGCTCAGGTAGCGGGAATAGTCCTCATCTTCCTTATCCTTGCGGAGGTGGAGGATGACGTCAGTTCCCACCTCCTCCCGGTCGGCCTCTTCGATCTTATAGCCGTCCGCCCCCTCACTGATCCAGCGGTGGACGGTCCCGTCTTTCAAGGACTTAGACACCACCTCCACCTTTTCCGCTACCATAAAAGAGGCATAGAAGCCGACCCCGAACTGGCCGATGATGGAGGCCACATCCCCTTTGGATTCGGCCTGCTTGAATTCCTGGGTCCCTGAATGGGCGATGGTTCCCAGGTTTTTGTCCATCTCTTCTTCCGTCATCCCGATCCCGTAGTCCCGAACAGTCAAGGTCCGGTCCTCCTCATTAGGGATGAGTTCAATCTTGTAGCTTGACCGGTCGAAGTCCGAAGGCTTCTCTTCCAGGTCCAAAATATACCGCTTATCCAAAGCATCCGATGCGTTGGAAATCAGCTCCCTAAGAAAGACGTCCTTATTGGTGTAGATGGAGTGGATCATCATATCCAGGAGCTTCTGCGATTCCGCCTTAAATTTTCTCATGGTAACTGTCCTTTCTTTTTGTCCTTATTATTCCGAAGTCGGACCCCCTTACAGGGTCCGACCCTTGAGATGTCCTGTCTTGAGATAAGCCCTCATCTTTTTCCACAGGCCCAGGCCCATGAGAGCCGACCGGAGGACCCCCATGAGGGACATGGCCAGCCAGACCCCCGGTGCCCCGATCAGGGGGATGAGGAGGAGGGCCAGGGGGACCCGGGCTACGTTGGTGACCAGGGAGGCCACGGAGGGAAAGACCGTATCCCCCAGGGCAGCGTAGGTGGCCGAAGTCGCCGACTCCAGGCCCATGAAAGGCTCCTGGATGGCGAAGATGAGGAGATAGGTCCCCCCCATGAGGATGGCCTCCCTCTCCCGCATGAAGACGGCGAAGATGTCTTGGCCAAAGAAAACGAAGAGGAAGGAGGCAAAGCAGCCGATGGCCAGGGAAATCCCGCAGCCGACCAGGACCGTGTCCCGGACCCGTTTCCTCTGGCCCGCCCCAATATTTTGAGCCGCCATGGAGGTCAGGGCTGACCCCAGGCCCTCGGTAGTCATCCAGCAGATGGACTCGATTTGGCTTCCCAGGGCGCCTACAGCCACGGCAATGGCTCCAAAGCCGGAGAGGATGTGGTTGGTGACCATGGAGATGATGCAGAGGATGAGGGACATGAGGGCCATGGGGAAGCCGATCCGGACCATCTCCCGGTAGAGGCCCCAATCCGGCCGAACCATGAGGGAGGCCCGTCCCACCAGGCCCAGGGGGTCGATGGGGTCCCTCCGGCGGGAGTAGGCGATGAGGAGGATGAGGACCAGGGCCTGGGAAAGGGAGGTGGCCAGGCCGGCGCCCAGGACTCCCATGGCCGGGATGGGACCGGCCCCGAAGATCAGAAGGGGGTCCAGGACCATGTTGAGGACCAGGCCCACCAGGTTGATGGAAAAGGGGACCATGGAATTGCCCAGGCTGGAGTAGGACTGGGAGTAGGAGACCGACATGAGTTTGAAAACCATGCCGATGAAGACCACCCGAGCATATTGGATGAGGTAAATGTAGACGGTCTCCCCCAACCGGTAGAGGCCGGCGAAGAAAGCCAGGAGGGCCTGGCCCAGGAGGCAATAGACCAGGGCCACCAGGAGGGAGAGCTGGAAGCCCTGTCCCAGGCGGCGGAGGAGACCCTCCCGAAGGGCCTGTCCCTCCTTCCCCCTGGACCGAGCCTGGCCGAAGTAGCGGGCCACCAGGACCCCCATCCCGTTTTTCCCGATCAAGGAGAGGGCGTCCCCGAACCAAGTCAGGAGGCCGACCAGACCCACCGCCGCTACGGCCTCGGCATTGATCCGGCCGATCCACATTATGTCCACCAGGCCATAGGCCATCTGGGCGAAGGCCGTCGAGACAAAGGGAGCCGAAAACCGCAAGAGGGTCTGCGGAATCGGCTCCGTTAAGAGATCTTTTGTGTTCTGCATCAGATGACGACCACGTCCACCCGGTCACAAACCAGGCCGAACATGGACTCGACCTCTTCTTTGATGGCGACCTGGGCCTGGTAGACCACATCTTTGATGACCGCATCCCGGCTGACTGACAGGGTCAGGGCCGTAACCAGGTGGCCATCCTTGGTTTCCGTTTGGATCAGTTTTTCATAATGGGATTTCAAACGGCCATTTTTCGCATCATAGCCACGGACCTGGCTGACCCCTTCGACCTTGGCGGCCGCCTGGGCAATCACCGTGTCAATGACTTCATTGGCCACATAACAGGATCCCCCGACAAATTCTTTCATTGGACCCTCCTTGTATCTTCTTTTTTCAACCATTCACTGGGATTAAAATGCTCGAAGCCGACCAGGTAATCATCCGCCCGCCGCTTCATCTGGTCAATATCTTGGCCATAAGCCTCATCTTCCAGGGCCACAACCGTATAGCCGGCGGCCTTGGCCGTAATCAGGGCATAGAGGGCATCGTCAAAAAGGGCCATATCCTCTGGGGCCTGGCCCATAGCCTTGGCCACCGCCTCCCAATAGCGCTTGTCGTTCTTGGGCAGTCCGTCCGTGGACGAGGAGTAGACCAGGTCGAAATACTCCAGGATCCCCGCCTTTTCCAAGGCAGGAACCGCCAGCTCATAGCTGGTGGCCGTCGCCACCCCCATGGGGATGCCCGCTTCCTTAAAGCAGTTCAGAGTTTCCAGAACCCCCTCTCGGGTGACCGAGTGCTCCTTGTACCACCTGGACATAATGCTGTTGGCCCTTTTATAAAGGACATTGACATCGGTCTCGAAGTCGAAGTTTTCCTTGAGCATCCGGACCAAGTCCTCAAAGCCCTGGGTGATAATCACATCATAATCTACCTCGGCCATAGGAATATCAAACTCTTCAATCAGCTGGGCGTTCACCGCATTCCATCCCGGCATGGAATCTAACAGGGTTCCGTCCATATCAAAAACAATAGCTTTCATAGTCCCTCAATTTCTATGGATTCGCCGCCGTCCACCGGCTTAAGTCTATTCTTACCAACTGCTTTTAGTATAACAGAAAGCGCAGGTCTTGGCATTAGGAGGGGAAAAGGAAAAAAGGCCGCAGGTGCATTTTTGCACCCACGGCCTTTTTGCTTAACTTCTTGTTCCGAGAAAACTTCCCTTATTTGCCTCTATTCTCAGCACCTTCCAGCGCTTCCTTCAGTGTTGGAACCTTTCCATCATATCTCTTGGTGATGGACATACCCGCCTTGCTTCTCGCATCGCGGATGTTCTCTTCGGCTTCCAAATCCATCGTGGCGATCCGGACGGTCCCGCCGATGATGGTGAAGTGGTCAATGGTTCCATTCTTCAGGACCTTCTCCGCTGTCTTGTGGAGCTTAACGGTGGACAGAAGGATGGGGGACTCTTGGCTTCCTGCAACAGGCCCAATGGCCATGGCATCGGCAAAAGATTCGCCGGAAGCCAGGAAGGCATGGTCACTTTCCGGGAAGGCATATTCGGCAACGGCTTTTGCCGTACCATAGCGGTCTTCCCCTGCCAGACGTTCAATCACTGTAGGCAGGGCCTTTTCCACTGATTTGGAAATGGCACCGGTTCCACCAATGATGTAAA
Source organism: Bacillota bacterium (assembly GCA_029003555.1). Taxonomy (GTDB): domain Bacteria; phylum Bacillota; class Clostridia; order Tissierellales; family Peptoniphilaceae; genus Kallipyga. Next base: position 888 of record JAQYCE010000025.1, on the reverse strand, counting down.
CTCCGGTAATCTTGAGATCTTTGATCGCTTCTTTGACTGCGGAATCCACACGGTCTGAACGAACTAAGAGAACAGGGCTGTTCTTGGCCACAGCCAAGGTGGAGGCGGTCAGGGCATCCGGCCAATTTTCACCGGTAGCAATGACGGCCTTCATGGTATGTCCCTGCTTCTTGACCACCTGCCGGGCAACCGCAGCAGAGGTCTCATACCGGGTCTCCCCGGCGATCCGGTCAACACCGAATACAGAAGCTTTGCGGAGCTGGGCAACCACACCGTTACTTACTGCCTTATCCCCACCAACGACAAACACACGCTCGGGAGCCAGGCGCTTGATTTCCTTGAAGACCTCTTCATCCAGCTGGTTGGACTTGGTCAGGAGGATGGGACCATTGTAGGCCTTGGCCAGAGAAGAAGCGGCTAAGGCATCGGGGAATTCATCATAGCGGGCGACGACAACAGCGTCTACCTTCCCTTTCTCAAAATATTTCTTTGAGATTTCAACGGAAGTGGCAATCCGGTCCTCACCGGAAACGCGGGAGATGAAGTCGATAAATTCAACGTCCATTAAGACGAGCTTGAGGCCGTTGAGTGCTTCGGTAGCCGCCTTCACTTCTTCCTTGGTCCCGTTCTCGAGGAGCTTCTTGTAGTCATCCATCTTATCGGCCAGGGCCTTATAAGCCTTTAAGGAATCTTCGGTATAGTACTTGTCCTTATATTTTTTGGCCTTCTTAAAGTCATCCATCGCCTTGCTGAGCTTCTCGATGTTGACCAGGCCGTTTTTGGCTTTCGTATAATCGGCCAGGGCCTTGTTTGCCTTCTCGAGATCGGTCTTGGCGCCTTCCGAAACCGTCTGGGCTGCAGTAAAGGCTTCCCAGGAGGTCTTTGTAT
>JAQYCE010000024.1 GCA_029003555.1 Bacillota bacterium | reverse complement strand
GACCCCGATGGCCCGCCTGGCGGCCTTGATCCCGGCGGAGTCTCCGTCGTAGCAGAGGTAGACCTGGTCCGTATACCGCTTAATGAGCCGGGCTTGGTCCGGGGTCAGGGCAGTCCCCAGGCTGGCCATGGCATAGTCGATCCCCTGGCCATAGAGGCCGATGACGTCCATGTAGCCTTCCACCATGATAATCCGGTCCCGGTGGGGGCGTTCCATGACGGTGTGGATCCCGTAGAGGTTGTGGCCCTTGTGGAAGACCTCCGACTCCGGAGAGTTGAGGTATTTAGGGATTCCATCCCCCATGACCCGACCTCCGAAACCCACGATTTTGCGCTGGTTGTTGAAAATGGGGAAGATGAGCCGGTTTCGGAACTTGTCGTAGAAGCCCTGGCCCGAATTGGACCGGGCGATTAAGCCCAAGCTCAAAAGGTCCGCCTCCTCAACCCCCTTGTCCTTCAAATACCGGTAGAGGGATTGGCCCTGGCCGTCCGCATAACCCAGGAGAAAGGGATTGATGATAGCCGAGGTCATCCCCCGCCTCCGGAGGTAGGCCTGGGGCCTACGGTTGGTCAGGAGGCGGCGGTAGTAGAAGAGGGCGGCTTCCCGGTTGATCCGGAAGAGGGCTTCCTTCTTCTCCTGCCTCTCCACTTCCCGAGGATCCGCCGCTTCAATGGGGATCCCGTACTTGTCCGCCAAAAAGCGGACGGCATCCGGAAAATCCAGATGCTCCATCTTCATGACAAAGGTGATCCCATCCCCCGACTCCCCGCAGCCGAAACACTTATAGCGTCCCAGGTCGGGCGTCACCATAAAGGAAGGGGTCTTCTCCTGGTGGAAGGGGCAGCAGGCTTTGAGGGACCGACCGGCCGGCTTTAAGTCCAGGTAGTCGCCCACCAGACCGGCAATGTCAATGGCCTCCTTGACCCTATCGATTGTTTGATCGGAAATATACACAGCCACCTGCTTTCAAACCATGTCTGAAGAAAAAGAAAATGTCCTACATTTCGGTCCATGCCCGGGGGATAAAGAGCTTGCGGTAGGTGGAGATGAGGTAGTCGTCCGTCATCCCGGCCACATAATCCGCCACCACCCTTTCCAGGGGATCCTCCGCATGATCCTGGATATAGAGGGCCCGGTGGCTTTCAGGCAGGCGGTCGGGCTCCTTCAAATAGAAAGTAAAAATATCTTCGATGACTTTGAGGAGCTTGTCGTTCTCGCTCTTGACCAGGGCGTTGTGGTAGACATTTTCATACATGAAAGCCCGGAGCTTCCGGGAGGCCGCCCAGACTTCCTCGGTCATGAGGATGTCATCCTGGCCATCAGAAGCTTCGATGACCGCCATGACCATCCGGTTGATCCGGTCAGAGAAAGAGTGGCCCAGGACATCCGTGCACTCCTTGGGCAGGTCCTCTTCTTTAAGGACCCCCGCCCGGATGGAGTCATCAATGTCGTGATTGACATAGGCGATCCGGTCGGCAAACTTGAGGAGGCGGCCCTCCAGGGTGGCAGCCCGGTTCCCGCCCGAATGGTTCCTGATCCCGTCCAGGACTTCCCAGGAGAGGTTGAGGCCCACATAATCGTGGCGCTTGGACCCCTGCTCCATAAAAGAGAGGACCCGGACTGACTGCTCCGCATGGGAGAACTTCCCCAGGATCTTTTCCAGGACATACTCGCCGGCGTGACCGAAGGGGGTGTGGCCCACATCGTGGCCCAGGGCGATGGCATCCACCAGATCCTCATTCAAGGCCAGGGCCCGGGCCATAGTCCGGCCGATCTGGTCCACTTCCAGGGTGTGGGTCAGGCGGGTCCGGTAGTGGTCCCCCTCCGGGGCGATAAAGACCTGGGTCTTGTGCTTGAGCCGGCGGAAGGCCTTGGAGTGGAGGATCCGGTCCCGGTCCCTCTGGTAGATGGTCCGGTAGGGATCCTCATCCTCAGGAAAAGCCCTCCCCCGGGACTGACTGGCCCGGCTGGCCTGGGGAGCCAGGAGGGTCTCCTCGATCTTTTCAATGTCTTTTCGCTGTCGCATACCTCCCCCTCCTTCCCTAATTTTGATCAACATATCTATACCCCTCAAGGGGAAAAACAAAAAGGAGACGGCTGCCGTCTCCTTGGTCTTTTGTTGAAAGTGATTCGCCGGACCCTCCCTAAAGCGGTTCTCAGATCATGGCCTCCTGGCCCAACTGGCGCTTGGCTTCGTCACCGAAGGTCTCCTGGAGGTAGTTGACGATCCGGGCTGCCGTGACTTCAATGGCGGAGTCGGTCACATCGATGACCTTGCAGCCCAATTGGTCGAAGACGGACCGGGCATAGGCCAACTCCTTTTCAATCCGGGAGTCCGCAATGTAGTCCGCATCCTCAGCGATCCCCAAGGTGGACAGGCGATTCTTCCGGGCTTCAAAGAGTTGGGCTTCGGAAACCGTCAATCCCACAATCCGCCTCTTGTCCGCCTGGAAGACCTCCTCAGCCAGGTCCACCTCCGGAAGGAGGGGGAGGTTGGCGACATTGTAGCCCTTGGTGGCCAGGAACATGGACAGGGGGGTCTTGGAGGTCCGGGAAACCCCCAGGAGGATCAGGTCGGCCTTGAGAAAGCCCCGGGGATCCTTGCCGTCATCATAGCGGACCGCAAATTCCATCGAAGAGATCCGGTCAAAATAGTTGGACGTCAGCTTCCGGGTCATCCCTGCCTCCATGACCGGATGAACGTCGAAGGCCTTCATGATAGTGGTGATGGCGTCGGCATAGAGGTCGATGAAAGGGAGCCCGGCAGCCTGACAGGCCTCCACCAGAGAATGGTGGATTTCCGCCAGGACAACCGAGATGACAACCAAGGAAGAGGACTTCCGGCCCCGGTCCAGGATCCGGGAAATAACCGAATCCACCTTGGCCGGCTCTGTTAAGTCCGGATAGCGGAGGAAGCGGGCTTCCAGGTCCGGAAATTGTCCCATGAGGGCCCGGGCCATGGCCTCCCCTGTTTCTCCGCTGGAATCAGAAATGATGTAGATGTCTACCGTGCGCAAATCGGCCTCCTTTTCCTCCGGGCCTTCCCTCTTATTCTCGAACAATAGCTGAAGGAACCAGGATCCGGGAAAT
>JAQYCE010000023.1 GCA_029003555.1 Bacillota bacterium | reverse complement strand
GGGTGAGCTTGGCTTTTTCGTGGAGTTCCTCAAGGTTGAGGGCCCCGCAATTGCACATGGTCGCCTTGACCTTGGCCAAAGAAGCGTCCACGTTATCCTTCAGGGTGCCGGCATAGGGGACATAGGAGTCCACACCTTCTTCAAACTTGAGCCCCTGCTTCCCGCCCAAATCATAGCGCTCCCAGTTCCGGGCGCGGGCAGAGCCTTCTCCCCAATACTCCTTCATCATGGTCCCGTTGATATTAATTTTCGCGGTTGGGGACTCATCGAAGCGGGCAAAATACCGGCCCAACATGCAGAAGTCCGCCCCCATGGCCAGGGCCAGGGTGATGTGGTGGTCGTAGACAATTCCCCCGTCCGAGCATATGGGGACATAAATCCCGGTTTCTTCAAAGTACTTATTCCGCTCACGGGCCACGTCGATGACGGCGGTGGCCTGTCCACGGCCGATCCCCTTGGTTTCCCGGGTGATGCAGATGGACCCGCCGCCGATCCCGATTTTAACGAAGTCAGCACCGCAGTCGGCGAGGAAGCGGAAGCCCTCTCCATCAACCACGTTTCCGGCACCGACCTTGACCTTGTCGCCATATTCCTGGCGGATCCATTCAATGGTCAGCTTCTGCCATTCGGAAAAGCCTTCGGAGGAGTCGATGCAGAGGACGTCTGCCCCAGCTTCCACCAGGGCCGGAACCCTTTCCTTGTAGTCCCGGGTATTGATTCCTGCTCCCACCAGAAGTCTTTTATGTTCATCTAAAAGTTCATTGGGGTTTTCTTTGTGGCGGTCGTAGTCCTTGCGGAAGACAAAGGCGACCAAACGGTCTTCTTTATCGATGATGGGCAGGGCATTGAGCTTCTTATCCCAGAGAATATTGTTGGCTTCGGAAAGAGTGATTCCCTCCTGGCCAAAAACCAGCTGGTCAAAGGGGGTCATGAAGGTCTCCACCTTTTCCGTCCCATCCATCCGGGAGAGACGGTAGTCTCTGGAGGTGACAATCCCCACTAGCTTCCCATGCTGGGTTCCATCCTCCGTCACCGCCATGGTGGAGTGGCCGGTCTTTTCTTTCAGGGCCAGCACGTCATCCAGGGTGGAGTCAGGGGAAATGTTGGAATCGGAGGGGACGAAACCGGCCTTATAATCCTTGACCGACTTGATCATCCGGGCCTGACTTTCAATGGACTGGGACCCGTAAATAAAGGAGAGGCCTCCTTGACCGGCCAAGGCGATGGCCAGGGTGTCGTTGGAAACCGACTGCATGATGGCCGAGACCATAGGAATCCGCAGGGAAAGTGCCGGGTCTTCTCCCTTCTTGAAGCGGACCAGGGGGGTGGTTAAATCCACCCGGTCGGGAATATTTTCGCTGGACGAATAGCCCGGAATCAGCAAATATTCATGAAATGTGCGTGATGGTTCGGTTAGGTAGATTGCCATATTTCCTCCTTCTTGCTTTACAGCCAGTCAAACTGAAATCCTTCCACATCAATCGTATCATTTTCTGTGGGATTTTTTTCTCGAATTTGGTCCATGACCCCCATATCCTCCAGGCGCCGTTCAAAGAAGCGAACGGACCCTTCATCGGTGATGATGAGGCGTCGGACCAAGTCTTTCACCGGTTCTCCGGTGACAAAAATTGTGTCTTCCTTCCGCTCCACCGTGATGCCCTCATCCCGCTTGAAGAACTGGTTGACGTCCACCAGGTCCTCATCAAAGGAAGCTAGGGTTCGGGGGAGGTCCTTCAAGGCATCCGCTATGGCGTATTTGAGCTCTTTAATGCCTTGGGTGGTCGCTGCGGAAAGGGGGAGGATCCGGGCGGATGTCTCCCCGATTTCCTCTTTGAAACGCTTTAAGCCCTCTTCCCCGCCGGGCAGGTCCATCTTGTTGGCCACAATGATCTTGACCCGGTCAGGGAGGGCTTCGTTATAGGAAGCCAGCTCCTCTTGGATGAGGAGGTAGTCCTGGTAGGAATCCCTTCCCTCAGATCCGGCCATGTCCAGGACATGGACTAAAACCCGGGTCCGCTCGATGTGGCGGAGGAAGTCATCTCCCAGACCCGCCCCGGATGAGGCACCTTCCACCAAGCCGGGAATATCGGCCAGGACAAAGGAAAGGTCGTGGTCGATATCCACCACGCCCAAGTTGGGTGAGAGGGTGGTGAAGTGGTAGTTGGCGATCTTGGGCCGGGCATTGGAGAGGATGGAGAGGATGGTGGACTTTCCCACATTGGGCAAGCCTACCAGGCCCACATCCGCAATGAGCTTGACTTCCAGGATAACCTCCAACTCCTGGCCATGCTGGCCGGGGATGGCAAATCGGGGAGCCTGGCGGACGGAATTCTTGAAATGGGTATTCCCCTTTCCTCCCCGTCCGCCTTTGACGGCCAGGAAGGTCTCTCCGTCTTCGGTCAGGTCGGCGATGGGAAGGAGGGATTCTTTTTCCCGGATGACCGTGCCGACCGGGACCTTGAGGTAGAGGTCCTGGCCCGACTTTCCGGCCATCTTCTTCCCCATTCCGTTCATGCCTGACTCCGCCTTGTAGGTCCTCTTATACTTAAAGTCCAGGAGGGTGGTGACATTGTTATCGGCTACAAAATAGATGGATCCTCCCCTTCCTCCGTCACCCCCGTCGGGGCCTCCGGAAGGAATGAAGGCTTCCCTCCTCCAGGAGATAGCGCCATCGCCTCCCCTTCCCGCCTTCAGTTGTATGCTTGCTTTGTCAATAAACATAGGCCCTCCTCTTTGGTCAGGGTCTGGGAACAATTAAGAAAAGGAGCCGCCAAGGCGACTCCTTTCATCCTCTGCCCGGTTCGGCTTAGGCAGTGGCAACTTCTTCAATGGGGTAGACGGATACTGTCTTCTTCTTTCCGGCTGTCTCAAAGCGGACAATGCCGGGAGCAACAGCAAAGAGGGTGTCATCCCCGCCCCGCTTTACGCCCAGTCCGGGATGGATCCGGGTGCCGCGTTGGCGAACAATGATCTGACCGGGCTTGACGACGACGCCGTCATGCTTCTTGACGCCCAGGCGCTTGGATTGGGAATCACGGCCGTTTTTGGATGAAGAAACTCCCTTCTTCGAAGAGAAAAGTTGAAGATAAAATTTCATCTTAAAGGTCCTTTCTATATTGAATACAAATAGATTCAGGGTGCTCTTTGGCCAGCTCTTTCATATTGAAATGGAAGGCCTCCAAAGCAAAATTACTGTATGGGATGGTGGATTGACCTTCCTCCTCAGGAAGAAAGACATCCATCTTTCCTTCTTCAAACTCAACCCTAATGTCTTCCAGTCCAAGGACTTCCTGGAGGGCATTGACCGTTCCGATGGCAAGGGTGGAAGCGGCACAACAGACGAGGTCTTGACCATGGGGACCGGCGTCCGCATGTCCCCTCATCTGAAAGCCCCGGTAGGTCCTCCGGGAGGAGGTCAGGTCGGAGAAGAATGTCAGCCGAATCATTAGCCCTGGATTTGATCGATGGAGATCAGGGTGTAGGGCTGACGGTGACCCTGTTTTCTCTTATAACCTTTTTTTGCCTTAAACTTGCCGACGATGACTTTCTTTGCCTTGTCCTGGGCCTTGATCGTGGCTTCGACCTTAGCTCCTTCAAGGAAGGGCTTACCCACTTTCAGGCTGTCGCCTCCGATGACCAAAACCTGGTCCAGGGCAATCTTGTCACCAACTTCGCCCTTGACCTTTTCAATCCGCAGGACTTGGCCTTCCTCAACTTGGTATTGCTTACCACCGGTTTTAATAACTGCGTACATAGTTTTCTCCGTTCTGTTAGACTCGCCAATGGAGGTATTGAGAAGAAATTTCTCAATTTACTGGGAACCTCTTCTGAGCGGTTACACATTTAGTTATTATAGCAGAATTTCCCTCGATGAGCAAGGTCTAATCTGCATGGTTGGGGCTTTCTTCACTATCCCCCGGTTTAACCTCCTGGACATCGATGTTCCTAGCCTTCATGGGCTCATAGGTGGAATAGCCTGAATAAGCGGCGGGGTCATAGGCCTCGTTGGAGGGGTCAGCCTTCAGATAGGCAGCCGCATGGTCCCTGAGGATGGGAACGGCGTTGACGGAAGAGTCCCCCACCGGGTAGAAGATGACCGTAGCAATCTTGGGGTCCTCAAAAGGAGCAAAGCCCATGATCCAGCAATAGGGGGCGTAGTAGCGCCCCGTCCTGGGGTCGATCTGCTCCCGGGTGGCTGTCCCGGTCTTGTGGGCCAGGTGGAAGGGGACGGTGTTGTTCACCCGGTAGAAGCTGGCTGAAGCCTGCCTCATTCCTTCCTGGACCTCCTTAAAGACCTGGGCAGGTATCTTCGCTTCCTGCTTCTTGGGTGATTGCTTGTATACCATGGTCTTGTTGTCGGAACCCCGAATTTCCCGAACCAGGGTGAAGTCATAGGACTGGCCCAGGTTGGCTATGGTTTGGTCCACCTTGAGCATGGTCACGGGAGAGTAGGCATTCTGTCCCTGGCCGATCATGGTGTTGACCGAGTCGGCCGAAGTCCACTGGATCTGGTTGAAATAGGAATACTTCAAGATATCGGCCAGACCCTCCCTTTTCCCCTCCAAGGGGGTCATGGGGTCATAGCCCAGTTCATCCAAGCGCTCAATGACGGCATTTCTTGAAATGGGTTTTTCCTCATCCAACCAGCCCAGAATCCGCTGGCTATCTTCTTTAATGATGGATGGGTTCTTCTTTAATCCCTCCTTTTTGTAATTGGACAGGTTGGCATCCAAAAACCGGCGAAGGAGGGTCTTCGACAAGGCCACCTTCTTATCCTTTGACGGGATGGAGGAAGGGGCCTCTCGGGGGATGTTGATTTCCAGCCCGGAAGGCCGGTCCATCCCCAATTCCCTGGCGGTCTTCCCCAGCTCATCGATCTCCAGCTTGAAATCGGGGGCGGCATTGCCCTTGGGGTCGTAGCCCAGGCCAAGAACATAGAAGTAGTAGTTGCAGGATTCCCGGAGGGCCGAATAGAGGTTCATGGGACCGTGGGATCCTCCCTGGTGGAAGATCCAGCAGCGGAAGCGCTGGTCCCCGATATCCATATAGCCGGTGCAGTTGACGGTGGCACGGGGGTTTAAGCCGTGCTCCACGCTGGAAATCCCCACAACAGTCTTAAAGATGGATCCCGGCTGGACAGCAGATTGTGTGGTTAGGTTGAAAAGGGGCTTAGGCTTGTTTTCATCCGGGTTTTCCTCATCATTCAGCCTCTTCCAGTCGGACTGAGAGATCCCGGTGACGAAGAAGTTGGGATCATAGTCCGGATAGGAGACCATGGAAAGAAGCTCTCCCGTCTTGGGGTCAACGGAGATGGAGGAACCGGAATTCAAACTTGAGGACCGGGTTATTCCGCTGTAGTTCCCCCAGGGGGATTGGTAGGTCAAGCCGTGCTTGATGGAGATGAGGCCGTTTTTGATGATCTCCTCCGACTGACGCTGGAAGTTGGCATCGATAGTCAGGTAGAGGTTGTTTCCGGCCTTAGGCTCCGTCCGGGATAGGGTCTCTGTCCGGTTCCCGTTGGAATCGATCATGACCACCTGCTTGCCATTGACCCCGTGGAGGGTGTCCTCAAAGGCCTCCTCCACCCCGGTCTTTCCCACCAGTTCGTTGGGCTGGTATTTCTTCTCTTTGATGAACTTCTGTACTTCAGCCTCGCTGGCGATTTTCCCAATATAGCCCAAGACGTGGGAGGCCAGGCTGCCGTTAGGGTAGAAGCGGATGGATTCCCGGGAGACCATGATCCCGGTCAGGTCAGGGATGTTCTCCTGGATTTTCGCCACAGCACCGGGGGAAAGCTCATAACAAAGGTTGACCGGGGTGTAGGCGTAGTCCGCCTGCCAGATAATCCGACCTTCCGTGACCAACTTCCCGTAATCCCAAATGGCATCGCCGGTGGTGGGCAGGCTTCTTTTTTCCAAAAGGATAGGAAAAGCCATCTCCGGTCCCATGTCCTCCAGCTTATAGCGCTTGAGGAAGTCAGCATGGTCTTTCTCCAATCCGTAGGTCCAATGCTTAATATCGATGCCCGGGTAGAGACCCGCACCGAAAAGAGCATCCTGGGCCAGGCCCTTGAACTGATCGTCGACGATGAGGTCTTCCAAAAGATGATGGGCCTTGGCCAGGCGGATGAGCCGGTCCAGGGGATTTTCTTCTGTATCCTCGCTTTTTTCATATTCGATCGATACCGACTTGGCATCCGGCTGGATTCGGTAGTTGAGGTTAATGGACTTTTCCAAGGGGGTCAGTCGGTTGATTAGAGCTTCCGCAGGGATTTCAAAATTGTTCTCCTCCCCTACTGCCATGGAAGTCAGGAAGTCCTTCAGGGCCGACGCCATGACCATGGTGGTGAAGTCCTCCTTGGCCGTGGACGTCTCCGTTACTCGGGGGAAACGCTGGTGGAAAATGCCCTTCTTCCGGAGAAGAGCTTCTTTATAGGTGAAAGCATAAGGAGAAAGGGTCAGCTTTCCCTCCGCCTTTTTTTCCTGCATAAGTTCAAAGGCCATTTTTCGGGCGGCAGGATGGCCCATGATTTGGGTCAAAATGGTGGGATTTTCCTTGACCATATCGGACAGGAAGGCCATGGGGTCGTTGGGGTTCTTGATCTTGCCCGCCTCTACAAATTGGTCGTACTTGGGGTTTTCCTTGTCAAAGACCAGCCGGTTTCCCTCTCCTTCAGCCATGTGCAAGGGCAAGGCATGGCCCTTGAGGGAAAAGGCCTTAAGGGCTCGGTCGGCAATGGAAACCCGGTAGTTCCCCTCCTTCCCTTTGAATTGGTAGACTCTCTTTAACCATTCGTCGGTCAGTCCCTTGTCAATCATGGTTTTTTCCGCCAGGCTTTGGGGGGTCATGGATTCCTTAAAATAATCCTCGGGATCTTTGTAGCAGAAAATAAAGGAGGAAAGGGGGAATTCATCCAAATAATCCACCCCATCCCCGTCCATGTAGAGGACCAGCTGGGAGAGGGTTTGGTTTCTCTCTTCTTTATCCAGGTCCAGGAACTCATCCTTATAGGACTGGACCGCATAGGAAATCTGGGTTCCTGCCAGGAGGACCCCATTTCGGTCATAGATATTCCCCCTAGGCGCGATAATTTGGATTTCCTTGGTCCGCTTGGAAGCGGAGATTTTCCGGTAGTAGTCCCCATTCAGGATCATGAGGTCGAAAAGTTTCCAGACCAGGGCACCCATGAGGATGAAAAGGAGAGCAATAATGATATTGGAGCGAACATTGCGGGTCTTTTTCATGGTAACAACCTAACTAATTGCGGGATCCGTCGGAATTAAAGGCCGGTAAATTTCCGGATAGGACGGGAGGGAATGGCCCGGGATAAGACAAATAGGACCAAGAGGTAAAGGATGCCGTTTAAGAGGCATTCGGCCAGCAAGGGGCCCTTCCAGTAGTGGATATAGGTAAAAGGGATCCGAAGGACCAGGTAGATCAGGCTGGAGATGAGCCAGCGGAAAAGGGTGGCCAGGACCGTCACTAAAAGACCGGTTGGAAGCCGGTTGGCGGTGTTTTTCATGGACTTGCCCACCAGGCTACCCAGGAGGAAGTAGATGAGGGCTTGGACACCGAGGACGGGGGCGAACATGATATCTTCCAGAAGGCCAAGGCCCAGACCGGTATATCCCCCCCAAACCGGTCCATAAAAGATGGCCAGGACGATGGTCAGGGGAATGTTGATATTGGGGCTGGCGCCCAGGATTTCCAGACGTGAGAGAATGGTTGCCTGGAGGACCTGGCTTACCAGGATCACCAAAGCAAAGCGTTTTTTATTCATTCTTGCCTCCTTGATCACCGGAAACAGGCTTATCAGCAGAGGACTCTCCCTCTCCGGTTTGGATGGAGTCTTCCGGGTGGAAGACCAGGAGGTCGTAGAGGCGGTTAAAATCGATGACGGACCGGATGGCCACATTCTTGGTCAATCCGTCTTTGGCCGTTTCCACCTTAGAAACCTTGCCCACATAGATGCCCCGGGGATAAACGCCTCCCATGCCGGAGCTGACCACCGCTTCCCCTTCTTTGACCGGGGTGGAGGGGTCCAAAAGATAGCCGAAAAAGGATTCGGCATCCCGGGAATTGATGATCCCGTAACCGGTGGATTCGGCAAAAAGAACGGAAACGTTGTTGGCCTGGTCCATCAGAGAAGAGACCTTGGCATAGTTGGGGCCGACTTCCACCACCTTGCCCACCAATCCCGCTGAAGAATAGCCGTCTTCCGTTTTCACCCCTTCGATGACCACATCCCCCTCCCGAATACCAGATATCAACCCTTTGTTGATGGTAAAACGGACAAAGTGGTTGGAGGGGTCCATTCCGGAGATATGGGCAGCTACCATCTTATCCGGGTTCAGGGCCCGGAGGCGGGCTGACTCTTTTAAGACCTCAGAATCCGCCACGACACTGCCCAGGCGCTGGACCTTTTCCTCTAGGGCCTTGTTCTCCTTCACCAGCTGGTCAATTTTGGCCTGGCTGGCCCGGTCCCCAAAGACCCGGTCATAGAGGTCCTGGGCGGACTGGGAGACGGTGTAGAAGACCGAATTAACCGGTGAGATAACTGTATTCAGGATCTTGGATGGAAGGGCGGAAGTCTGTGGATTTCTCTGGGAAAAGAGAATTAAGAGGATAAGAAGACCTAAGGTGATGATAAAAGAATAGGACTTCTTTTTTCTTTTATATCGAATCATTTTTCTTCCCCTTTAGGTCTTTATCCAGCTTTTTCATGATAATCAGGGAGCCTTGGATGGCGTCTTCCGATGGCGTCTTGGAGATATGGACCGGCATGAGGAGGGTCTCCTGGAGGTAGTCACCGATCCCGTCGAGGAGGGCCAGGCCTCCGGTCAAGTGGATTCCCCGGCTAATGACGTCGGAGGCCACTTCCGGCGGGGTTTTCTCCACCGTCCGACGGATGGTGTCGATGAGGTCGCCGGCATAGGCAACCAGGTCCTCATAAAGATCCGAGGCATAAATATCCACCGATCGGGGCATTCCGGAGAGGGCATCCCGGCCACCCACTTCCATAGCCGTGGTCTGCTTTTCCTTGCGGAAGGAAGCAATCCCGTTTTTGATGTTCTCTGCCGTATTATCCCCGATGATGAGGTTATAGCTTTCCTTGAGCCGGTTCTTGATCCGGCCGTCCAGGTCTTCCCCGCCTTTCATGAGGAATTCGGAGGTGATGACTCCGTAGCCCGTGACGATGGCGGATTCGGCCGTGCCTGCCCCCAGGTCCACGATCAATGCGGCCTGGCTGGGCCGGTCGGGGTCGATCAGGCGGGCCCCATAGGCAGAGGCCACGGGCTCCTCAATTAAAATGACATCCCGGGAGCCTGACTGGAGGACAGCGTCCTGGAGAGCCCTCTGCTCCACGTCGGTGGCCCCTGAAGGGATGGAGATGGCCACCCGGGGGGCGACCATGGAGATGCCCGGGCTGGCCTTGCGGATATAGTATTCCAGCAGGGCCTGGGTTAGTTCAAAATCGGAAATCACCCCGTCCCGGAGGGGGCGGATGGCGATGACATTGTCCGGAGACTTGCCGATCAGGTCCTTGGCGGCCTGTCCAACGGTAATCACTTCTTTTTTATCCAGGTCCAGGGCAACAACCGTCGGCTCGCGGAGGATGATTCCCTTATCAATCCTGGCGACCAGGGTGTTGGCTGAACCCATATCGATGGCGATATCGGGTGCTAGGATGCGAAAGTATTTCATAGATGGTGACTCCCCTATCTTTTCCTCAATCATCCGGGGCCGGTCGGCCCGACCCTTTGACGTTCTTATTATTGTATCTCATATCTTCCCTTTTATTGTAATGGATTGAGGAGATCCTGTGTTTCTTTCAGCAAAAAATCCAGACCTTGGCCTGGATCTTTTGGTCTTTTATAGGATTTTTCTTTCCTTCATGGAGACATAGGCCTTTTCTCCGATGACCATGTGGTCGATGAGGGGGATTCCAACGATATCGCCGACTTCCCTGAGGCGCTTGGTGATGGAGATGTCCTCCCAGGAGGGCTCCGGATCCCCCGAGGGGTGGTTGTGGGCGACTAAGATGGCGTTGGCCCCGGACCTGATAGCCCCTCGAAAGACCTCCCTGGGATGGACCAGGGTCTGGGTCAGGGTGCCCAGGGAAATGAGGCTCTGGCGGAAGGGGCGGTTTTGGGCATCCAAATAGAGGCAGATAAAGCGCTCCTGCTTTTCCCCCTGAAAGAGGGTGGACAAGTAGTTGAAGACGGTCCGTGGGCTGGAGAGGGACATGGCTTGGAAGGACCGGGCGGAGGTCAGCCTTTTACCGAGTTCCAGGCCGGCAATGATCCGGCAGGCCTTGGTCCGGCCCACCCCGTCGAAGTCGGTCAGCTCTTCCACCGTGGCGGTCAGGATCCAGGTCCTCAGCTTGTCCCGCCTCAAGATGGCGTCCGCCACCTCCAGGGCGTTTCGGGAAGGGGTTCCGGATCCGATCAGGATAGCCAGGAGTTCCTCATCAGAAAGGGCTTCTTTCCCCCGTCCTACCAGCTTTTCCATAGGACGGTCGTGGCTGGGATATTCTTTAATGGTTAAATTCCGTGATTTTTCCTTCATTTGGGCTTCCTCCTCAAGGAGGAGCCGGAACTAGTATGACCGGTAGACTTTCATCAGATGGCCGGTCACCTGGCGGGCAGCCAGGCCGATAAAGAGGCCGGAAGCCGCTCCCACCAGGGTCATGATGGGGAGGTAGTAGAAGATGGACGAATTTTCCAGGACAAGGGAAGCCACCAGAACCTGGCCCAGATTATGGCTGAAGGCCCCCAGCTCACTGACCCCTACCAGGGATAGAGGGGGGACCAGGAAGCGGATAGCCAGGCTCATGACCAGGGAGGACAGGACGGATCCCGCCAGGGAGTAGAAGAAGGAGGTCACTGCCCCTGTCAATAGCATGAGGAGAAAGGACTTGAGGATGGCAATGGTAAAGCCTTCTTTGGGTCCGAAGGCAGCGATGGCCGTCAGGATGACCAGGTTGGATAGGCCCAGCTTGGCACCGGGTATGCCCACCGGGACGGGAAAGTAATGCTCGAATAAAGAAATCACCAGGGCCAGGGAGGTCAGGAGGGCCACAAAGACCATTTTTCTTGTTTTCATGAAGGCCTCCTAATGCAAGATGATATCCGGATGGTCAGGATTCTTATCCGGTCCCTTCGATTTCACTTCTACGACAAAGCGGTTGGGGAGGCAGACGATCATGGCTCCCGGCCGGGAAATCTTTCCCTGGCGCATGCATAGCTTGTCCGGGCAGTCCGCCTCGGAAACGAAGGCTTGGCCATGATCAATTTGGATGATGTTGGTTCCGAATTCAGTTCGGTAGGTATATGATTTTTTTTCTTTGTTTTGGTCTAAAGGAATTTCGTCCACCAGCTTTCCATCCACCTGGACAGACAGCCATCGCTGGTCAAGGTCCCGGCTCCGGAAGATGGGTTCAATGAGAAAAAAGAGGCTCCCCCCCACTAAGAGCAAGATGAGGAGAAGGTCCGCTTTCGTCATCCCGTGTTCTTTTTTCATAAGTATCCCCACTTTCTGACTCATTCTAGCAAAGGAAAGCCTCCCTTTCAAGAAAGGGAGGCGGGCCAAAAAGTCCAAAAAAATCCCTTCTTCGCAAGGAAGAAGGGATTCTTCTTTATCTCTTATTTGCTGGCTACTTCCACTTCGGATTCGTCCTCGGGAATGACCGCATTGACGTCCGGATGGGGATCCAGGACAATGCACTTGCCGGGGCACTTGTCTGCAGCGGCTTGGGCTTTTTCCGTGTCATAGCCTTCATGGAAGCTGGGCCGGGCCAGCTTGCCCTCCATGACGAACTCCTCGGGAGCCTGTCGAGTGCAGAGTGAGCAACCGATGCAGCCGATGGAGCAGTTTCCGGAAACCGGCTTGCCGAATTCGGGGTTGGAGCACTTAACCAAAGCCGGTGCATGGTAGGGAACCAGGTTGATGATGTGCTTGGGGCAAGTGTTGATGCACTTCATGCAGGCCACACACTTTTCCTGATCGATGGTGGCAAGGCCGTTGACCATCTTAATGGCTCCGTAATCGCAGACCTTCTGGCAGGTTCCGCAGCCCAGGCAGCCGTAGAGGCAGGACTTGCAGCCCCCATATGACTTGGTCATGACCCGGCAATCGTCCACGCCGGAATAGTCGAAGAGTTCACGGGTGTGGTCCTTGTCCCCCTGGCAGAGGACGGAGGCCACCATCCGCTGGGAGGCGGAAGCATACGTTCCCATGATGGCAGCAATAGCGGCAGCCGACTTCTCTCCGCCGACAGGGCATCCGTTAACGGGAGCCTTGCCCGTAGCAATGGCTTCCGCCATATTGTCGCAACCGGGATAGCCGCAGGCACCACAGTTGGCTCCGGGAAGAGCTTCCCGGACCTGGGTGATCTTGGGATCCACCTCAATATAGGTGAGTTTTGAAACAACCCCCAGCATTAAAGCAAAGAGAGCGCCGAGGATGGACATGATTATAACTGGCTGAATTAATTGATCCATTGTCTCCTCCTTATCCAAACATTCCGGAGAATCCGGAGAAGGCGATGGACATCAGGCCCAAGGTGATCATGGCCATAGGAACATTGCGGAAGGCCTTGGGGATTTGGTCGTTAATATCATAGCGCTCACGGATTGCAGCGAGAAGGACGATGGCCATGAAGAAACCGATGGCGGCAGAGAGACCGGAGAAGATGGTTTCAATGAGGCCGTAACCGGTTTGAACGTTCAATAGGGCAACACCCAGAACCATGCAGTTGGTCGTAATCAAGGGGAGGTAGATGCCCAGGGCGCCATAGAGGCCCGGTGCAGACTTCTTCAGGAACATCTCAACGATTTGAACCAGGGTTGCAATCACCAAAATAAAGGCGATAGTCCGGAGGTAAATCAGGTTGGGTTGAAGAAGATAAGTATCAATCAACCAGGTGATGGCCGATGCAAAGGTCACAACAAAGGTGACCGCCATCCCCATACCCAGGGCGGATTCCACCTTATTGGTGACACCGATGGAGGGGCAGATCCCAAGGAACTGGGCGAAAACATAGTTATTAATGAAAATCGTCGAGAAGACAATCATAGGAATATTTTGCATTATGCTTCTCCTCTCTCAATGGCCGACAGGTCTGGCTCGATCGGCTTGGCCAGTTCCTCTTCTCTTCTCTTCTGCCGGTTATAGGTTGTCAGGGCAATAAAGATGCCCAGGATGATGTAGGCAGAAGCGGGTTGTTGGAAGAAGGGCAGGACATAGTCTTCGGGAATGAATGACATGCCGAAGAAGGACCCGTTGCCCAACAACTCACGGACAATGGCGACAGCGGTAATAACCAAGGTATAGCCAAAGCCGTTGCCCAGACCATCGATCAGAGAATCCACCACACCATTTTTGTAGGCGAAGGCTTCGGCCCGGCCCAAAATAATGCAGTTTACAACGATCAGGGGCAGGAAAATCCCCAGGGCATTATAAAGGTCAGGAACAAAGGCATGGAGGGCCATCTCCAGGATGGTAACAAAGGAGGCCACAACCACGATAAAGGAAGGGATACGAATTTCATCAGGAATAAAATTACGGAGGAGGGAAATAACCACGTTGGAAGCGGTCAAAACCAAGAGGAGGGAAATTCCCATACCCAGGGCGTTGATGGCTTCTGTGGATACAGCGAGAACGGAGCAAAGGCCGATCAGCTGAACCAGAACGGGGTTGTTTTTCAGGATACCGTCGGTAAATAATGTCTTTTTACTCATTACTTAGCCTCACTTCCACTCAATTGACCCAGGACCCGGGAGACTTCATTCATCCCCCCCAGAACAGCATTGGTGGTCTTGGTCGCACCGGAAAGGCCAGGAATAGTTGATTCGCCGGCACTTTCACCGCGCTTGATTTCACCCGTCAGAATGGAACCGACCATGGCTTGGGCATAGGCTTCATCCGCAACAGCGGCACCAAAGCCCTTGGTCTCTGTTTGGCTGATAACTTGGAAGCCTGTTACTGCTCCATCCGTTGTTACTCCAACAACATAAGTAACCGGGCCGTCATAACCACTTGGGGATTCCACGTTGAAAATATAACCCTTAGTTTCTCCCCCAACCTTGGCTTCCTGGATGTCAAGAATGTGCTTGTTGAGAAGAGAATCATCGCCAACCGGCTGGACCTCTTCCGCATCCGGAAAGACCTTTTTGTAGGCTGCAATGGTTTCTTGTTTTTGCCGTTCAGCAATAACCGGAGCCGTCTGGGAGTTAGTATAGGCAAGGACCAGGGTCGCAACTGCGCAAATGATAAGAAGTCGAATGGCATATTGAATAGTCTTATTCATCTTTCACCCTCCCAAATGTTTTATTCTTTACGAACTTGTCAATCAGCGGTGTGGCAACGTTCATTAAGAGGATGGCGTAAGAAACGCCTTCCGGATAGCCGCCGAAGTTTCGAATCAGGGCCGTCAGGAATCCTGCACCCAAGCCAAAGATGAGCTGGCCTTTTGAAGTAACAGGGCTTGAGGCATAGTCGGTCGCCATAAAGAAGGCGCCCAGGATTAATCCACCGGAGAGGATCTGATAAGGAATGTCGCCGAGACCGTTTGTTCCATTAATCATGCCGAAAATGAAGGTAAAGACGGCGAAGGAACCGATGTAGGCCAGGGGGATCCGGAGTTGGATAACGCCACGAATCAATAAGTAAATCGCACCGAGTAAGAGGGCAGCAGCGGAAACTTCACCCAACATACCGGGCACTTTACCCAGGAATAAATCCATGAGGCTGGGGACGACGACATCACCGGAAGCAGCGCCGCCTTGGATGGCCTTGATGGCTGCCAGGGGGGTCGGACCGGACAGGGTATCTGCCTTAAAGGGCAGGGGAGTAGCTGTCATTTCCTTGCCCCATTGGGCCAGGAGGAAAGCACGACCGGCAAGAGCAGGGTTCATGAAGTTGGAACCGAGCCCGCCGAAGAGCTGTTTAACAACGACGATGGAAAAGACAGCGCCGACGGCTGCTTTCCAAAGGGGAAAACCTGCAGGGAGGTTAAATGCTAATAAAATTCCGGTTACCACAGCGGAGAGGTCGTCAATGGAGACCCTCCGCCCCATGACCTTCTGGCAAAGGGCTTCTGCGGCCACAGCAGCGATCACACAAACAGCGATCAGTGAAATGGCAGCAAAGCCGAAGAAGACACAGGAGGCAACAATAGCCGGAACCATGGCGATGATAACATCGAGCATGATCCGCTGGATGGAGTCCTCCGTCCGCACATGCGGCGAGGAGGTCACCTTTAAGAGGGACCCTTCCTGAACAGGAGTATTTACGTTTGGCATGAAATCCTCCTCTACTTTTTCTTCCGGTTCATCGCCATGACTTCTTGCTTCCCAAAGCGGATCAATTCAGTCAGAGGACGGTGAGAGGGACAGATATAAGAGCATGACCCGCATTCGATGCAGGCCGTGACATCATTGGCCTGGGCAATATCCCAGT
The DNA here is from genome assembly GCA_029003555.1 of Bacillota bacterium. Lineage (GTDB taxonomy): Bacteria > Bacillota > Clostridia > Tissierellales > Peptoniphilaceae > Kallipyga. The sequence continues at coordinate 19,155 of JAQYCE010000023.1, read as the reverse complement.
TCTCCATCTTGGAGGCGGAGGCAATGATCAGGGGTTCAAGGAAGACCGGGCAAACTTCCACGCAGCGGTTGCAGCGGATGCAGGGATCGATCCTCTGGGGCTCCGCTTCTTCCTTCGTCAAAACGAGGATTCCGTTGTTTCTCTTGTCTGTAACCGAATCCACACTGGCCTGGGCCACACCCATCATGGGGCCGCCGAAGATGATCTTTCCGGCTTCTGTGGCCAATCCTCCGGCATAGTCCAGGACTTCGCCGATGGTGGTTCCGAAGCGGACAACCAGGTTCTTGGGCTCATTCAAGGCGTGCCCGGTGACGGTCACCACACGCTCATAAAGGGGCTTCCCATAATACACCGCATCGACAATCGCACAGGTAGTTCCCACGTTATCGACAATGCAGCCAACAGCGGCAGGCAGGCCACCCATGGGGACTTCCCGTCCGGTGACAGCGGTGATGATCCGCTTTTCATCGCCCTGGGGGTACTTGGTCTTCAGGACGGCCAGGGCCATGTTCTCTCCCTTGCCTTCCAAGGCCTTTTCTACAGCAGCGATAGCATCCGGCTTGTTATCTTCAATCGCAATAAAGCCTTTTTTTGCCCCGGCAATCTTCATCATCAAAGCCAGACCGGCGACAATCTTTTCCGGCTTGGTCCGCATGGTGACATCATCGCAGGTTAAATAGGGTTCGCATTCAGCGCCGTTAATAATGATGGTGTCAACCGGGGTATCCTTGGGCGGCTGGAGCTTGACGTGGGTCGGGAATCCGGCCCCGCCCATGCCGACGATGCCGGCTTCTTTTATGTAATCCAGCATCTCCTCTACCGAGAGATCATCCTTAGACCGGTCCACCTCTTCATAACCCAGGCTGTCCTGACCATCGTTCTCAATTTCAATGGCCTGAACCAGTTGACCGGTTGCCGAACGGTAGTTCACGATTCCAAGTACTGTGCCCGAGACCGAAGAATGAACCGGCGCGGAGACGAAGCCACCTGCCTCTGCGATCTTCTGGCCCATCTTGACCTCATCCCCCTTCTTTACCAGGGGTTTAGCCGGTGCACCGATATGTTGGGACATGGTGAGGGTCACCTTTCCCGGTGCAGGCATGGGGCTTGGAAGCGAACCACTCGACAGCTCCTTGAACTCTTCGATATGCGTACCGCCTCGGAAAGTCAAATTTTCGAGTTTCATTTGCCACACTCCTCTCATCTACCTTTTAAATAAAAAATGGCGGAGAACGGGTCAAGCCGTTCTCCGCCTAAAAGGATGCAGAAGATGGGATTCGAACCCACAAGAGCTTTTGGCTCACCACCCCCTCAAGATGGCGTGTCTGCCAGTTCCACCACTTCTGCATGCAAAAAAATATAGCGACTTGACTATTATAACACAAATAGAAAGTCTGACAAGTTATTTAAAAATATGCCAACAAAAAAATAAACTCCCCAGCCATTCGTTTGTTTGAACTCCATTTATTCTATATTTAATTCTCAAATTCTTCAAGCATAATAAAAAATTTGTACGATAGAAAAAGCCGGGCATTAGACCCGGCTCATCTTAATCCCTTTTTCCTGGGAACTTATTTGACTTTTTGGTAGGCCCAATTGGCCGTCCGACGCAAATTCTTCCAGGCCAGACCGAACCGGTTCATTTTCCCCGTATCCTCCGGCAGCTGGTCCGGATAAAACACGGAATAAATCGAAAAGGCCTTATCCACCTTTTGGACATACTTTTGGGTGATGGGTACAGGAATCTTCTTCATGGATTCCAATTCCCAGGTGATGGTTCCCTCCTCCAGCCATTGGTCCACCTTGGTGTGGCCGACGTTATAGGCAGCAGCAGCCAGGTGGCGGTTCTGATACTTTTGGATCAGGGAGGCCAGGTGGTGGCAACCCAACCTGATGTTGGTGACAGGGTCAAGGACCGCCTCTTCCGAGTAGTCGATGCCGACCTCCTTGCACATTTCTTTGGCCGTCTCGGGCATGAGTTGCATGAGCCCTAATCCCCCATCCTTGGCAATAACATCCGCCCGGAAGTCCGACTCCGTTTTGATGATAGCGGCGACGAGGCGGGGGTCCAGGTTTTCTTCCTTGGCCACTTCCTCAATTTCCCGACCATAGCGGACCGGATAGTTGGCGGTTCCGAGATAGGACATAGCGTAGGACCCGGCCAGGGTAAGCAGGCTGACAATCAAGAGCAGGATCAGTAAATATTTGAGTAGTTTTCTAAGAAATTTCATGGTGGTCTCTCTCCAAAACAAGGGCTTGTTGGATATTATCATAAAGGACTTTAAGCCCTCCTTCATTATATATGATTTGGTCCGACCTCGGAATTTTTTGATCGTCCCCCATCTGGGCCCGGATTCTGGCCCTGGCTTCCTCTGGGGTCAGGCCATCTCTTTTCCCCATCCGTTGAACCCGAACGTCCTCCGGGGCAAGAACGAGCCAAATGGAATCGAAGGCCAAGGCCTTGGCCCGGTCCCAGGTCTCAAAAAGGAGGGGGAGGTCGAAGAAGAGGAGGCCGTCTTTAACTCCCTCTTCTTCAGCCAAGACCGCCTCCCTTTCCAGCTCCCGGTAAATCAGGGGGTGGGTCAGGGCATTAAGTTTGGCCAGAGCATGTGGATTTTGGAAGACCAGGTCCCCCAATTTCCCCCGGTCTAGAAGCCCGCCATCATCCAAAATGCCGGGTCCAAAGGCCTCCACCAAAGCCTGAAAAGCCTCCTGTCCGGGAGCCATGAGCCGGTGGGCAAGCTTGTCGCCATCCAAAACCCTGTAGCCCTCCCGGATCAAATAGGCCGTACAGGAGGACTTGCCCGAAGCGATGCCCCCGGTCAGGCCGATCCGCCTGGCCCTATTTAGCTTCATACCAGGACTTCCCTATATTGGTATCTGCCAGGAGGTCAACTGCCAGGTCGGAGACTTCTTCCATAATCTTTTTGATCTTTTTCGCCATGGTCTCAGCCTGGTTTTCTTCCACTTCCACAATCAGCTCATCGTGGATTTGGAGGACCAGACGGGCCTTTCCCCCATCGTCCCGGAGGGCCCGGTCCACCTTGATCATAGCCAGCTTGATAATGTCCGCTGCTGTCCCTTGGATGGGGGTATTTAGGGCAATTCGCTCCCCAAAGGATCGGACGTTGAAGTTGGATGAGGCCAATTCAGGGACTATCCGCCGACGACCGTAGTGGGTCTCCACATAGCCCTTTTCCTTGGCTTCCTCCACGATGTTAGTCATATAGTTTTGGATCTCCGGATAGGTGGCTTTATAACCATCAATGTATTCCTTGGCCGCCTGGCGGCTGATCCCCAGGTTCTGTGAAAGGCCGTAGTCGGAGATTCCATAGATAATGCCGAAATTGACCGCCTTGGCGGATGAGCGTTCGTTCGCTGTAACCTGGTCCGGATCCTTGCCCAGGATTTCCGAGGCCGTCTTGGTATGAATGTCGTGACCTTCCTTGAAGGAGCGGATCATGGTGGGGTCTCCGGAAAGGGAGGCCAGGACCCTGAGCTCAATCTGGGAATAGTCCGCATCCACCAACACTTCTCCTTCCCCGGCCACAAAGACAGCCCGGAGCTTCCGCCCCTCTTCCGTCCGGATAGGGATGTTTTGAAGGTTGGGTTCAGTAGAGGATAAGCGGCCTGTGGCTGCCACATTTTGCTTGAATTGGGACCGGACCCGGCCGTCCGGATCGATATAGGGGCGGAAGCCGTCGACATAGGTGGACATGAGCTTGGACAGCATCCGGTATTCCAGAATAGCGGGAATAATGGGGTGAGCATCCACCAAGCCTTCCAAAACATCCTTAGCCGTGGAATAGCCGGTCTTGGTTTTCTTTCCTGGAGGAAGACCTAGGTCCACAAAGAGGAGGTCGGAGAGCTGCTGGGAAGAATTGATGTTGAAGGTCCTCCCGGCATAATCGTAGATTTCCTCTTCCATCTCCTTGAGCCGATGGGAATATTCCTTATCCAAGGCATCCAGCTTGGCCTCATCCACGGCCACCCCTGCAATTTCCATATGGGCTAGGACCAGGGCCAGAGGATTCTCGATCTCCAAATAGAGCCGGTCCATCTTCATCTCTTTGATCTCTGCCCAGAGCTGATCCTCCCCTTCCATCACCACCCGGAGGAGGCCCCCCACATAATCCATCAGGTCCTGGCGGGGGATCTGGTTGAACTCCTTGCGCTTGGCCCCCTTTCCCAAGAGGTCCCGGCGGGAGAGAATAGAAATCCCCGAGACCCGCTGGGCCAGGTTGTCGATCTCATAGGAAGACCGGGTGGGGTCCAAAAGGTATTCCATGAGCATGATGTCCCGGTAATCCCCGGTGAAGTCCAGGCCCAATTTTTTTAGAAGGACCATGGACTCTTTAATATCATAGGCAAGAAGGAGGGGGCCCTCCCCCGAAAAGAGGGAACCGAAAGCTTCCCTGAAGGCTTCCTCCCGGCCTTCCAAGTCCAGGAGGAGGGCTTCCTGCCCACATTGGAAGCAGACATAGACCGGTTTGGCATGGATATAGTTTTCTCCATCCCCCAGGATGGCAAAGGAGGTCTTCTCCAGCTTGGCCAGCTTTTTAGCCAGGCCGGGCCAAGCCGGGGGGGCAATCTCCTTGGTGGAAAAGCTCAGGATTTCTCTTTTTCCATCTTCCAGGGAATAGCGGTCGGCAAAGGTTCGAAATTCCAGGCGAGTAAAGATCTCCACCAGCTCCTCCCGGTCGGGATCGCCGGGTCGGAAGTCTTCCCGGTTTTCTTCCAAAGGCATATCCCGGAAGATCTCCCCCAGTTGCCGGGAGAGGAAGGCCTGGTCCTTGTTCTCTATCAGATTCTCCCGGAGTTTCTTCCCCGATACCTGGTCAATATTTTCATAAATATTCTCGATGGTGGAAAATTCCTTAATCAGCTTGATGGCCGTTTTTTCTCCTACGCCGGGAACCCCGGGGATGTTGTCGGAGGAGTCCCCCTGAAGCCCCTTGATCTCGATCAGGGCAGGAGGGCTGACCTGGTATTTTTCCATGATGTATTGGGGGTCCACCTCTTCCACCTGGCTGATTCCCCTTTTCGTGTAACGGACAGTGGTCAAGTCTGAAACCAACTGAAAGTAGTCCCGGTCCCCGGTGAGGAGAATGGACTCCACTCCCTCTTTCTCGGCCCGCTTGGACATGGTCCCGATGATGTCATCGGCTTCGTAGCCTTCTTTGTCGATGGTCTTGATGGAAAGAGACCGGAGGATATCCTTGACCATGCCGAATTGGGGGCCCAGTTCAGGCGGCATGGCCTGTCGGGTTCCCTTATAATCCGCATAGATATCGCTGCGGAAGGTGGGCTCGGAACGGTCAAAGGCCACGAGGACGTAGTCCGGCTGAATCTCTTCCATGGCCTTCCAGAACATGGTCATAAAGCCGTAGACCCCGTTGGTATAGACCCCGTCCTGGGTCCGCAAGTCCCGGATGGCATAAAAGGCACGGAAAAGCAGAGATGATCCGTCAATCATTAAGAAGCGTTTGTTCCTGGCCATACTTCCTCCTTAAAAAAAATACCACGTCAACTGACGTGGTTTCATGCTGGTGGTGGGACTTGAACCCACACGCTGCATAACAGCAACAGATTTTGAGTCTGTCTCGTCTGCCAATTCCGACACACCAGCTTACCGAATCAGTGTAACAAAGTTGAAGATTGAATGCAATCCTTTTTGGAAAATTGAATTTCCGGGCGTCCCACAGCTTTTCAGCAAGGGACCAGGGTGGATGGAAGCCATCCCACTTTCCCCCATTCATCCGCCCGCCCTTGTCAGGCCCCTGCCATCTTGAGTAAGATATACCTACCCGAAGTCCCGGCCCCCTACACGGATAGGGCCTGACTTCCCGGATACCAAGAGGAGGATGTATGGAATTCACCCGACCACAACAAGAGGTTATCTCCCATAAAGAGGGACCCTGTCTGGTCCTAGCCGTTCCCGGTGCCGGAAAAACGACCGTGCTCCTGGAGCGGGTCGACCGGCTATTGGCTTCCGGAATCCAGGCCCGGGAGATTGCCACCATTACTTTTTCACGCCTCCAGGCCATGGACCTGGAGAGGCGCTTTCAAAAGCTCTATGGGGAAAGGCCCACCCCCACCTTTTCCACCATCCATGCCTTTTGCTACCGGATCATCCAGGCCTTTGCCCAAATGAAGGGGGCCCGGATCGACCTGATTGAGGGGTCAAAAAATTGGAACAAGTATGACCTCCTCTCCTCCATCTATTGGACTTGTTTGGGGCGGCCTCCCCGGGAAGGCGAGGTGGATGATTTTTTCCGGGTGGACGGCTATCTGAAAAACGCACTGGTTTCCTATTCTACCTTTAAAAAGGAAACCGGTGACAGCCTCCCCCACTTTCTGAAGATTTCCGCCCAATATGAGGCCTTCAAGCGGGAAAGAAACCTGATCGATTTCGATGATATGCTGGTCCGGACCCTGGAAATTCTGGAAAGGGAGCCGGAGATCCTCAAGGCTCTCCAGGACCGTTTCACCTACCTCCAGGTCGATGAGGCCCAGGACACTTCCCGAGTCCAACTGGAAATCATCCAAAGAATCTGCCTGCCCCGGAACAACCTCCTCATGGTAGCGGACGATGACCAGTCCATCTATGGCTTCCGTGGGGCTTCACCTCTCTACCTCCTTCATTTCAAGGAGACCTACTCCCAGGCCAAGATCATCAAGATGGAGGACAACTACCGGTCCACCCCCAATATTGTTGCCGTTTCCAGCCGGCTTATCCAGGGAAATAAGAACCGGTATGTCAAGGAAGCCCAGGCCACCCGGGAGGGAGAGGAAAAAATTCGGGTCTACATTAAAAGCAACCTGGAAAAGGAACTGGACCTGGTTGGTGACAAAATTAAAGAGGACCTGGCCCTGGGCGACGGGGCCATCCTCTTCCGAAATAACATCTCCATGGTCGCCCTGGCCGACCGCCTGGACCGGATGGGGATTGGCTTCCGAGCCAAGGGAAATGACGGAAGGTTTTTCACCCACCCCGTCCTTCGAGATGTCCTGGATATCCTCCACTTCGCCATGGACCCCACGGACTTGGACAGCTTCCAACGAATCTACTTCAAACTCAATGCCTATCTAAAAAAGGACTTCCTTCTCCAGGTTCGGTCCATGGACCCTATGACTCCCGTTTTGGACCGCTTGGATGCTTTGGATGGGACCCAAAACCCCTTTTACCGGGACAAGCTGGACCGACTCCGGGTCGGCTTCCGCCGGATCCGCCAGTCCCGACCCAAAGAAGCCCTAGAAGAGATCCGGGACCACTTGGGCTATGGCGACTACATGAAGGATAGTAACCGGATGAGGATGCGGACCCTGAATACGGGAGACCGGGTTATGGAGATCCTGATCTCTATTGCCGGGCCCATCCCCTCTCTTCCCGACCTGGAAAAAAGGCTCTCTCAGCTCCGGACCCTCCTCCTGGAGGCGGACCGGAAGCAAGAAAAACTAACCCTTTCCACCATCCACGGTGCAAAGGGTCTCGAATACGATAGTGTTTGGTTGATTGACCTCATGCAAAACGAATTTCCCTCCATAACCGCCCTGGCCTTGAGGGGCCGGGTCGGGTCAGGCCTGATGGAAGAAGAGCGTCGGCTCTTTTATGTGGGCATGACCCGAGCCCGTCATCGGCTCCGCCTGGTCGCCAGGCGGGAGGTCAACGGGAGGAATGTGGAGGTCTCCCAGTTTATTGAGGAAGTCCGGGGAAGAAGGTCCCCCTAGACGGAACCTTCCGGCCGCTTCTCCCTGTCCCGATCCTTTTTATTGATAGCCACCAATTCATCAAAGGTTCGAGGTTTGAAGCCGACTACGTCGGCCCCGCAATTCAAGGCTTTAAAGAGAGACTTGGCCCTCTCTTGGTTGTCCGAAAGGTGGTTATGGATGTGGCCATAGAGGTGCCAGGTCCCATAATAATAACCATCCCATTCCAACAGTGGGTAGTGGAAGAGGACAAGGCGGTGTTTGTGGTCCTCCACGACCAGGTAGTCGCTGACCTCGACAAAGCGGTCCCGGCAGGCCGGATCCTTCAGCATGGGGCCATCGTGGTTCCCACAAACCAGGTGGAGCCTCCCCTTGAGTCTTTCCAGATAAGAAAGGGGGTCCTGGGACCGGGAGACCAGGTCGCCAATGATATAAACATCGTCATAGTCTCTGACCACCTTGTTCCAATTCTTTACCATGGTCTCATCCATCTCATCCAGAGAGTGGAAGGGCCGACGACTATAGGCAATGACTTGCTCATCTCCGAAATGACAATCGGCGATGTAATAATTCATTTAGGTCCTCTTCTCATTTCTGTCCCGGCCAATCAGCCGGTTGAAACCCACATTCTTCAAAGAGCTTTGAGAAGGTCCACTTCCTCATCACTCAAGGGGCGGTAGGCCCCCTCTTCCAAGCCCCCCAATTTTAAGGGGCCCATGGATATTCTCTTCAATTGTAAGACTTCTTTTCCCCGCTTGGCAAACATTCTTTTGACCTGGTGGTATTTTCCCTCGGTAATGGTCACCCGGCCAAGGGTCTTTTCCAAAATTTCCAAACGTGCCGGCCGGGTAACCATACCCTCCGGAAGGAGGAGGAAGCCCTCTTGAAAGGCCCGGACGTCCCCTTCATCCAAATCCTCATCCAAGCGGGCCAGGTAGGTCTTCTCTATCCCCCTTTTCGGGGAGAGGAGGCGGTGGGCCAGGTCCCCATCGTTGGTCAAGAGGAGGAAGCCGGTTGTATCCTTATCGAGCCTTCCCACAGGAAAGAGACCTTTGCGGAGGTCTGCCGGGCGGATGAGGTCCAGGACAGTCTTATTCCGGTCCTTGGTGGCTGAAATCACCCCTTGGGGCTTATGGAGGAGGTAGTAAACATGTTGCTTGACTTCCAAGGCCTTCCCATCCACCAATAGGTCGGCCCCTTCTTCTATCTTTTTCCCGGGCTTATTGACCACTTCCCCATCCACCATGACCCGGCCCTCTTTGATGAGGATCCCGACTTCCTTCCGAGAGCCTACCTGGGCATTGGCTAATAATTTATCCAATCGCATGAACATCCGGGCCTCCTTTTCTTCCCACATTAAAATTTCTCATCAATTTTCGTCTGCCCTATTCTGCCTTACTGACCCGGCCTGGTCCAATCCGCATTGTTATAGACATAGCCTTCTTTCCACCGGGTTTCCACCAAATCCTCCAATCCCAAGCGAGAAAGTTTTTTTCTCAGCCGCTGGATATAGACATCCACCGTCCGGAGACGGCTGGAGGACTCGTCTGACCAAAGCTTGGAGGCCAGGTCCTCTCGAGACAGGGTCAGTCCCGCCTGGTCGGCCAAGGTGTAGAGAAGGCGAAAATCCATCTCAGAGAGGGAAACTGTAAGGTCGCCGGAAGAAATCTCATGGTCGACCAATTGAAAGCGAAGAGGGGGAATGTCTACTGTCAGGGGTTTCTGGTCCCCCTTCTCCCCACGATTTCTTTGAAGGGCACGGATCCTGGCTTTGAGTTCCAGGATGTGGATGGGGGCCTTCATATAGTCATCCGCCCCATATTCCAAAGCCAGGACGGCATCCTTGGGATCCCCTAATTGGGATAAGACGATGACCAGGGGCCCATGGCCCTCCTTAAAGCGTTCAATGGTGTGGAGGAAGTCGCCATCATTTTGCCTTCCCGCCAGAAGGACTAAGTCCACCCCCTCCCGGTCTGCCAGAGCCTTGGCCTGATCCATGTCCTCAACCATATAAGTCTTAGAACCATCTTTTTCAAAACTATAGGTTAAGTCGCTCGTCAGCCCCTTATCCAAATTGACCAAGAGTATCTTCATGGCGGGGCCTCCTTTCTTTCCTGTAATAAACCTATCTTACCATATTAGTTTTTCCCGATCAGGATCTCCCGGTCTTCCTCCGTAAAGAGGCGGTCAAATTCGTCAGTCAGTTCATCCAGAACCAGGTCATGGCGGCGATAGAAGGTGGACCGGGAGCAATAGAGGGCCTCACAGACCTTTTCCACCGGCAGGTGGCAGAAATACCGGAGTTCAACCAAGCGGACATTTTCCTCCTGGAGGGAAAGGAGTAGGATCCGGACCACCTGGATCTGGAGTTCAATCCTATGGATCTGGTCAAATACATTGGATTTTTCCACAAGGAGGGTCTCCTCAATAGAAGCGTGGGCGTTGCGCTTTCCCGGTTTTCTTTCATAGTTTTCGGCAACAATCCCACCTGTCGCCTTTCTCATCATGTAGTCGGCCTTCCACTCCCTGATGGTGGGGTCTGACTTGATCCGGCTGTACTTGTCCACATTGGACTGGTGTCGACGGAGGAGCTGAATAATCACTTTTCTGGTTTCGGATTTTCGTTGGATGTTATTCATATTTTTACTTCCTTTCTAATAGAATTTTAGAAGCTCCCTCCCTCCTGAAAATAGAGGGCTAGTGATTACTATTTTAGTTAAATGGGGTTAAAATTAAATACCAAAATGTTTCAAAAACATTCATTTTTTGATTAATTATGTGCTTAATTATGTTCAAAACGTATAGTTTTCATAAATTAGAATCTTTTGGGACGGTTTGGGACAATTGGGGACTCCAAGGCCTATTGATAAAAAAAGCCAGGCAGGCCTTTCGGGGCCTACCTGGCTTGGTTGTTTATTCAGTTTATCTCGAATTAATATGCGCCGTAACCGGGGCTGGGAACCGGGGCCGGCTCTTCCTTTTCCGGAATATCGGTTACCGCAGCCTCTGTGGTCAGAAGCATGGCAACGATAGACACGGCGTTCTGGAGGGCGGACCGGGTGACCTTAGTCGGGTCGACGATTCCGGATTCGAACATATCGACGTATTCATCCTTGTAGGCATCATAGCCCATGCCGGCTTCCATCTCCATGACCTTGTGGAGGACCACAGAGTCTTCATGACCCGAGTTCTTCACGATCTGGCGGAGGGGCTCTTCCAGGGCACGAAGGAGGATGGCTCCACCCACCTTCTCATCGCCTTCCAGCTTCTCGGTGAACTTCTTCACAGCGGGGATGGCATCAACAAGGGCAACGCCGCCGCCTGCCACGATACCTTCTTCCACAGCAGCCCGGGTAGCGGAAAGGGCGTCCTCGATTCTGAGCTTCTTCTCCTTGAGCTCCGTTTCCGTTGCAGCACCAACGCGGATGACGCCGACACCGCCGGACAGCTTGGCCAAACGCTCCTGGAGTTTCTCACGGTCGTAGTCGGATTCGGTAGCTTCAATCTGCTTCTTAATGTGCTCAACCCGCTCTTCCAGGGTCTTGGCATCGCCATGGCCGCCGACAATCACGGTGTTTTCCTTATCAATATTGACCTTGGCCGCCTGGCCCAACTGGTCGATGGAGGCATTTTTGAGTTCCAGACCCAGCTCTTCGGTAATGACCTGGCCACCGGTCAGGATGGCAATGTCCTGGAGCATTTCCTTGCGGCGGTCGCCATAGCCGGGAGCCTTAATTCCGACCACATTGAGGGTTCCACGGATCTTGTTCAGAACCAGAGTAGCCAGGGCTTCACCCTCGATGTCCTCAGCGATAATCAGGAGGGGCTTGCTGGACTGCATGACCTGCTCAAGAAGGGGCAGGATCTCCTGAATGTTGGAAATCTTCTTGTCGGTGATGAGGAGGTAGGGATCTTCCAGTTCAGCCACCATCTTTTCACCATCGGTGACCATATAGGGAGAGAGGTAGCCGCGGTCGAACTGCATCCCTTCGACCACCTCAAGGGTGTTTTCCATGGTATTGGAATTTTCAACGGTGATGACCCCATCCTTGCCCACCTTTTCCATGGCTTCAGCAATCATCTGACCGATGGCCTCATCACCGGAGGAGATGGAACCGACGGAAGCGATCGCTGCCATGGTGTCCACTTCCTTGGAGTGGTCTTTAAGAATCCGGATGGTCTCCTCGGTTGTCTTCTGCATTCCTTTTCTTAGGACCATGGGGTTGGCGCCGGCAGCCAGGTTTCTCAAGCCTTCCTGGACCAGGGCCTGGGCTAAAAGGGTGGCGGTTGTCGTTCCGTCACCGGCTACATCGTTGGTCTTCGTCGCTACTTCCTTAACCAGCTGGGCACCCATGTTCTCATAGCGGTCTTCCAACTCGATTTCCTTGGCGATGGTCACGCCGTCGTTGGTGATAACCGGTGACCCGAAGGACTTCTCAAGAACAACATTTCTTCCCTTGGGGCCCATGGTGATTTTAACCGTATCCGCCAGCTTGTTGACGCCTTCTTGCATGGCCTTGCGTGCATCATCGCTATATTTAATATCTTTTGCCATCGATATACCTCCTATTTCTCTGTCTTCCTATTCGATTCAACTAATCCTGAACAACGGCCAGGACGTCTTCCATCTTGATGACGATATATTCATCGTCCCCAAACTTGACATCCGTGCCGGCATACTTGGAATAAATGACCCGATCGCCTTCTTTAATATTGACTTCATCCTTTTCCAACTGGTCGGAAATGGCGACAACTTCAGCATACTGGGGCTGTTCTTGGGCAGATGCAGGGAGAACAATCCCGGACGCTGTAGTCTCTTCTTTCTCCAATTTCTGGATAACAATTCTTTCACCGAGTGGGATTAATTTCATACAAGCCTCCTTTAAGACATTATCTTTGCTTTATGACCTATCACTCATAATAGTAGAGTGCTAACAACTGTCTCTATGATAACCAAAGACAAAGAAAAAAGCAAGGGCTTTTCAGTTTTTTTCTTTGTCTTCTCCCATCGGGCAATAAAAAAGGCCCCTAATAGGGGCCTGGTTCAAGAGATTCAATTTATTTCTCCTCATTGATCAGAACCGCCAAAATCACCAGACGGCGGGAGGCATCCTGGTCGGGAGTGCAGGTGGACAGGGTTAAAATCCTATCCTGGGGCAAAATGGCCTGGCCATAGCGGAAATCCACCTCTGATTTTTTGATCAAATCGTCAACATGGTCCAGGAACTCATCCTCTTCCATGTGGGGATTCCTGTAATCGGCCGCTTCTGGAAGGTAACTTATGGACAGCAGGCGGTAGTGGTAGATCCCCCGGTCATTAATCATCCGAAGGGCCTTCGGGGACTCATCCGCATATTTCTGGTCCAGGAAATCCTGAAAGTAACCGAACATGGAGGTCGTCCCAATATTCATCATATGGCCATAGACCACCGTATTCTGGTCCTCCAGATTGGGGTTATTCCTATAATCCATAAAAGGGATCCCCTGGAAGGAGTATTTTTTGTCCAGACCACGGCGGAGGTAGTAATCATTATTCTGAGCTTGGACGACCGGATAATTGATTTTTGTCCCCTCCACCTGGAGGTAGGCGATGACGTCATCATTTTTCCCCCGGAGGTCCTTCATCAAAGCCCGGTAATCCAGCTTCTTTTCCTTTTCCGTAGTCTGCCCCGGCTCCTCTCTCTCTTCGACCATCTGCTCCAAGTTTCTGAAGGAATCATCGGAAACTTTCCTCCCCCAAAAATAAGAACCGATCTTCCATAGGCAAAAGAGAATAATACATAACAGAACAAGCTCGATGAGCCGGTAGATCCATTTTTTCATCAGCCCTCCCCTCTTTCTTCAGGCCCCTCTTCCCTTAAAACTCCCTCTTATCCTCTTGATTTTGGTCGGGACCCTCTTGTGGGTGGGCCGGCTCATCTTCCCCATAAAAAGCCTCTTCAGCCTCGCCACCCCTGTTCAAATACCTTTCGAAGATGGCTCGGGCATGGTCGCCGGCGTAGGCATTGACGCGGTTGCTGTCCCCCATGGATTTTTCACCATTTCTTTGGATGAGGAAGTCATATTCATAGAGCCTCCGGGCAAAGTCGGGGCTGACCACTTGGACAGGGTCTTGGACCATCTGGTCCAGTTTTCCCTGTCTTTCTTCAATGATGTAGTTGACCATCTCGCCGGGCGTGGAATAGACCTGCCGGTAAAGGCCCTTGAGGTCAAAATCCAGGCCCGTAAATTCATAAACGTCAATCGTCGTCAGGAAACGGGTCAGGATAGTTTTCAGGACATCGTCGTTAAGGGCAACGCCCTGGTAGCCTTCTCCATTTTTCATATAGTGGACGGCTTCCTCCACATCCTGACCGACATAGATGGCTTTCTCCAAGGACTCATTCCTGTAGGGGAAGTGACCCTCATCCTCTTGGAAGAAGAGCCAATCCTTCATTTCCACCACCCTGCTTACCTTATCCAGGGTTCTGGCGATTTCTTCATCACTGACCAGGTGGTCGATATAGGCAAAGGCCTGGTCAGGTACCTGGTTTTCCACTTTTTTGTTATCACCGGTAAAGAAGCCGGCAATATTGTCCATGACACCCATCATTACCTCCTTCATTTTTCTTCCCTGCTCTCCCGACCAGGGGCGACAATCGGCGTTTTCAAACCACCCTTAGCAAAGAAAGTTAAGCCAATTCATCAATAGCTTCCAACTTTTCAACCAAATCCCTGAAGACATCCAAGGCCAGGTCAACCGACTTGGGGTCGGACATATCCACACCCGCCATTTTCAACTGGTCAATGGGGAAGTGGTGGGCACCGTCTTTTAGGAACTTATAATAATTATCTACCGCACTCTGGCCTTCTTCAATCACCTTCCGGGCCAGGGCCGTGGCTGCACAGTAGCCCGTGGCATATTTGTAAACATAGAAGTTGGAGTAGAAGTGGGGAATTCGCATCCATTCATGAGCGATGAGGTCATCAGAGATCATGGCTTCTCCAAAGTAGGCCTTATTGAGGTCTCCATAAATTTTGTCAAAGTCCTCCTGGGTCAAGGCTTCACCGGCCTCTACCCGGTCATGGACGATCTTCTCAAATTCAGCAAACATGGTCTGGCGATAGACCGTCGACTTAAAGGAATCCAGGTGGTGGGCCAGGAGTTCCTGCTTTTCCTTCTCCGTTTCCGCATGGTCCATCAAATAATAAAGGAGGAGGTTCTCATTGAAAGTGGAGGCCGTCTCCGCTGCAAAAATCGTGTAGTTGTGGTAGAGGTAGTCGTTATTTTTCTTTGCAAAATAGGAATGCATGGAGTGACCCATCTCATGGGCCAGGGTGAAAACTGAATCCAGGGTCCCGGTGAAGTTCATCAGGATATAGGGCTGGGAATCAAAGGAACCGGAGGAATAGGCCCCGCCCCTCTTCCCATCCCTGGGATAAACATCAATCCACCCGTCCTCAAAGGCTGACCGGTAAATATCCTGGTATTCCTTCCCTAAAGGAGCAACGGAAGCGATGCAAACTTCTTTTGCTTCTTCAAAGGTATAGGTCTTGGAGGATCCCTTGACTAAGGGCAGGTAGACATCATACATATGCTGTTCCTCAAGACCCAGAAGTTCCTTTTTCTTGACATAGTAGCGGTGCATGACGTCCATGTTCTTATGGATGGATTCAATCAGGGCATCATAAACCTTGGGATCCACATTGTCGTCAAAGAGCTCCATCTGGAGGGCAGAATCATAGTTCTTGATCCCGGCCAAGGTGGTTAAGCCCTTGACATTGTTATAATAGGCTGTCGAAATGGTGTTCCCGAACTTTTTAAAGGTGGAATAGAGGTTCTCAAAAGCCTCTTTTCGGACGGCCGGGTCACTGTCCTGTTCCAGGGTGGTGAAGTTCTCCCCGGTCAGCTTCTCTCCCCCCTTGCTTTCCAAGGGCGGGAAGGTCAAATCCGCATTGGTCAGGAAATAATAGATGTTTTCAGGAGCTTCTTCCAAAAAAGACATCTTGGAAAGGATGTACTCCTGGTCAGCCGTTAATGTGTGTTCGCTGTAGCGGAAGATTCGCTCGAGCTTCTCATGGTAGGGCGCAAGGTCCGGATCCTCCAGGAGTTTTTCCTGTTCTTCCTTGCCCAGGCCTAAAAGGTAGGGGCGGAAAAAGGACAGGGAGGCATCAAAGTCCGTCAGGATGGTCATGGCCTCCTGGTTAAGCTTCTGGGCCGAGGAGACCCGTGAATCCTGGTCCTGTTGCATATTGGTAAAGACGATGACATTTTCCGCCACCCTCATATATTTGTTAATCGCATCAAAGATTTCTTTGATATGGGCACCCGGGTCCTTGGACAGGGTCCGGATCTTCTCCATCCCTTCCTTCACTTGATCCAGGTCTTTTTTCACTTCTTCCCCATCTCGGTACATCTCCGAGATCGTCCAACGCAAGTCTTGCTGTTTTTCTTCCATTGATGACTCCTATCCTTAAACTAAGTGACAATTACCCATGTGTCTTTTATTTTATTATAACAATAAGAGGAAAGAATGTGTTTGGGGATAGGGATCATGTCTCGCCAACTTCAGCCTCTGTAAAGAAAGGAAGAAAGGCGGAGGGAATCGAATACTCTTGGGCCAGTTCCTTCGGGTCCGCCCATACCGCTTCGTCAAAGGCCTCCAGGTCTTCGCCATCAGTGGAAGAAGTGAAGAAGGACCCATCCTTCTCCGCGACAAGATAGCGGTTTGGTCCGGACTCTTCCAGCAAATAACAGATCATATCCCACTCCACATGGGAGAAAATATGGCGGTAGGACCCGTTGTAGCGGACCGAATAGGGAGATGAAGTTTGTCCCATCCTTTCTTTCATCCAGGCCGAAACTTCCTTTTCATCCCAGTGGCCGGTAAGCATGGGCAGGGACCATAGGCCGCCCAAAAGACCCTTTTGCGGACGTCGGACTAAAAGAACGTCCTCTCCCCTACGAATAAGAAGAAGGGTCTTTTCCTCCTCCCTCCTCTTCTTTTTCTCTTTTCTCCGGGGGAATTCACCCTGCTTACCCTCCCGGAAGGCCAAACAGCTTTCCTGTAAAGGACAAGCCCGGCAAAGGGGCTGTCCCTTTGCCAGACAGACGCCTGACCCCAGGTCCATGAGAGCCTGATTGAAATCCCCGGGCCGGTCTTCGGACAAAAATGATCTCAGGAAATCCTCCACCCTCCGCTTGCTGGAGGACTTTTCTATCTCCCCTTCCTCCATCGTCATCCGGGCACCGATCCGGTAGAGATTTCCATCAGGAGCCAGGTAGGGCTCCTGGAAAGCGATGGAGAGGATGGCTCCAGCCGTATAGGGGCCGATTCCCGGTAGGGCCGTCAGGTCCTCCCAGTTCCTTGGGATTTTACCGCCATGGTCCTCAATGATGACTTGGGCCGCCTTTTTCAGGTTTTTCGCCCGGGAATAATAGCCTAAACCCTGCCAAAGCTTGAGGAGGGAATCATCATCCACTTTCGCCAGATCTTGAAGGTCGGGAAGGCGGTCCATAAAACGTTTATAGTAGGGCAAAACCGTCTCCACTCGGGTTTGCTGGAGCATAATTTCCGAAACCCAAACATGATAGGGGGTGGGGTCCTCCCTCCATGGCAGGTGGGTCCTGCGATGGGCATCGAACCAATCTAATAGTTTTTGGGTGATCATCATAGGTCAATCCTCCTGGAAACCTAGTGTACCACGGATTGACCCCGAAAGATGAAAGGGCTAGGCAGAGAAGAAATGAAATTCCTCTTTTGCCAGTGAAAATTGATTTTGGTCCTTGAGGGGGACCTCTTGGCCCGGATCCAGCCTTTTCCCTTCTAAAAAAGTTCCATTGGAAGAGCCCAGGTCGACAAGGATGTAGTTTCCTTCTTCAAAGCGAATCTGAGCATGACTTCTTGAAACGTAGGGGCTTTCCAAGCGAAGGCTGGTCGACTCCCCTGACCCCAGGACAAAGGGGACCTTGTCCAAGGGGATAGCCCGCTTTTTTCGGTCCCACCAGAGGAAGGCGCCTGACCCCTTCAATAGCTGGGTTTCTCCCTCTTTTTTACGTTTTTCCGGAGGCGATTTCTCTTCTGCTTTCTTCTGCGACCGGAAAGCCCGCCAATTCTCCATGGAAAAGTGGGTCAGGAGATAGTAGAGGGAGAGGTCTTGTTTTATTGAACTTTTGTCTTTATTCTTCTTACCTTTTTCCTGAACATCAGCTTGAAAAAAGGAGGGTTCTTTTTCACTTTCTTTGGCCCGGGTCATGGACCTCGTCTCCTCTTTTTCCCGGACCTTTTCTATCTTTGTTTCCTTTTTTTTAATCAATTCTTCCGGAGAGGGATAGTCCTGAAAGAGAGGTTTGATGGGAGCCTTCTTTTCGGAGGAAGTGGATGTCAAAAAGGCTTCAAGGTCCGATAGGGAGAAATCCTTCTTCCCCATAGCGGCAATGAGGTCAGGGAGGAAATCCAAGCCCTCCCTGGAAAAAGATCCTTCTACAATTATTTTTTTTAAGAAATGGTCAAGGGGGACCTTTCCCTCGTCCAAGCTGACCGGTAGATAAATAATCCTGGGTCCCTGGTCCCCCAAGAAGATGAGCCGGTCTGTCCAGGAAATCTCCTCCCGGATCAGGAGGTAGTCCCCTGCCTCTTTACCGGCGGCAAGAAGCTGGCGGAGGAAGTGAAGAAAATCATTCTTTTTCCACTCCCTCCCTCCTGCTAAGCTTTCCAAGTCCTTTGGGAGGGGATAGCGGAGGATGACCTCCTCTTCCATCCACTGGGCAGTCGGTCGGATGAAGTATTGGAGGTCATTTTTCTCCAACATGGACAAGGCCAAGGGGTCAAATTGATCGGTGATTTTCATCCGGTAACAAAAGCTTTTCTCTTCTTGAAGAGCATTCTTATCCCCTATCCCGGAGGAGAAGGGAGCCTCCATAAAGGTCATTTTCAACCTCCTTCCAAAAGTCATCCTTTTTCTTCTCAAAGGGATTGATCCAAGCGGCCATAAACCCCTTTTTTCTGACCGATTCCATTTTCCCTTCCCTGCCTTCCTTCCCCAAAAATAGAAGGTTGGGCCTTTGTTGAATTTTCAGATAATCTTCCATCAGGCCCTCCAGACGACTAAGAGAAATTTTCCCCGGTAGGCAGAGGAAGGCTTGCCCACCGGGAAAGACTTCCTCATCATAGAGAAAGGCCTGACCCGGACAATCCACGACCACCCGGTCATAGTCGGACCCAAGGCAGGACAGGACCGGTTTCAGGTCCCGGTCCTCCAGCTTCCAACCATCCCCCGGGGACCGGGGAGGAGGAAAGTAGGAAAACCCCCGGGAGTCAACGGCCTCCGCCATCTTGATCCGGAGTGACAGGTTCATTTTTTGACTGAGAAGGGCCAAATAGAGCGTGGACCAGGATCCTCCTTTCGAAGCAATGGGCATATCGGAAAAAGGATCCCTGTTCCAGTAAAAGACCTTTT
Organism: Bacillota bacterium; assembly: GCA_029003555.1. GTDB lineage: Bacteria > Bacillota > Clostridia > Tissierellales > Peptoniphilaceae > Kallipyga. The sequence goes on along the minus strand of JAQYCE010000023.1, from coordinate 6 downwards.
CTCCTA
>JAQYCE010000022.1 GCA_029003555.1 Bacillota bacterium | reverse complement strand
TTACCTTTATTAAAAAAATCTTCATGTAATTAAATACACAAATCATCACCCTTTTCCGTTGTAATACAACAATGAAAGGTAAAAATGGTTGAACTATTTTATTGAAAAGCTAAAAATATCTATTTAAAGATAAGCAATATTTAAGATGGAGAGATGTACTCTCCTCCTCTGCTTATTGGGAATGAATGTTCTCCTTTCTTACATAATTAGTCTCGGAAAACAATAAAGAAAATTTATAGCATGTTATGAAGATCAATGCCACTTTCCTAGAAATATTCCTTCACTTGACCTAATATGTTTTATTTCTCCACCAAAAAAAGAGGAGCATTATTGCTCCTCTTTTTGGTTCAGTAAACAATCTAGGATAAGTCGAAACGCCTATAACAATCAGCTCTATTTCTTCTTCAAAACGGTAACGCCGGTGTCAACGACTTTCCCATCCAAGGATTTGCCGTTCAGGACTTCGACAGCAGCCTTAACCGCTTCTTTACCCATCACATCAGGGTTCTGGGCCATGGTGGCGAGAATGTAACCATCTTCAATGAGTCCCATGATGGCATCGGACTGGTCGAAACCAACAACAACGACTTTTGAGTCGGCTGCTTTGATGGCATTTCCTGCGCCGGTGGTGGAGCCTTCGTTACCGCCGAAGATGCCGACAACACCCTGGGTGATATAGTTTTCAGCAATAGCTTGGGATTTGGCAGCATCGCCTTCACCATACTGGATGGGAAGGATTTCGAAGTCGGTGCCTTCAAAAGCAGAGGAGAAACCTTCGGTACGGTCAACTGTGGAAGCCGTGGCGGCGTTCACGCTGATGATACCGATTTTTCCGGAAGTGGTTCCGTTGGCTTTCAACTCTTCAAGCATAGTTTCACCGGCTAATTTACCGGCTGCTTTGTTATCCGTGGAGAAAGTAGCTTCAGCGTCCATATTGGCGGCAGAGTCAACATAGATGACCTTAACACCGGCAGCGACGGCTTCCTTCAATGCGGAGGTGATGGCATCGGGACCATTGGCAGCTACAATAATCACCTGGTTTCCGGCAGAAACAGCGTTGTTGACCTGCTCAATTTGCAGGGCATCATCCTTTGTGTTCGGCGCCATATAAGTTACGGTGACTCCAAGTTCCTTGGCCTCTTCCTGAGCGCCCTCGTTCAAACGAACCCAGTGCTGGTCAATGGAGTCCATGGTGATCAGGGCAATCTTGGCATCCTTATTCTTGCCTGCTTCAGTCTCAGAAGATTCACCAGCTTCCTGGCTTTCAGAAGAGGGAGCCGAAGATTCTGAGCTCTCCTGACCGGATTTTTGACCACAACCCGTTAAAACGGTAAGGACCATGGCCAATGACAACATTAATGCGAGTAATTTCTTCTTCATTCTTTCCTCCTTAGTTGTAATTTATTTTTATTTCTACAGGAAGGTTCCTGTATCAATAACATCCTCAGTCTTTATTCTTTTTCGTTTTGCCTCCCTGGCGGAAGAGAATATCAGCCAGGACGGCGGCGGTTACAATAACGCCAATGACTAGTCTCTGGATACCCACCGGTGCTCCAATAATTCCCAGTCCATTTTCCAGCATTTGCCAAACACCAGCACCGGCAAAGGTGCCGAGCAGGAGACCTGTTCCTCCAAGGGGAGAGATACCGCCAATGACACCGGCAGCAACAGCATACATTTCATAGGTATTCCCTGCTTCCATATTTCCCATGGACGCCTGGGCGGCCAGGATCAAGCCAACAACAAAAGAGCAGAAAGCGCTGATCATGTAGGCCTTTGTCGTGGTGGCAAATACGTTCACACCGGAAAGCTTAGCCGCTTCCACATTGGACCCGATGGCATAAATATGACGGCCAGTCCTGGTTTTTGACATGATAAAGAAGGCAACGAGGAAGATGACCACTGCAATCCAGAAAGCATTGTAAACCCCCAAGGTTTTCCCATAATAGAAGAAATTCTGGAAGGATTCACCGGCTTCTTTTCCAATCCCGGAAGCAATGGCATCCGTGTTTCTATTATTGTTGACCATATAAGCAATGCCACGGCCGACAAACATCGTTCCCAAGGTAGCAATAAAGGGGGGGACTTTAAACCGTCCAACCAGGACCCCATTGATCAGGCCAATGACCATGCAGGCAATAAAAGCCACGAGAATGGCGACGATGACGCTAACGCCCTTAGTCATCAAGGTACAGGAGATCATGGCCGACATGGCGACAATGGATCCAATAGAGAGGTCAATATTTCCTGTAATCAGGATGATGGATTGACCCACCCCAACCAATAGATACTTGGACATGGACCGGAGAAGGTTCAGAATATTAGTCAGCTTAAAAACATTGGAATCAATAAAGCCGAAAACAATCATGAGGACAGCCCAAGCCGCGAAGGCGAGCAGCGCCGTCCGCAGGCCACGAACCGAACCGATTTTCTTTTTTTCTTTCATTTCTCACTCCCTTTTATATTGCTTCATCAGCTAGCTTATTGTGGAATCTTGTGGCCAGGGTCAAGACCTCTTCCTGGGTGGTTTCCTTGGCCATAACTTCGTCCACAACACGACCTTCACACATGACAACAATTCGATCTGCAATTCCTAAAATTTCAGGCATTTCAGAGGAAATGAAAATGACGCCCTTCCCCTCTTTCTTTAACTGGTTCATCAGGTTATAGATTTCAATTTTCGCAGCAACGTCGATGCCCCTCGTTGGTTCATCAAAGATCACGATACGAGAATCTCTTGTCAGCCATTTTCCAACGACAATCTTCTGTTGGTTTCCGCCGGATAAGCTGCCGGCGTCAATTTCCAGGCTTGATGCCTTAATGCGCAAACTTTCGATCGCTTCCTCACACATGAGGGTTTCCTGGTTTTGGTCAATAACACCCAAGGAATTGCAAAGCCTGGTCAAGTCAAGATTGGGCAAAGCAATGTTGTCTCGAATGGAAAGCTTGGTGCAGAGACCGTCTTTTCGGCGGTCTTCCGGCACAAGGACAACCCCGGCCTTAATCGCATCGCTTGGTTTGTTAATCGCAATCGGCTTTCCATCGAGGATAATTTCCCCAGATGTCTTGGGATCCGCTCCAAAGATAGCGCGCGTCGTCTCTGTCCGCCCGGCTCCCATGAGTCCGGCAATTCCCACAATTTCCCCTTCAAAGGCCTCCAGGTTGACGTTTTGAACCATCTCTCCGGCGTTCAGATTCTTGACTTCAAAGATCTTCTTCCCTTTTTTACACTCAATCCTTGGGAATTTTTCCTTAATTTCTCTGCCCACCATGTTGGAAATAATCTCGTCCATATTGGTATCTTTGAAATCGCAGGAAGTGATATATTGACCATCCCGCATGATGGTCACCCGGTCAACAATATGCTGAAGTTCATCCAGGCGGTGAGAAATATAAATAATCCCGCAGCCGTTTTCGCGAAGTCCCCTAATGATTCGGAAGAGGTCATCAATTTCTTTGGCGGTTAATGCGGAGGTAGGTTCATCCATAATCAAAATCTTGGCATTAATGGATAGAGCCTTGGCAATCTCGACCATCTGCTGTTTGGAAACGGCAAGATCCCCTACCACCTCTGTGGGATCAATATCAATCTGCAGTTCATTTAAGATTCTTGCTGCTTCTTCTTCCATCTTTTTTGAGTCGGTGACAAATCCCTTCACGATCTCACGACCTAAAAACATATTCTCAGCTACGGTAAGATGGGGGCACATATTGAGCTCTTGGTGAATAATGGCTACACCGATTTCCTGGGCTAACTTGGTATTTAGGTCGCCATACGGCTTACCAAAGATCTCTAATGTTCCTTCATCTCTTGTATAAACACCGCTTAGGATTTTCACAAGAGTGGATTTTCCGGCACCATTTTCGCCCAGAAGGGCCATAACTTCACCACTTCGAAGCTCAAAGTGGACATGGTCCAATGCCTTTACACCAGGGAAGCTCTTGCTAATTCCTTCCATTGAGACAATAATATCTCCCATTTGTCTTCACCTTCCATTCTCGAAAACTGACCAAAAATAGTGCAGGCAAACCTTTCTACATGTCATTAATACTAGCATTATCTAACGATTTCTGTCAATCGCATCACCGGTGAATGAAGAGGTATATAGAGCAGCTCCATAGGCTGCTTCCTCTGTCTGGCCGGAAAGATGGAGGGAGCCTCCAAATTCCTCTTCGATAATCCGGACAAGATAGGGATTCCGTCGGAGACCATTGCCTGATCCGATCAAATGCTCGGGTCTTTTTGCATCTTGATCCAAATATCCTTCAAACATTTGATAGAGTTCGTGACTCATCCCCTTCATCATGCCAATGATAAGGTGTTGGGGGGTGAAATTATCCGGATGGAGGTCGGTAATGGATGCCGTCAAAGTCGGATCCTGTCTCGTCCCATAAAATAGAGGGGAAATGACAGGCGCATTTTTCAGGGACCGGGGGGATATATCTTCCATGGCTTCCATCATAGGGCCATAGCAATTTTTTTCTTCCCCTGTGACCATCTTGACACTTTGACGGAAGAAGCGCTCCAAAAGAGCAAAACTTAGTCCTCCGGAGAGGGCAGCTCCTACCAGGAGCCATCCCCCATCCACATAAGGACGGGTTTCCAGGCCGGAGATTTCCACATAATGGGGGCTATAAATTGAAATCTGACTTCCCGTGCCGATGTTAATCAGGAGAGAATCCTTAACCCCTTCAGTAGCGCCAAGAAAACTGGCCTGGTTATCCCCGATGGATTGAACAACAGTCGTCCCATTCTCTGTTCTGCCCAGGAAACCTTCTTCGGAGACCTCCGGGAAGAGGTCAGGAGCCAGTCCTGCTTTCTTGAGTGCTAACCGGTCAAAAGATCCCTTTTGTAAGTCAAGTAGACCCAGGCTGGCCGCATTCGTGGGATGGATTTGGGGACTCTTCCGGCCGGCCAGTTTCATGGCAATATAATCTCCAATGGTACAAAATACCTTGGCTCCTTGAGGAACCCATCCCTTCTTTTCATTGACATAGTGGGTAAGGACCCCATAGCCTGTGGAAAGCTGGTAACCCGTTTGCCGAGATAAGTCCTGGGCCCAAGTTTTTTGATCATCCGCAAGCAAGTCACCCCGCCCATCCTTCCAGTTGATCAGGGGGCTAAGAGGATCTCCTTTGGCATCCAAATAAAGAATCCCATGCATTTGACCGGTTACTCCTATACCGGAGATTGTTGGAAATTCCGCAAAAAGGGATGTTAGTAATTCACACGAAAGGGCAAGAATCTTCTCTGCATCCTGGAGACTCTCCCATTCTTCTCCCTGGAGATTTGAATCATTGTCGATCGTTCGTGAGGCAATGACCGAATTGTCCTCACAAACGACGGCAGAAATGCTTGTTGTTCCAATATCAAGTCCGAGTGTCCGCATGTCCTATCCATTCTAGTTTTCTATTCTATAGCAAAATATAAGACCATATTGGCTTCCCCGCCACATTCTATGGATGTCAGGGGAGCTTTTAGCCCTTCATTAAATATTATATAATTTAATAGAAAACATTTGCCATTTTCACCGAAAAAACCAAGAAACCGCTAAAGATTGGAGAATTGATCCATGGTCTACCATATTTCAAACCGTATTCTTTCTGTTTCCGTCTCAGACCGAGGGGCTGAACTCATGTCAATAAAAGACGCCCACGGTAAAGAATTTCTCTGGCAAGGCGACCCGGAATTCTGGTCCGGACGAGCCCCTAATCTCTTCCCTTACATTGCCCGCCTAACCAAGGGGACCTACACCTATCAGGGGAAAGACTATCAAATGCCCATCCATGGCTTTGCCCCTAGCGCAATTTTTCAAGTCAGCCATCAGTCGGAAGAGGCCATCACCTTTACACTGGAAGATGATGATTCCCTCTATGAAATGTATCCCTTTCATTTTACCTTCTCCATTAGCTACCGCCTGGAGGAAAACACCCTTCATGTTCAGTACACCGTTGAAAACCGGGATCCCAAGACCATGTACTTTGGAGTGGGAGGCCATCCCGGCATCAATCTTCCTTTAGAAGAGGGTCTGACCTTTGAAGACTACCAATTGGACTTCTCATCGGACCAAATGAAGCGTGTCGGCTTTTCCAAAGAATGTTTTGTCACCGGCCAAGACTTCCCCTTCCCCCTGGAGAATTCGAGCCTTCCCCTCCGTCATGACCTCTTCGATGAGGATGCTATCGTTCTCAAAGGCACCCCGGATAGTGTGACCCTTCGAAGCGAAAAAGGGACCTATTCAGTTACCCTGCATGCGCCCGACTTCCCCTACTGGGGATTTTGGCATAGGCCCTTTACAGAAGCCCCCTACCTTTGCATGGAGCCATGGTCTGCCCTCCCCTCCAGACAAGATATCGTGGAGGACCTGGAAAAACAAGACAACCTCACCTCCCTTCCTCCGGGACAAGTTCACCAAAGGACCTGGTCTCTCCGCTTTGATTCCTGGCCCAAATAAGAGAAAAAATATCCATAGAGTTACTGAGGAGGTTTTATTATGGATAAAAAATACCAAATCGACAGCCCTGAAAATATCCGGTTTTTGAATGAAATCCGAAAAAGTCTTCTCGAGTTCGGTAAGAATGTGATTTCACCGGATGGAACCGCCTATTATCTGGGCGATGATGGACAGCCCTGGCCTGATTTCCCCAGGGATACCTATGAGACCGCCCGCATGTGCCATGTCTATCACATGGGGGCGATGATGTATGGGAAGGGATGGAAGAAGTTGGCGGACGGGGCCAAGAAGGGACTGATCTCCGCCCTACAGGACAAAGAAAACGGAGGTTGGTATGATGGTCTCCTTCCAGATGGAAAAGCCAAGGAGGGCAAACTCTGCTACTCACATGCCTTCGTTATCCTTGCCGCCTCCGATTGTTTGATGGCCGGGGATGAGGATTCGGAAGCTTTTTTTGAAGAAGCGATTTCTGTTTTTGACCGCTATTTTTGGGATGAAGAAGATGGCATGACCTGTGATACCTGGGATACTTCTTTCTCTCAGAAGGATTCCTACCGAGGCTTAAATGCCAATATGCATACGGTGGAGGCCCTCCTCAACGCAGCCGATGCAAGCGGGAAGGAGGTTTACCGCCAGCGGGCCGGAAGGATCATCCGCCGGGTGGTTGACCTGGCAGCTGGTAATGAATGGCGGATCCCGGAGCACTATAACGACCAATGGGACCCCATCCTTGACTACAATGAAGACCGACCTGCCGACCCCTTTAAGCCCTATGGGGCCACACCCGGCCACGGTCTTGAATGGGCTCGCTTGATCCTCCAATGGGCATCTTCAACCTTTGAAAAGGACAGTCCTGACTTCCAGCATTTCCTAGAGGCCAGCCAAAAGCTTTTCCACCGGGCCAAAGAAGATGCCTGGTATGCTGATGGCGCTCCCGGATTTGTCTATACCACCGATTGGGAGGGACGTCCCATCGTCTCTGACCGGATGCACTGGGTTCTCGCAGAAGCCATCAACACCGCTGCCGTCCTCTACCGAGTGACCGGCCAGGCCTACTATGCGGATTCTTATGCTGAATTTTTGGCCTATCTTGATGAAAAGGTCCTGGACCACGACCGGGGATCCTGGTACCACCAGCTCAACCATAAAAATGAAGTGGTGGGGACAGTATGGCCGGGCAAACCCGACCTCTACCACGCCTACCAGGCCACCCTCATCCCCTACTGTGATGTCAGCCTCTCGGTATGCAAGGCTGTGCGCGATGGGAAGTACCCGGATGCACTAAATCATTAATCCATTTACTATCTCAGACTATAATCGCCAATAAAGAACTCCCGGCTGGGAAGGCATGGCCCTTCTAGCCGGGAGTTCTTTTATCGAAAGATATTGTTTATCTTAAAAACCACGAATAAAGTCTTCCACCTTGTCCTTTTGTCCCAGGGAGGGAATGGCCCCATAGCGCAAGGCGGCATAGGCTCCACAGGCATTGGCAAATCCCCCCATCTCTTCAAGGGCGAGGTCAGGCCAGGGAATCCCGTCCACCCCGCTCTTGCCCTCCACCTTACTCTCCAGAAGGCCGGACAGAAGGGCGCCCATGAAGGCATCGCCACTTCCTGTGGTATCCACCGCACGAATGGAAAAAGCGGGGGTAAAAACCGTCCGGTCCTTCATGGCCAGGATAGACCCTTTGGCCCCAAAGGTCACTGCCACTAGCTTTAATTGGGGGTAGTCTTTAAACACCTGATCAATGTCTTCTCTAACCTTGTCCTCCTCCGGCTGGACATCCGGCAGGAAGTATTCCCTCTTTCCCTTTGAATTAACCAGCTCTTGGACTTGGTCGGGATGGCAAAAGGCCCGTAATTCATCGCCACTGATTTTCACCACATGGGCATAAGGAAGGATGGCAGCCGTGGCCTCTTTCAAGGCCTGGAAGGAGGCCCAGAGATTCAAACGAAAGTTGGGATCAAAGGAAATTAGTTTTCCCGATTCTCGTGCACAATCCAGGGCCTTCATGGTCGTCGTGATGGAGGGTTCATCCACGAGGGAAAGTGTCCCCAGGTGGAAAATGTAAGAATCCTTGATCAGCCCTTCCGCTTCACGGTTCCATTTCACCCGAAGATCGGCTCCCGGTTTTCGGTAAAAGGTGAATTCCCGGTCGCCCTCCTCATTAAGGGAAACAAAGGCGAGGGTAGTGGGAATCTCGGTATCCACCTGAACGCAGGAAATGTCAATATCCACATCTCTCAATGCATCAAGGATCCTCTGCCCAAAGACATCATCGCCCACACAACCGATCATAGCCACCTTTCTCCCCAGCTTGGCTAATTGGGCGATGCAATTCGCCGGTGCACCGCCGGGTTTTGGCAGATAGGCCGAAACAGGCCGATGGCTTTCGTCTTCTACGGAAACGGGTGCCATATCAATAAGTAGCTCACCTAGTGCTGTAATATCCCACATAAA
>JAQYCE010000021.1 GCA_029003555.1 Bacillota bacterium | reverse complement strand
GGGGAGAAAGAAGGCCCAGGGGGTCCGGCTTAGAGGCTTCCCGACGTAAACGGAGGTGGCAGCAGGCATGGGCGACCAGGAACTCCTGGTAGGACCGGATGGGGAAGGTATAATATATTTCCCCTTCCCGGTCTTCGCTTTCGATAATCCCCACATTGGCGGCAATGCCATCCAAAAATTCCCTGTAGTCCACCAAAGTTCCTTCTTTTGCCAAGTCCGTGTGGAAACTCAGCCTGGCCAGGTTCTCCTCCATCTCCAAGACTTCCTTCAGCGAGAAGACCATGCTTTCCTTCAGCTGGATCTGATAGGCGATGAAGCTCAGAAGGGTCATGGTGTCTTCAAAAACGGCCCGCTTTTGGCCGTAGGATGTGACGTGGCCGGTGAAGTATTTCCAAAGGCTATCTCGGAACATCTGGAAGCGGTTGAGGGAGAAGGCATCCCTGGCGACCTGCCTGAGGACAAAAAGCAGTTCCAAGGGGGTCCTCATAAACTCCTTCAAATACTGAAACTTCTCCTGGCTGATGATCTCCTCCATGGCCTCTTGCAAGCTTTCCCGGTCCTCAGGGGCCTGGGTGACTTCAATCCAGGTCCGGGAATAGGTCTTTGCATCTTCATCCGTTAAGGGGATGATGGACCTCCCCCGGAAAGCCATCTTGGTCAAGAGGGCTTTGGTCTCAGGCTGAGAAAGGCCGGCCACCCGGCTGGTCAAGATAATCGGGGTTTGGGGATTGGCTTGGAGGTAGTCATCCAGGGCGGAAAGAAAACGAATCCGCCGTTCGTCGGACAGCTCATCCAGGCCATCCACCAGGAGGAGGACCCGGTCGGAGATGTCATGGACAAAAGATTGAAGAGAGGACTCGGAAAGGAGGTCCGGCTGTTGTCGAACCTGAGAGCTCTTCCGGAGGGCTTCAAAGACAGCCTCTTCCATCATCCGAAGAAGGCTCTTTTGGTCCCGGAAGTTCCTTAATTCAATTAGGCAGGGAATAAAATCGCCGAATAGGAAATACTTTTGGCCCAGTTCAATGTGGCCTTTTTTCTGGCTAGAGGGCTGGGAATAATAGAGGGCGATCCGCCGAAGGAGGGTGGTCTTTCCATGGCCCGCACTGGCCATCAAGAGGATACGGCTGGGGACCGCCCGGTCGGGAATGATCAGGCTGGCGGGGTGGAATCGGGGATCACGGTAGAGAAGGTCATTTTTTCCAGACCAAGCCCCCTTCCCTCTATCTTTGTCCTTCTTCCTTTTAAAATTATCCGGTTGAAAATTGATCCTTTCGAAAAGGTTTTCAAGGACGGATTCAATAGCTCGATCCAGTTCCGCCTTAATGGGGTCGGGCGGGTTCAGCTTGGCTTGGTGGGCTGCCTCCATCTGGTCAGCATAGGCCTGGAAGGCCAGCTCTCCTTCTCCGATCACCAGGGGGTAAAAGAGGTCCTCAAAAGGATAGCTTTCGCCGCCGGCCCCATCAAAGCTGACGCGGCCGACCGCCTCCTCGAGTGCTTTACGATAGATCGATTGGTCGATTTTCATTGTCATGGCGGGTCACCTTTTACCGGAATTATCCTTTCTTTTTTGCCTTATCTTAAACTCTTGGCAGCGAAAGGGCTAAGGAAAAACAGGAGAAAAAGGAGGAAAAGAAGGCATTATCTAGTGAAGGTCCAAATCCCGGCTAAACCAGCCGGCATTGGCTCGGAAGGCCGGGGATTGAGCAAGAGCCTCCCGGTCTTCCTCCATTTCCCGGAAGGAAGGGGAAGTCAGGAGCCTCATCAGCAGGAGCCTTTGGGCCCGGCGGACGTATTGGGCATCTCCCTCTCCCGGCATGGCGGCTGTCGTGATGTTGCTCCCATAGCGGTTGAGGAGGAGGTCGACCATGGCCCGGACCAGGACCTCCTCTTGGGTCCGGTCGGAAAAGTCCCGGGTGGCCAGGTCGAAAACAAGGTGCTCTGCCAGCCGGACATTTTCTAAGTTAATATTGCAGAGTAAGGGGACCATGAGGCCGACGTAGTCCTCCGGGTCGGCGATGGAGGCAAGGACAGGGTCTCCTTCTTCGGTCTCCAGGGCCTTTTGTATTGCCTTAGCCGCCAGTTCAAAGCGGATCTGGGCGTTAATGAACTGATAATCCTCGTCCGCCCCTTCCGCCGGGACGATGAGTCCAACCTCCGTGACAAAGATCTCAT
>JAQYCE010000020.1 GCA_029003555.1 Bacillota bacterium | reverse complement strand
TGCTTCTTTATTTTCTTTTGCATGTTCCCTCAAAACCTCCAGGGAGCCGGAATATTTCAGACCTGATGAGTGGGAGAGAGAGGCCACTAGTCCATGGATTGTTCCCAATGTGTAGTACTCATTATCCAATCGATCAATGATGCGATTTGTGATGTCCAGCTGTTCTGAAAACAAGCGATGGTTATCAGGAAGAGCCTTGATCTTTTTCCAGTCATCCGAGGTTTCCACCTTTTCCAACCGCCGGAACTCATTTTCATTCATGATTTTCACTACGGAAAGATCACAGGCTTTGGCGAAATCTAAATGAGCGTCCACCTTATCTTGGATCGTTCCCTTGTTGATCTCTTCGCTGAAATGGATCCAGAACCCTGAGGGGATCGATTCATAATCATCCCCTCGTAACAGGCGAATGACATTTTCACGTTTTGTCATACTTTTTTCTCCTTTATTAGACAATTCCAAAGAATGACCCAACTAAGCATAGGATGGAGATGATGATCATCAGCTGGCCTAAGGTAAACTTATCCTTCTTTAAGGCCCAATAGACGAGCATCACTACCGTCAGTGGGAGAATTCCGGGAACAATCTTATCCAAAGTTTCCTGCACGTTGGTTACATTTCCACCAACATTAAATTACAGGATGGTGTTGAGCTTAACCATATTGGCAGAGAGTGCACCCATCATGAACATCCCCAGAACAGAAGCTGTTTGGATCATGGAGGTGATTCGGCCACTCTTTAAAATATCCATAATGGACTTCTTTCCTTGTCGGTATCCGGTATGGGTAAACCAAAGTCCAAGGCAGAAGTGCAATACGCTGAATGCAGCGATGAAGAAAGCCCCTAGTAAATTTCCTTGGAGAGCGAAGGAAGCCGCCAAAGAATAGAAGATAGTTTGGATGGTCCCGAAGTCTAAGGAGTCACCAATGCCGGCTAAAGGCCCCATAAGACCTGTCTTAAACGAAGTGATCGTTTCATCCGGAATGTTGACACCCAGCGCTTTCTGCTCCTCCATGGCGATCGTCGACCCCATGATTAAACCACCCCAGATGGCCTGGGTGTTAAAAAATATCAAGTGACGTTGTAAGGCACTTTTTAATTGATCCGTACCTTTTCCATATAACTTTTCAAGAGCCGGTCCAATACTCGCACAATAGGCTAAAGACTGAAGGCGTTCAAATGAGTTTGAGATTTCAGCCGCCCACCACCATCTTAAATAAGTATTTGTAACATCACGCTTCGTCAATTTATTGGCAACTGTGTTGTTTTCCATTGTTTATCCTCCTAATTCTTATTTCCCCATCATGCGGTCCAGAGCGCTCTGGTTTGATCTTACGTTTGTAGCATTTGCTTGATCATTCTTGAAATAATTCGGATTTAAACTCGGGAACCCGCCTAAGTTCATGATGATGAAGGCAATAATAAGTCCGAAGATCGCTGCTCCAACGGTTGTAAGGCCACTATACTTGACGACAAAAAAGCCAAAGAAGAATAGGGGCATGTACTCCTTCTTCCCGATCATGAAAATGGTTGTCGCAAATCCAAGGGCAGGTAGGACACCACCCATGACAGTCATGCCGTGTAGAAACCACTCGGGGATGACCATGAGGAGCTGGTTAATCAGATCTGCACCAAAGTAGTTGGCAACAAAAACGATAGGGAATCTCATGACAAACCCCAGTGCCAATGGATATAATGTTGCAGCTCGCCAAATTCCTTTAACATCCCCTTCCAGCGCCAGCTTATCTGCCTTATGTACAAACATAGCGTTGGCGTAACGACGTACGTTGTTGACGAGAACACCGATCGCTCCAACTGGAACTGCAACGGATACGGCTAATTCGACCGACATGTCCGACATTAAGACCAAGGGAACCGCCACAAGTGCAGCTAGGGCTTTATCCGAAGGGATGTTTCCTCCCGGTGCGACGAGCCCAAGATAGACAACTTCAATCGATCCGCCTGCAATAATTCCTACTACCGGATCCCCCCATAATAAACCCAAGGTAAATCCAATAAACGTGGGGGATTTTAGCATTGAGAATAAAGTGTAGCCAGCTAATCCAGCTGCAAACCAATACCACAATCCACTAACGATTGCCATTAATAATACATTGTGCATAACGCTACCTCCTCATGACTCCTAATTAAATTTTCGTTCCGCATCTTTTAAAGTGATACCAGGTTCTTCTGGGATAACTTGGATGGAGATTTTCGTCCCCTTATTTTCAATCTCCTTCAGCAGGCTCAGGTCATCCTTGGATAAATTAACGGCTTGGAAAACCATGACTTTGCTACCATCATTGGGGATTCCACCTAACTGGAGTTTATCTAAGGCTAATCCCTCTTCCAGTGCTTTCTTTACCATTTCCAAATTTCTGAACAAAAGCATGATTTTCCCAGAGGGAAGCGTGCCATGTTGATAAGCATAGCCAACAACTTTTGTAGGCGCTACAATAACCTCTATGCCAGCAGGGGCGGAACTACGATACACTTGAATCATGTAGTCATCCTTTGCCAAATCATCATCAACGATAATGATTGTATTGGCGGCTGCAATCTTTGACCATTTGGTGACTACTTGCCCATGAATCAGACGGTGGTCCACGCGAGATAAAGTGATTTCCGCCTCTGCGTGCTCATTAGATACCTTTTCCTCATCCGCAGGATCTTCGGCGGGAGCCAAAAGAGTACCAAACTCCATCACTGCCTGTTTCCCAATCTCAGAAGCTGTGCGAGATAATTGAGAAACCTCGGCATCTTTTTGATTACTCAACGTCTCTAATATCATGTTTGCATTGACACCAGAAACGACATTATAGTGATCAAAAGATTTCAGGTGCTTTAACGCAACGTTGTAGGGGGACCCGCCCACCATATCGACAAAGACAACGGCGCCATCCTTTGCCTGCTCAATTAATTCGATAAACTTTTTTTCGAAATCATCTAAGTTGTCATCCCTCAGTAAAGATAACGTTTTTATTTGATCTCCTTCGCCAGAAACGACTCGTACACAGTCCTTGAGCCCCTCTGCCAACTTTCCATGAGTCGCAATAATTATGTCTACCATAATTTCCTCCCCTTCATCGGCTTTATAATAAAGACAATATAATGGTATTTCATTTTTTTTCTTGGGGCAAACATTTGATGGATAATGTAAAACCTTTCAATAATGTAAAATTATTTCATCTTTTGTTTCGCCTAATCCCCTCAAAAGATTATTTTGGCAATAACAAAACAAGAGAAGGCAATTAATTGCCTTCTCTCTGAAAAATTAATTTTTTAATTAGTCGTTGTTGAGCATTTCATCAACAATGCAGAGATCTGTATCGTGCATTCCCTTTTTTGCGATGCGACCAATGCTTGCAATGGTGCGGTCAATATCCTGACCAATAATCCCATGTCCGGGGCGGTAACTATTTTTTGATAATGCCTGTTGATAGCCTAGAAAGGCACTGTAAAGAGCCAAGTTAATCTTTCCGGCGCAAGAAGCTTTTGCTCCATCGCAAACCATTCCGGAAATCTGTGTGGCCCCGTTTACATAAGTCTCGGCGATAACTTGGTCAGACTGCCCATCAAGGAAGGCTATACCCGCCACTGCTGCACAAGATGAGGTCACTGCCCCGCAATAGGCAGAAAGTCGACCTATACTCTGCTTTTGATATAGGGCAAGAAGATTAGATAGTAAAAGAGCTCGAAGAAGTTTTTCATGTTCATACTCCTTTTCCCGAGCATAAACAATTACCGGTACAGAGACAGAAATACCTTGATTTCCACTTCCTGAGTTTATAACAACCGGCATATTGCACCCCGCCATTCGAGCATCGGATCCCGCACTGGCATAGGCCATGCACTTACTCATAATCGATTGATCGTTGATTTCTTCCGATATCTTCCCCATATTCGAACCCCAGGAATTCTCCATACCTTCTTCAGCAATTTGCATATTTAGGTCAATTTGTTTTTCGATAATCTCAGAAACGGTTGCTAAGTTTACCGATTTCACGTAGGCCATAATTTTTTCAAAAGATAGATCCACTTTTATCTCATCATTCTGGCTGGGTGCTTTATTAAATTTCACATTATCATTCAGCCTCTTTAATACCACATTGGTGTGCTCATTTTTGACAATAATTTCCGCTTCATTATCCTCTTCATCACGGACAATAAGATCAACATAAAATCCAACCACACCCGGTATTAACTCGACTTCAATCGCATCGGATTCAACCAGTGCTACCGCTTCCTGAATATACGTTTCATTGGAAGCTCTTAGGATTTCTAATTTACATTCCGGTTTTGCGATCACCAAACCCATAGCAACGCTAATGGGGATGCCATGTCGTCCATTTGTTCCCGGAACGAGAACCGACTTAGCGTTCTTGATCAGGTTGACACTCGAGCGGACGAGAGCCGATTTTGCTTTTCCAGGCAACAAGACGGCTGCCTCTGCAGCCGCATAGGCTAGAGCGATTGGCTCTGTACAGCCTGCAGCTGGAATGAGCTCTTGACATAATAAATCAGTATATTCCATAAAATAATCCAAAATAACCTCCCTGAAATCACCTAACACGTTAAAAAACCTCCCCTTATTCTGGAGGTCAAATAATAGTTAATATCAAATGCTTTTCCTCAACGAGTTTATGAAAACATATTCTAAATGAAAGTACAAGAGTTCACCAATGTAAAAACTTTTCTATTTCTGAAAGGCTTTTTATGAGAAAAATAAGAAAAGAAAAAGGAGGGATTTATAGCCTCATGGATCATTTCCATGAGGCTATAAATC
This sequence comes from Bacillota bacterium, assembly GCA_029003555.1. GTDB lineage: Bacteria > Bacillota > Clostridia > Tissierellales > Peptoniphilaceae > Kallipyga. Next base: position 17,169 of record JAQYCE010000020.1, on the reverse strand, counting down.
ATAATGAAATGAAACTAGTTGACGCCTTTTTTTAGGATAAAGCAACCGTAGGGCTCTTGCTCACTCGTGCAGACGGTGGCGAAGGCCTGGGCCGCTAAATCGTAGAATTTGGTCCGCTCGATGGCACCGATGGAGGACTCGGAGTAGCCGTTTTCGATGACTTTCTCTATGACGTCCTGGGCGGCGGTTTGATCCATGAGGGCTTCCTTGCCCGACCCGTCGGGGACCATGCAGAGAACAGGGTATTCGCTGAAGTCGGCATCCAGGGGGAAGAGCTTGAGCATGTCACCGATGAGGGTGGCGCAGTTCATGCCCTTGGCTTGGATGGAGCGGGCATTGGGGCTCTTTGAGTAGGGGGGATAGAAGTGGTCGGCGACCACGATCAGGTCCCCATGCCCCATGTCCGCCATGGCCTTCAGGAGGTCGGAAGAAATGGTTGATGGAATTCCTCGCAGCATAGTGTCTCCTTAAATGGTGAGATGAAGATATGGGCTTAGGAAGGCCGGCTTCCGCCACGGATCCCGAAGGAAGACCGGGCTCCGAGAAGGATGTCGATCTCCTCATCCGTGAAATCATTGTACTTTTTCAAAATGTACTTGTTGATGATGGTGATATGGGCCAGGTATTCCACGGTCTCCATCCGCATCCAGGCCTGGACTAGGGAATCGCCCCAGGTCAAGGCCCCATGGTTGCCCAGGAGGACTGCATTATACTTATTTACGTAGGGTGCGATGGAGTTGGGCACATCCTCGGTTCCCGGCATGGCAAAGGGGATGCAGGGGACCTTGCCCAGCTGGACGATGCCCTCCGGAAGGAAGCGGCTGTCCAGGGGCAGGCCTGCGCAGGCGAAGGCGGTGGCATGCATGGGGTGGGTGTGGACCACGCCATTCAGATCCTCCGATTCCTGGTAGACCCGGAGGTGCATCTTGGTCTCGCTGGAGGGCTTTTCGTCTCCTTCCAAGATTTTGCCATCAATGGACATTTTGACCAGGTTCTTTTCCGTCATGAAACCCTTGCTGACATTGGTTGCCGTCACCCAGATCGCATCCTTGGACACCCGGCAGGAGATGTTGCCGTCGTTGGCAGCGACAAAACCCCGGGCATAGATTCTTTTTCCAATATCGATAATTAAGGCCTTGGCCTCCTCATCGCTTGGGTACTGATAGCCTTGTTTTTCCACGTTTTGCCTCCTCATGTCGTGAATTTCTTCTCGGCAGAACTCCCGATCTTAGAAGATCCCCAGCCGCTGAAATTCCTTTTCAAAGTCTCCGGTCACCAGGCCTTTTTCGGTGATGATGCCGGTGATGAGGTCATGGGTAGTCACGTCGAAGGCCGGATTGTAGCCTTCCACTTCTGCCGGAACCATGGGCTTGGCATACCATTCGGATTTGATCTCCTCCGGGTCGCGGAATTCGATGGGAATGTCATGGATGTCCTTGGCCTCTGGGTCGATGGTGGAGGAGGGGGCGCAGACATAGAAGGGGATGTTGTAGTGCTTGGCGACAATGGCCAGGGTGGAAGTCCCGATCTTGTTGGCGGCATCTCCGTTCCGAGCCACCCGGTCGCAGCCGACAAAGATGATTTGGATCTTGCCGGATTGCATGAGGATGGAGCACATGCTGTCGCATTCCACCGTCGTGGGAATCCCGGACTTGTTCATCTCATAGGCGGTCAGGCGGGCTCCCTGGAGGAGGGGGCGGGTCTCATCGCAGTAAACGTGCATGTCTTCCGGCTTCCACCCCTTATCCAGAGCGGTATACATGGGGGCAGTAGCCGTCCCGTACATGGCCGTGGCCAGGGTTCCCGCATTGCAGTGGGTTTCAATCCCCAAGGGCTGGCCGGGCTTCTTCAGCTCTTCCATGAGCTGGAAGCCGATCTCCCCGATGTTCCGGCTGATCTGGATGTCTTCTTCTTGGATGGCCTTGGCCTCATCGAAGAGACGGTCCTTCAGCTGGTCCAAGGGCATGGAAGAGTTCTCCTCCACCACCTTCCCCATCCGGTCCAGGGCCCAGAAAAGGTTGACGGCCGTAGGACGGGAGGAAGCCAGGTAGTCCTTGTCCGCCATGAAAGCCTTTGAAAACTCCTCATAAGTCTCAGCGGAATACTGGTTGGCCAGAACGGCCATGCCGTAAGCGGCGCAAACTCCAATGGCCGGGGCCCCTCTGACGCGGAGCTTTTTGATGGCCTCCCAAATTTCCTCCCGAGTCCTGAGGGCGATCCGCTTCTCCTCATTGGGCAGAAGGGTTTGGTCAATAATATCGACATATTCTCTATTTTCAGGGAGTTTGACCGAGATGACCCGGTCAAAGAACCCTTGCAATTCTTTGATCATGGAAAACCTCCAATTTCTAAACGATGGTTTACTTGAGGGATTCAATAGCCGCTTGCTCAGCCCGCTCCAGGGCTTCAATATAGGACTTCCCGTCCACAAAGGAATCGGCATGCTTGATCAGGTCGATGCCCATGAAGATGCAGGTCCGCTCGGCGATCATCCGGGAGGGCTCATCCTCGATGGTGGTCAGGTCGGTGACATTGGCCATGCCCACCGTCCGGCGGTGAAGCTCGGTCCCGGCATAGCCGGCCGTATCCCGAAGAATGGAGGCCAGGTACCAGTCGCGGAAGCCCTCTACCTTGGCCATGGGCTCGGTGGCCTCTTTTTCATAGAGGTCGACGAACTTCTTGGCAAAGAGGTCGAAGGCGGAAGCGATGGTCCGCTTAATCCAGTCACAGAATTCATCCTTGCCGTAGGCCCGGCCGTTGCAGTAGGCGAAGACCAGGTTGGCATAGAGGTTGCCCGTATCGTAGCCCATGGGGGCATAGGTCCCGAATTCGCAGTCGAAGACCTTGATGGCGCCCGGCTTGATGAAGATGGAGCCCGTATGGACGTCACCATGGAGGAGGGCCTGGGCATTGGTCATGAAGTTGAACTTCAGCTTGGCCACTTCCTGGTGGAGCTCAGGGTCACCATAGAGGTACTTCTCCACAAATGCCCGGTTGGGCTCAAAAACGTTGTTCCGGTCAGCGCCCAGGTAGGGTTCCATGAGGACCAGCTTTTCGGTGATGTCGCAGAGGTCGGGAGTGATGAAGCGGCGGGTCCACTCCTTCTTCTCCCTGTGGTCCATGACGACGTCGCTGGAAAGGAGGAGGGTCCTGACCAGGAATTCCGAAATATCCTCATCAAAACCTTCATAAATCTCATGGTCCAGCATAGCATTCCGCATGACCTTGTAGTCGCTGCAGTCTTCCATCCCGTTGGCGGACATGACCGTATCATAGAAATAGACATGGGGGACGTAACCAGGAGCCAGGGATTCTTCAATTTGGAGGATCTCGGATTCCTGGCGGTTCCGGTCCAGGGTGGCGGTCATATCTTCAGAAATCCGGAGGGTATCCCCGGCCTGCTTGATGTAGATGCTGTGGCCCTTATCGTCGAAGACCCGGCAGACGTGGTTGAGGTTCCCGTGTTCTTCAGGAATCACTGCCTTCATGGTCTCCCTATCCCAGGGGATCTGGTTCTCGCCATTTCCCTCGGTCTTATAGAGGACGTATTCGATGACGACCTTTTCGGTCTCCACCGGATTGGATTCATCAATCATTAAAAAATATTTGGAAAAATCGTACATGAACTATTCCCCTTCCTATTGGGCATATAGGCTTGCGCCTTTAATTGTAGGACTCTTCTTTCAAGGAGTACGAAGCGATCAGGGCCAGGGCAAGAACGGCGCCCTTAACGGCAGGCAGGACATAGAAGGGAACGGCCATGATGGTCAAGCCGTTCTCCAGGGTGGAGACCAGGGCTGCACCCAGCATGGTGCCCAGGGCGTTGGGCTTTTCGATCCCGCCTACGGTCTTCCCGACGAAGACAGCGGCCAAAGAGGGCATGAAGTAGTTGTCCGCACCCATAACCTGGGCCGAGCTGGACCTGGAGGCAACGAGGATGGCCCCGATGGCGATGAAGACGGCGGTGATCATCCCCGCCATGTAGCGATACTTTTTCACATTAATTCCGGATAATTGAGCAGCCTGCTTGTTCCCGCCGATGGCGTAGAGGTAGCGGCCCTGTTTGGTGTAGTTTAAGAAGACATGAGCAGCGATGACGCAGACGAACATGATAATAATAATGATGGGGGCACGTCCCAGGGCGGAGAAGGAATCCTCCAGCATAACCCGGGCAGGGTCCGCTCCCCATGAGGTTTTCATTCCGGTGGAGACGGCGCCGCCGCCGATGTACCATTGGCCCAGTCCTTGGTGGACGAACATGAGGGCAACGGTGGCCAGCATGTCCGGAATCTTGCAGACCAGGATCATGAACATGGTCAGCTGGTACATAATCAAGGTGACGACCAGGCAAACGATGATGGACATGGTCAGGCTTAAGCCGAACCAAAGGTAGGCGGAAACGAAAACATAGGCCGAGCAGGAGGCCAGGGTACATGCCGACATGTCGAAACCGTCCGGGGCCATGGTGATGGTCAGGGCAATCCCGAAGACGGTGTTGATGGACATGGCCCGGAGGATGTTGATCATGTTATCCCCGGACAGGAAAGCCTGTCCTCTTAAAAGCGAAAAGAGGAGGAAGCTGAGGATAAGGGCAAGAAGGGCTGCCCAGTTGATGAGGGTGTGTAGAAAATCATTGGATTTTGAGGAATTATTTTCCTTAACAACTTTTACGTTCATGCGATCTCCTCTCGGTTCTTTTTGGATCCACCGACCGAATAGTACATTATTTCTTCATCCGTAGTTTCTGAAGCGACGAGTTCTGCGACGATTTTCCCGCTATACATGACGTAAATTCGATCGGCGAGAGAGAGCAGTTCGTCATTTTCACTGGAGGCGTAGATGACGCCTTTTCCGTTGCCGGCAATGTCGTTAATCAGCTTGAAGATATCCCGCTTGGCCCCGACATCCACTCCTTTTGTGGGCTCATCGAAGATATAAAGGAGGGAGTCTGCCGCCAGCCACTTCCCTACGGCCACCTTCTGCTGGTTGCCTCCGGAGAGGTTGGCGACCTTCTGGACGATGGAGGGGGTTTTAATCCCCAGGGCATCAACATAGTTGTCGGCGTTCTTTTTCACCTTATCCCTTTGGATAAAGGACATGGCACAAAGTTTGCCCAGGGTGGCTGCTGCCAGGTTGAAGGAGACGGATTCATGGACTAGGACGCCCTCTTTCCGCCGCTCTTCAGGAACCAGTCCGATCCCCGCCTTAACCGCATGGGAGGGCGAGTGGATCTTGATCGACTGGCCACCCAGGCTGGAGGCCTCGCTTTCGCTGGGATAGGCCCCGAAGATGGTCTTGCAGAGTTCCGACTTCCCGGCCCCCACCAGCCCGGCAATGCCCACAATTTCTCCGGCGTGGACGGTGATGTTGATGTCCTCCAACCGCCCCACTTCGGAGGAGAGGTTTTTGGTTTCGAAGATAACATCCCCGATGGGGACCTTGGTCTTCTGGTAGGTATCGGACAAGCTCCGCCCCAACATCTTCTCCACAATCTCGGAGGAGGTGGTCGAGGGCGTGATGTTCTGGGTGTCGACGATCTTTCCGTTTCGCATAACCGTGTATTTTTCGCAAATTTCCAGGACCTCATTCAAGCGGTGGCTGATGAAGATGATCCCCAGGTTGGACTCTTCCTTGAGCTTTCTCATGACGTTGAAGAGCTCCCTGGTCTCATTGTTGCTCAGGGGAGCCGTGGGCTCATCTAAGATGAGGAAGTTGCAGTTTTCCCGGATGGCCCGGGCGATCAGGACCATCTGCTTCTGGGCCAGGGTCAAGGATTGGGCCTGGGCCTTCACATTGATGGAGTCCATGTTCAACCGCTTCAGGGCCTTCCGGGCCTCATCGGCCATCCGCGACCAATTGACCCTGACGCCACCCTGCAAGACCATATCGTTCAGCATGATGTTCTCAGCAACAGATAGGGTGGGAACTAGGGCGGTATCCACTTCCTGATATACGGTCTGAATGCCATGCTCTTGGGCTGTCTGGGGGCTACGGAGTTCGACAGGCTGTCCGTTCAGGAGGACCTGGCCCTCATATTTGGGGTTGGCTCCGGATAGGACCTTCATCAAGGTCGATTTCCCGGCCCCGTTGGCGCCAACGATGGCGGCGATTTCTCCTGAATAGATGGTGAGATCCACCTGGTCCAGGGCTTTGACGCCCGGGAAGCTGATGGAAATATTCTTGGCTTCTAATGTCATTTTTTGCATATTTTCACCCTAATCCCTATTTTGAAAAGGAGAGAGTTTTCACTCTCTCCTCCAGACAATGTCAGATTTCCGTCACACAATCTCAGCCAAAGCTTATTTGTGAATCAAATCCTTGGGCATCCAAGATGTTTCAGAGAGATAGTCCAGGTTGCCATAGGTTTCACCGGCAATTTCTCCCAGGTTTTCAATCGTGGATTCAGGCTTGAGGTTCTTAGCCAGGATGGCGGTTCCGGGGATTTCGACGACGTCAACACCGGACTTCTGGGTGGCCGGATCATAGATCTTGTCATATTCGCCGGCGATTTCCAGGAGGAGGAGACGCATACCGATTTCGCCGTTCAGGGTCCAGTCGGTGGTTCCGGCTGCGGTCCAGATGTCAGGGCGAGTGTGCATGTTGGTGATGTCAACAGGGTCAATATCGACAGAAGCCATGGGCAGAGGGTTGTCGCCGCTCATTGCTGCGTTTTCAGAAATAGCTTTGTAAACGCCCTGGCCATAGAGGTCGTAGTAAGCGATGATGCCGTCGACATCTTCTCTCTTAATGCTCTGTAAGTAAGCAGCGGTAACGGTATTGGCCGAATCCATAGTATCTTGAAGGGGCTGTACCTCGCCGACGGTCTTGATCTTACCGGCATCTTCATATTCTTTCCAACCAACTTCTCTGCGGTCGAAGGGGCTGTTGAAGTTGGGGCCTCTCCAAACCTTGATCAGGCGGACAGGACCTTCTTCTCCACGATCTTCCTTGTCTTTAATCATCTGGTCAAGGAGAACGGTGACCAGGGACTTATCCTGCTGGAAGAGCTGGGTAACGCCCTCGAGCTTCTGGTATTCGCCGTCGGTGTAGAACTGGGTATCGAAGGTGACGATCTTCAGGTTAGGATACTGTTCCTTAATTTCTTTTAAGAATACGTAGGAACCATCCTGGTTACCGTGGCTGACGAGGAGGCCATCATAACCGGCGGAAGCGCAGGTACGGATGGTGTCTTGCCATTTGTTGAAGTCTCCATCACAGAAGAAGAATTCAAAGTCCACGTCCAAAGCGGCGGTCAGCTTTGCGCAGGAGTCCTTCCACATCTGGAAAATGGTGGCGGACGGGAGTTGCATTATGTAGGCCACTTTCTTTCCCTTGACGGGGTTCTCTGTAGCACCTTGGTCGGCCGGGGCCTGCTCGCTGGTTTCAGAGCTTTCAGCGGGAGTGCTTTCAGCCGGTTTGTCTCCGTCTTTACCACAGGCTGCAAAGGTCAGCACCATGGCAAAAGCGAGTAGAAGAGCTAAAAATTTCCGTTTTCGCAACATTTTTACACCTCCAAAATATACGTTACTGGTATCGATTTCCTGTATCCCTATTCTAGCACTTTCCTCTCATCTGTCAACAGATTTTCACATAATTTGTTAAAAATCTTCATTTTTTTCGGAAAATAAGGGGATTTTTCACATTTTCTAACATTTTTATGTTAATTTTTGATATAATCTGAAGAAGAAAATTAGGCGATAGGAAGTGGGTTCGCAAACGATTCGGAGAGGTAGAAGATGAGACGGAAATTGCGTTTAATGGCGGTGGCCCAGGATATCTTGAAAAATCCCGCTTTCAAGATTTCCTCCCTGGCAGAAAAGTATAAGGTATCGGAAATGACCATACGAAGGGATTTAAAATACCTGGAGGACCAGGGGGTCTTGTCCCACCAATGGGACCTCCCCAAGTCCGTCCCTTCCAGCGGGTCCTATGTCTTTAGCAAGGCATGCAAGGATGCCAAGGAGGAGAAAGCCCGGATCGCCAAATATGCGGCCTCCCTGATCGAAAAAAACGACATTATCATTTTGGACACCGGGTCCACGGTCAATTTGCTGGGCTCCCTCCTGCCCACGGATATTCCCTATACCGTCATTACGTATAGTGAGAACCTCCTCCCCTACCTGACCCTCCGCCGGAACATCCAGCTCATCTTCATCGGCGGCTACTACCACCACGAGTCCCGGTCCTTTGAATCCACGGAAAACGTGGAATTCCTCAGCCACCTCCGGGCAACCAAGATGTTCATCTCCACCGCAGGGGTGGAGATGAATGGCCTGACCTGCTTCAGCCAATATGAGGTCATCACCAAGCGGACGGCCATCCAGTCCTCGCTCAAGACCTACCTCCTGACCGACTCCTCCAAGTTCGGGATCACTAAGCCCGCCTTCTTCTCTTCCTTTGAGGAGATCGACGAGATCATCACCGACCGGGGGTTGAGTCCCAAATGGAGGAAGTATTTGGACCAGCTGGACATCCAGCTGACCCTGGTGGATTAGGGGACGGGCCATGAGCCCCATAAAACACGGCACAACAATCTGTTTAAGAAGGAAGAACCAATAAGGAGGCAACATGCGGATCGTAAATTTCGGATCATTGAATATTGATAAGACCTACCGGGTCCCCCATATGGTCAGGGAGGGTGAGACCCTCTCCTCCCTCTCCTACCAGGAGTTTGTCGGAGGCAAGGGGCTCAACCAATCCATCGCCATCGCCCGGGCCGGCGGGGAGGTTTGGCATGCGGGCCTGGTTGGGGAAAGCGACGGGGACAGCCTGGTCCATGCCCTCCAGGGCGCCGGGGTCCATACCGACTTCGTTGGCCGCTCCCCCCTCCCCTCCGGCCATACGGTCATCCAGATCAACCGCCAGGGGAACAACTCCATCATCGTTTCCGGCGGGGCCAACCGGGCCATCGACCCGACCTATGTGGATGCCGTCCTCGCCCATTTTGTAGAAGGGGACCTCATCCTCCTCCAAAATGAAATCTCCTGCCTCCATGAGGTGATGAAAAAGGCTGCTGAACGCAAACTCCGGATCTACCTCAACCCCTCCCCTATCGATGAGGATGTCCTGACCGCCCCCCTGGATAAGGTCCACTGCTTCCTCATCAACGAAATTGAGGGCCAGGCCCTGACCGGCGGGTCGGACAGCGAGGAAATCCTGGCCCTCTTCAAGGAGAAATACCCCCGGGCCACCGTAGTCCTAACCCTGGGTGAAAAGGGGGCCATCTACCAGGACCAAAGCAACCGCTTCTTTGCCCCTGCCGAGAAGATCCAGCCCGTCGACACCACCGCTGCCGGCGACACCTTCTGTGGCTACTTCCTCGCCGCCATCACCAAGGGCCAATCTGTCGAAGATGCCATGAGCCTGGCCAGCCGGGCCGCTGCAAAAACCTGCCTGACCCGTGGGGCCTCCAACGCCATCCCCAAACTGGCCGACCTGGCCTAGGCCTCTAATCCAAAAAGAAACCCCCCTCCCGGATCCGGGAGGGGGCATTTTTTATGGATTTAGAGGATGGACAGGCCTGAAGCGGTCGCATCCTTGAGGAAGGCCTGGACGGTTTCCAGAGAATACTCATCCAAGTCTTTGCCAAAGAGATCCAGCTTTTTCAGGATGCTGGGGGGAACCGTGATAATGTCGCAGCCAATGGATTCCGCCTGCTTAATGTTGAAGGCCTCACGAGTGCTGGCCCAGAGGAGGTAGACATTTTTCTTCCGGTGGCAAATTTCCGCCGCTTCCTTCATGAGGGGCATGGGGTCAACACCCGTATCCGCCACGCGACCGGCGAAAACGGAGACGATGGATTCGCCCTCCTCGCTCAAAACCTCAACGACCTCTTCCACCTGCTTGAGGGTGAAGATGGCGGTGATGTTGAGCTTGAAGCCCTCGGCAGACAGCTTCTTAATTAAAGGAAGGCTGGGCTGACCCTTGGTGTTGGTCACCGGAATCTTGACAAAGACATTGTCGCCCAGAGCAGAAATGGCCCTGGCCTCCTTCTCCATTTGATCAAAATCATCCGAGAAAACCTCGAAAGAAACCGGCCGGTCCGGAATCTCCTTCAAGACCTTCTTGGCAAAAGCCATGTAGTCCGTCACCCCGCCCTTCTTCATCAAAGAGGGATTGGTCGTGAAACCATCATGGCCCTTCTTATAATCTTCCACCATCTCCTCAAACTTGGCACCATCCGAATACAACTTAATCTTCATGCTCTCCTCCTCAAGGATCCACTGATGGCTTGTGAGCGCTCCCGCCCAACCAAGCACATCGCTCTATCACTATTTTCATCACCTCTTATGATACCCGAGACCCGCCCTCCCTTCAATAATTTCCAACCTAGGGCTCATGAGGGCCCGAATCGGAGCCTCCCACAGCCCCTGACATTCACGTGATTCTCGAAATTGATAGGGAAGATGGGTATCCCTACCCCTCCAAATGGCGAAAACTGCGGAAAGGAGGGGTATCCCCATGCCCCTCCAAGTGGCGAGAGCGGTGGAAATGAGGGGTGACCCCTAGAGTGACCCCAAAAAAGGGGAACCCGGTCTCTCCACACTGCCCCCAGCCCTCATGCCCCTACTCCCTGGCAGCCCCCAGGCCCGACCTGAGCGCATTGCAAATCCGGAGGATTTGCCTAAGCGAAGGCGGGCCTTGGGGCTACCTGGGGACTGCTGGGATTTCCTCTCTTTTTGCATTATAATAGGGGGCATATGAGTGGTCGAATTTTTGATTCTTCTGGTGCAATAGATTTTGGAGACTTTCATGGCAAAAACAATTGTGGTTTTATGTGGGGGCCAATCCACGGAACATGAGATTGCCCTTCGGTCCGCCCGGACCGTCATCAATGAGCTGGATAAGAAGAAATATGAGGTGGTGGCCTACTATGTAGACAAGGCAGGTCGCTTCCTTTCCCTGGGTCGGCGAGACCATGTGGACCGGCCGGAGGACCTCATGGTAGAGTCGGAGGCTTCGGTCCTCTCCACCATCGAGGCCTTTGCACGGGATATGGACGGCCTGGAGGATGTCATGGTCTTCCCCGTCATCCACGGACAGAGCGGGGAGGATGGCCAGGTCCAGGGCTTCCTCCAAATGCTGGGCCTCCCCTATGTGGGCAATGGGATCATGGCCTCAGCCCTCTGCATGGACAAGGGCTACACCAACCAGGTCCTGGCCGACTTGGGGATCCCGGAAGCCAAGTACATCATCGTGGAAAAGAAGGGCCTGGACCGGAAGGTCCTCATGGACCGGGTTGAAAAGGACCTGGGTTTCCCCTGCTTTATCAAGCCCTGCAACAACGGGTCCTCGGTCGGAGTGACCAAGACCAGCCGGGAAAATTTCGACCAGGCCCTGGATGAGGCCTTCGCCTACGACCACAAGATCCTTGTGGAAGAGATGATCCGGGGCCATGAGCTGGAAGTCTCGGTCCTGGGGAATACGGAAGCCAAGGCTTCCAAGCCGGGTTCCTACACCACAACAAGGGAGGTCCTGGACTATGAGGCCAAGTACCTGGACCGGACCCTGGTGGAAAATATCCCCCACCCCCTCTCTGATGAAAAGACCCGGGAGATCCAGGACCTGGCCCTCCGGACCTACCATGCCTTGGGCTGCGAGGGCCTGGCTCGGGTAGACATCTTCTATGGGGAGGATGGCTGCTTCTATGTGAATGAGGTCAATACCCTGCCCGGCATGACTCCAACCTCATTAGCCCCCAAGATGTGGACCGCCCTGACCGACATGACCTTCTCCGACTACCTGGATGCCATCATCCGCTTCGGGGAAGAATCCTACGCCAACCGTCAAGCCCTAACTTATTCCTGGGAGTAGACCATGAAGCCACATTCCATCACAGAAATCGCCCAATGGGCCCAAGCGGAAATCCGACTTGACCCCAGCCTCCATGATCCCAACCAAACCATGGCCACGGGAGTCTCCATCGACACCCGGACCATGACGGCCGGAGAAATCTTCATGCCCATCATCGGGGAGAAGATGGATGGCCACCGCTTCCTGGCCACCGCCTTTGAAAAAGGCGCTGCAGCCGCCTTCATTGACCGGGACCACCTGGACCTGGTCGATGACTTCAAGGATAAGATCTTCCTCCTGGTCGACGACACCCTGGAGGCCTTCCAGACCCTGGCCGCCAACTACCGGAAGAGCCTGGATGTCCTGGTGGTCGGGGTGACGGGGTCCAACGGAAAGACCACGACCAAGGACATCCTGGCCTCGGTCTTAACCCGGAAATTCCGGACCGTCAAGACCATCGGCAACCTCAACAATGAGATCGGGGTTCCCCGGACCCTCCTGGACCTGGATGAGTCCACGGAAGTGGCCATCATCGAGATGGGGATGTCGGATTTCGGCGAGATCGACACCCTGGTCAAGATGGCCCGCCCCCACATTGCCATCATCACCAATGTGGGCCAGTCCCACCTCAACCAGCTGGGGAGCCAGGAGAATATCGCTAAGGCCAAAATGGAAATCGTCAATGGAATGGGCCCTGGCGACCTCTTGATCTACAACCGGGATTCCTCCTTCCTGGCCCATGAGGTCGACCGGTGGAAGGCCTCGGCAGAAGGCCTCCTTCCCCGGACCCTCTCCTTTGGCCAGGATTCCCAGGCGGATTCTTCCCTCTCCCTGACACGGTCCAACGAAGGCGGATCCCGCTTCACATTGGGAGGAGACCCTTTCTCCGTCAACCTCCTGGGCTCCTACCAGATGTACAACGCCGCCGCAGCTATCCTCTGCGCCAAGGAGCTGGGTTTGGATGAGGCAACCATCCAAGCCGGCCTCCACGTCACCGACCAGACCAAGATGCGGTCCGAGCTCATCCATGCTCAGGGCTTCGACATCCTGGTCGACTGCTACAACTCCTCCCCCCAGTCCCTCCGGGAAGCCCTCCACACCACCGAAGTCCTGGCGGGCTACCGGAAGAAGATCGCCATCCTGGGCGATATGCTGGAGCTGGGGCCCATGGAGAAGAAAATCCACTACGACATCGGCCAGGAGATTGACCCCGAGGTCTTCTCGGACGTCCTCTTCTTCGGCCCCCTGTCCAAATACATGATGGAAGGAGCCAGCCTCCGCTTCCGGGACAACCACCTCTTTTGGTTCTCCAAGAAGTCGGACCTGGTCGACCGGGCCAAGACCCTGATCGAGCCGGCCAGCCTGGTCCTGGTCAAGGCCTCCCGGGCCCTCCGCCTGGAGGAAATCGTCGAATCCATCAAGCAGCGGACCGCCCAATAAACCAATTAAAAAGAACCCCCGGACTTGGTCTCCCAAGTCTGGGGGCTTTTTTTATTTCTTTCGCTTGAAAACTACAAAAAATAAAATGGCACTAATAGCCAATCCTATCCCAATTTTTATCCATACGACTGTCGGAGAAACACTCCATTCCGGATGGTTTTGAAGCTCTATATAGTCTTTCACCGATAGATAGGTCCCGATAATAATCGGAATCAAGCAGCAGAAGATTTTTCCGATATTCCTGTTCTTCATCTCGTCCTCCTAGCCGGCAAGGTCCGCCAAAAAATTGCGTTCTAACCCAAAACCACATCCAAGGCCATCATGACCGTAAAGCCCAGAGAAAATGCGATTACCCCGATGTTGGAGTGCTGGCCTTCAGAGAGCTCCGGGATCAGCTCCTCCACAACCACATACATCATGGCCCCTGCGGCCAGGGAGAGGAGGTAGGGCATGGCCGGGACCACCAGACCCACGGCCATCATGGTGAAGAGGGCAGCAATCGGCTCCACCGCTCCGGAGAGGAAGCCCTTGAGGAAGGCCTGGTTCTTGGTATCCCCTTGGGCATGGAGGGGCATGGAGATGATGGCCCCTTCCGGAAAGTTCTGGATAGCGATCCCCAGGGCCAGAGAGAAAGCGGCCCCGGCGGTGATGGTGGTCTGTCCCGAGACCATGCCGGCCAGGACAACGCCCACGGCCATCCCCTCGGGGATGGTATGGAGGGTGACGGCGAAGACCATCATGGTCGAGTTGTCCAGGTTGGCCTTGGGACCTTCCGGCTCCTCTTCCCCAAGATGGAGGTGGGGAATGACATGATCAAGGAGAAGGAGAAAGAGGGTGCCCAGCCAAAAGCCCACGAAGGCGGGCATGACTTTGGCGAAGCCTTCCCCGGACGTTTGCTCGATGGCGGGAATAATCAGGGACCAAACGGAGGCGGCCACCATGATCCCCCCGGCAAAGCCCGATAGGCCTTTTTGAAGGGTAGGGCTCAGGTCCCCCCGCATGAAGTAGACGCAGGCAGAGCCCAGGGTGGTTCCCAGGAAGGGCAATAATAGACCCGGTAATACAGTGGAATCCATGCTTACTCGCTTTCTATAATGACAATCCCTGCCGGTTGTTGACGGCCTTAGGATCGGGAGGAATAGGGCATTTGGTCCTCATCCAAAATCTGACATATCTTCCCCAGCCCATCTTCGAAGCTGAAGTCGGATTGGGCCCGGATGAAGTCCTCCCGCTTGGTCCAAACCTCATTGACCCCCTCCAGGAAATCTTCCCGGCTCATGGTCTGGTCATTGAGGGAGAGGGCGAAGCCCCGGTCGACAAAGACCTGGGCATTGTCCACCTGGTCCCCCCGGGAGCCCAAGCGGTAGGGGACCAGGACCATGGGCTTGCGGTAATAGAGGAATTCGAAGATGGCATTGGACCCGGCTCGGGAGATGATGAGGTCGGCCATGGCCAGGGCATGATTCATGTCTTCCCGGATGAACTCCACCTGGTGGTAGCCGGGACGGTTGAGCTCTTCCCTCCCCTTCCCCTTGCCCACACCATGAAGGATGTCAAAGGTATCCATGAGGGAATCCAGGTTGGCCCAAATGGCCTCATTGACCCGAACGGCCCCGGATGACCCCCCAAGAATCAGGAGGATGGGCTTATTTCCATCAAAGCCGAAAACCTCCAGGCCCTTTTCTCGGGATCCCTCTTTGATCTGGTCCCGGATGATGGGGCCTAAGTAGAGGCCCTTGTTTTTGGGCAGGTAGTCCAGGGTCTTTTCAAAGGTGGTCAGGATCTTCCGGGAAAAAGGGGCCGAGAGCTTGTTGGCTAAGCCGGGGGTCAGGTCGGATTCGTGGGCAATGACGGGGACGTCCAGGCGGGAGGCTGCAAAAACCACAGGGACGGAGACAAAGCCCCCCTTAGAAAAGACGATGTCCGGCTTGATCTCTTTCACCAGGGCCTTGGCTTCCTTGATGCCAGAGAAGACATTGCCCACGTCCCCGATGTTGGCCTTGATATTCTCCCAATTCCGCCGACGGCGGAACTTCCCCGTAGGGATGGCGTGGTAGGTCACTTGGGGAAAATCGGAGACCAGGTCCCGCTCGATACCCTCTTCCGAGCCCACATAGTCGATGGTCCATCCCTCCCGACTCAGGCGGGGGATGAGGCCTAAGTTGACAGAAACATGACCGGCAGTTCCCCCGCCGGTCAGTATGATTTTCTTATTCATTACTTGGAAGGCGCTTCGATCTTATCCTTGCCGAAGAAGGGAACCAGGGCCTTGGGGATGGTGATGGACCCATCCTCATTCTGATAGTTCTCCACGATGGCTGCCCAGGTCCGTCCCACGGCCAGGCCGGATCCGTTCAGGGTGTGGGCAAACTGGACCTTGCCCTCTTCGTCGCGGTAGCGGATGTTGGCCCGGCGGGCCTGGTAGTCCTCGAAGTTGGAGCATGAGGAGATTTCCACATAGGACTGGTAGGAAGGCATCCAAACCTCGATGTCATAGGTCTTAGCCGAGGAGAAGCCCAAGTCTCCGGTGCAGAGCTGGACGACCCGGTAGGGGATCTCCAGGCGCTTAAGGACTTCTTCCGCATCGGCGGTCAGGGATTCCAGTTCATCGTAGGAGGTCTCCGGATTGGCAAACTTGACCAGCTCCACCTTGTCGAATTGGTGCTGGCGGATGATGCCCCGGGTGTCCCGACCGGCGGATCCGGCTTCCCGACGGAAGCAGGGCGTATAGGCCGTCAGGTGGATGGGGAGGTCCTTGACTTCCAGGATATCGTCCCGGAAGAGGTTGGTCACCGGCACTTCAGCCGTAGGAACCAGGAAGAGGTCGTCCTCATTGCAGTGGTACATATCTTCTTCAAACTTGGGCAGCTGACCCGTTCCGGTCATGGATGCCCGGTTAACAATATATGGAGGGGCAACCTCGGTATAGGTCTGGTCTTCCGTATGGAGGGCCAGCATGAAGTTGACGATGGCGCGCTCCAGGCGGGCGCCCTGTCCCTTCATGACGGTGAAGCGGGAACCGGAAAGCTTGATCCCCCGCTCAAAGTCCAGAATGTCAAGGTCCGTCCCCAGGTCCCAATGGGCCTTGGGCTCAAAGTCGAATTTGCGGGGCTCACCCACCTTGCGGAGTTCCAGGTTCTCCGAATCATCTTTTCCTTCCTGGACCTCAGCATTGGGCACATTCGGAATATTCAGGAGGATGTCGCGGATTTTTTCATCCACTTGGCGCAGCTTGTCATCATAGCCGGAGATCTCATCCCCAAGCTCCCTCATGGAGGCGATGACTTCGGAAACATCCTTCCCCTCTTTCTTCAGCTGGGGAATTTCCTTGGAAACCCGGTTGCGCTCCGCCTTCTTTTGCTCCACTTCCGCCAAGAGGCCCCGGCGCTCATCATCGAGCTTCAGCGCTTCATCCACCGGATATTCGCCATGTCGCTTGGCCAAGCCCGCTAAAACTTGGTCTTTTTCTTCTCTAATCCTTTTAATATCAAGCATGATTCCTCCTCATTTCTTTTCACACTACCTTCTATTATACTGTAAAAGATGAGAAAGACCAGATCTTTCCCCCGGTTTGGGGGGTTGGGGGGGATGATGCTGGACTAGCTGGCCGTCATCTACCTGGGCACCCGGGTGGCTTCCTTGATGATCGAGCCCAATATCATCTCCTTCCTGGATGTGGTGACCCGGATGGGCGACGTGGAACTTGGCGATGTCCTCATCGTCCTGGGCCGGGAGGACCAGGTCAATAAGCTGAAGAACCTGGGTGACGAGAGGACGTAAATCCTTCGGCCCTCTCCTCATATCCCTCCACAAACGCCCTGAATTCCTCCGGAATTCTCGCCAGGGCCTCTTCCGCCATCCGGCTCATGGCCCGCGTAACCCCGGTCTGTCTCGCATAGTAGGGCCAGGCCACCGATCCGGTGATGGCCCCGATGG
>JAQYCE010000019.1 GCA_029003555.1 Bacillota bacterium | reverse complement strand
AGAGCAAGATACTGGGAAAAATCATCTGCTGGGAGGCCCGGTCCGCCTCTTCCATAATCCTCCGCTTTTCCTCTTGAACCTGACGGGATCGAATCGTCTCCAATTCCTTGACCAGCTGCTGGGACCCTAAATGGAGCCCTTCCACCATGAGCTGGCCAATATCTCCCAGGACGGGGATTTGCAGATGCCGTCCGAAGTTCCGATAGCTCTCTGCCAGGCTGACCCCCTGTTCAATGTCTTCAGTCAACTTCCTCATTTCCTTATAGAGGACCCCCTCCTGGGATAGGCCTGTCTCTAGCCAGGCATCTTTGACGAGGGCGCCCGCCTGAATGGAGAGGAGGAGGCGGCTGATCATTTCAGGGAGGCTACTGAGAACCTCCCTTTGGATTCTCTTTGCCTTCTTGGATAAGGAATACTCTTCATAAAACCAACGTCCAATGCCAAGAGCCAAGAGAAGAGGGAAAAGGGAAGGAAAAAGAAGGGCGGGAGAAATCCAACCGGCCAGGAGGTAGAGGTCCCTCCACTTTCCCTTCTCCCTTTCAACCAGGACTTCTTCTCCTCGGGGCGACCCATGAATAATGGTCAGCCAGGCTTTTTTTCTTGACCAACGATAACTTTTGATAGGATCAGGAAGTCTGTGAAAAATAGCCTCCCCGATTCCCTCCCCATCCGACTTGACGGGCAGGGACATTCTCCGGTAAAAAAACAGCCAAAGAAAGAGGACCAGCCAGGCCAAGATCAGCCGGATCCAAAAGACCATCATGAGGACCTCTTTTGTTGATTCACCTCTGTTCGGTGGAGGATGGACCGGGCCCAAAGCCAGGCCAAGTAGAAAAGCCCCAAACAGAAAAGGTGGATTAGGAGGTTGATGAGCCCCCTTCCTCCCTGGCCCAGTGAACTGTAGCGGAGGGAGGCCAGGAGGATAAAGGGCATAACAAAGAGGACAGCCAATTCCCTCTTTGCCGCATAGAGCTTGGTCTCCCTATCCCGGTCCAATTCCCTGTGGTCAAAAAGGAGGCGGTAAAAACTCTCGGTCAGCTTGGCCAGGTCTCCCCCCTGGCGGATGCCCAAGATAAAGTGGTGGATAAAATTCTCTACCAAGGGGGAGGAGACTTCCTGTCCAAAAGATGTCAGGGCATCTTCAAAGCTTTGACCTTCCTTGTATTTCTTGATGACATCCAAGACATTCTCTGTCAACCAGCCTTTAACCTCCCTATCCAGGCCGGAGAGAAAGCCTTCCTTCTCCTCCCCTCCCTCCCCCTGGAGGGCCGCTCCTGCCCTGGTCCAGGATTCCAAAGGATTGTAGCCGGCATCCAAGAAATTCATCAAGCGTTCAAAGAAGGAGAGGATCCACTTTTCCAGGGCTTTTTTTCGAGCCCCTGCCTGGTTGACCTTCCACCAGGCCCTGGCCTGTCGGAGGCCGAAGGCCATTCCTAGTAAAATAAACCACCAGCGGGGGTAGTAGATCCAGGAAAACAGGGCGGACAGAGCCAGGGCAAGAGAAGCGTAAAATCGCGGGAGGGGATAGCCCCTAACGTGGTCTTTTGCTCGCATCATCCTCCCCTCCTATCCTAAGAGAGGGGTTGCAACCCCCTCCCTTAAAAACTTATCTCTTCTTGTCAGATGGGCCCCGGTCCATTGGGCAGGCTGGTCCATGGGGTCCTTCCATGACTTATGAAAAAGGCTGTGATAGGTGAGCTTCCCATCCTCTGCGACCAGCTCCTTGATCTCCACCAGCTTCCGGGAATGGTCCGGCATCCGAGAGAGGTGGACGAAGATCTCAATCGCTGCCCCGATCTGCTGGCGGATAGCCTGGAGGGGAAGGCCCTCATGGCCCCCGATAACCATGGTCTCCAAGCGGAATTGCATGTCCTCAATGGAGTTGGCATGGCCGGTCGAGAGCGACCCGTCATGGCCCGTATTCATGGCCTGGAGCATATCGATGGCCTCCTTTCCACGGACCTCTCCGACAATAATCCGGTCCGGCCTCATCCGGAGGGAAGCTCGGATGAGGTCCCGGATATCCACCCCTCCCTGGCCTTTGACCGTAGGGGCCCGGGCTTCAAGAGCTAACCAGTTTTCTCTCACCCCGAAATTGAGCTCCCTGGCATCCTCAATCGTGATCAGGCGTTCGTCCTCCGGGATCTGACCGGCCAAGGCATTGAGAAGGGTGGTCTTTCCCGACCCGGTAGACCCGGAGATGAAGATGTTGGACTTGGCTTTTATACAAGCGGCAAGGAATTCCGCTGCCTCCCGACTAAGGGTCTGGTTGGACACCAGGTCCTCCAGGTCATAAAAGGAGTCGGAAAAGCGTCGGATGGTAAGAACCGGAGACCGGGCAGTGATGGGTTCTAATACCACATTAACTCGAGATCCATCCTTCATCCGGCAGTCACAAATGGGCTTTCTCTGGTTGACCTCCTTTCCGCTGTCGCTGACAATTTTTTGTATAATGTCGACCAACCTTTTCTTAGAAGGGAAGACCCGGTCCCCCTTAAAAATTTGGCCCTTTTCCTCATAAAAAATCTCATCATAGGCGTTTACCATAATTTCCGTAATCTTCGGATTCTCCAAGTAATAATCCAAAATCCCATAGCCTCGAATATCGGCATACACCTGGTCAATCCAAAGGGCCTTTTCGTCCATTTCACCAAAGGATAGAATGGGATGGGCTAATACTTCTTTCTCCACCTGGCTTAAGAGAAAGTCATCATCCATATCAGATAAGTCTTTTCTTTGCCGAAGTTCATCTGCGATGTTCTCCAGTATTTGTCTAGTTTCTTTGTCTTCCACAGTCCGGATCACACTCCTTTCGAACCGAGGGTGGACGGCCCTCGGTTACTGCCCGCACCCGATTTGTCCTAACCTGCCACAACCCCCTGTGGCTTTTCGATGTGTAGTATGTTCAGCGGTTTCCAAACGGAGACAGAATCAGATCTCAATAGTAGTGGGGATTCTCGGTTCATACACATCATGGGCACCTTTAATGATAGGGAAAAAAGTTCCCTCCCGTGTCCCGCTTTCCGGGTCAAATGTCCCATTTCACCTGTGCTTATCACAAGAAAATAGCCCCTTCATCGTCGAAGGGGCTTTCCTGTAGAGGTCTATTGTTATTATCGTTCAACTTTCTTGGCTGGAGTCCATGAAGTAGTCCAGAGGTAGGTCAAGCTCCTGGCAGAGAAGAAAGTAGACTTCAGCGCAGAGCTTGCTTTTTCCGTTCAATATGCGCCGCAGGGCCTGGAGGGAGATCCCTGTTTTTTCCGACAAGTGGCTGACGGAAATTCCCTGGTTTTTTATGTATGACTTGATCCTGGGACCCACAACATTATTCATTGAACTCATTCACTCCATCTAAAATGTATTATTATCTGTTCTTCCATTTTCAATAGAATATCAAAATAATTTAAGACTGACAAGCTTGAATAATCACTTCTTCATCACTTATAATGGGACAATAGCGGAGGTCCGTATGAAAGAAGACATTTATAATTTAAAAGTTACCATCGGAAGAAAGCTTAAATTTTTTCGCCAGTCCAGGTCCTTGACCCAAAATGAGCTTGCTGAGGCCATTAATGAGAGAATGGGAACCTCCTATTCCGGCAATGCCGTTTCTTCTTGGGAGATGGGAAAAAACTCCATGGCGATCGAGCTTCTTGTCGTCATTGCCTCCATCCTTGACGTGGATATCCAGGCCTTTGAGGCCAAATCCGGGCAGGGCGATCATGACCATATTCCCCTTTTCGACCACTATGAGAAGCTGACGTTGAGGGAGAGAGAAAGTGTTCAAGCGTATATCAACTTCCTTGTCTGGAGAAGGAAACATGGCAGTGAGGACTTGATCTCCTAAGGCCCAACCCGGATTCACTTCTTATCATACGAAATTTTTGTCTCACAGGTGTCCCCTATTTCCGGAATTTCTTCTTATTTTGTTGCACAACAAAGGCCCCGGTCAACCATGACCGGGGCCTTTTTCATTGTTTTAATGGAGTGACCCTTCCAATTCCAAGAGGAACTTCTTTCTCTCCATCCCTCCCGCATAGCCGGTCAGGGATCCATCTGCACCAATTACCCTGTGGCAGGGAATAAAGATGGAAATAGGATTCCGGGCCACAGCACTCCCCACAGCTCGAGGAGAAGTGGGCCGACTATAGGTTTGGACGTAAGCCTGGGCCAACTGAGCATAGGAAACGATCTTGCCATAAGGAATATTGACCAGAAGCTTCCATACTTCTTCCTGGTAATCCGTTCCCTGGGGTTCGAAATGAATATCAACCTCTTCCAAAACTCGAAGGTCAACCGGCTGGCCGGAGAAATAAACGTCCAGCCAGTGTCCCACCCAGTTAATTCCCTCGCCGGTTTGGGGGATGGGCAAGCTCCGACGTGGAGGTCGGAAGTCCTTGTGGTCCTCCCAGTAAAGGGAATAGAGGGTATTCCTGGACATTTCAATATAAAGGCGACCTAGGATAGAATCGTAATGATACATAGCTTCTCCTTAAAAAAAATGCCAAGCGCATAAAGCACTTGGCAGATTTCTTAAAAAAGGGAATTACTTGACGATCTTGGTAACAACGCCGGAAGCGACGGTGTGGCCGCCTTCACGAACAGCGAAGCGGAGACCTTCTTCGATAGCAATCGGGGAGATCAGCTTGATGTTCAGCTTAGCGTGGTCGCCAGGCATAACCATCTCGGTTCCTTCGGGAAGTTCGATGTCGCCGGTAACGTCAGTGGTTCTGAAGAAGAACTGGGGACGGTAGCCGGAGAAGAAGGGAGTATGACGACCACCTTCATCCTTGGTCAGAACGTAAACTTCACCTTCAAATTCGGTGTGGGGCTGGATGGATCCGGGAGCGGCAAGAACCTGGCCACGCTCGACCTCATCACGCTGAACACCACGGAGAAGGGCACCGATGTTATCGCCGGCAACGGACTGGTCCAGGGACTTATGGAACATTTCCAAACCGGTAACAACAACGTCACGAGGCTTGTCGGTCAGACCAACGATCTCAACGGTGTCACCAACCTTGATGGTACCACGCTCAACACGTCCGGTGGTGACGGTACCACGACCGGAGATGGTCATGACGTCTTCAACGGGCATCAGGAAGGGCTTGTCGGTATCGCGCTCAGGAGTGGGGATGTATTCATCGACCTTTTCCATGAGCTCAACGATGGCATCTTCCCATTCGCCACCCTCTTCCAGGCACTTCAGGGCAGAACCAACAACGATGGGGGTGTTGTCGCCGTCGAAGTCATACTCGGAGAGCATGTCGCGAACTTCCATCTCGACCAATTCGATCAGCTCTTCGTCATCAACCTGGTCCTTCTTGTTCAAGAAGACGCAGATCTTGGGAACGCCAACCTGACGGGCCAAGAGGATGTGCTCACGGGTCTGGGGCATAGGACCATCAGCAGCAGAAACAACCAGGATAGCACCGTCCATCTGGGCAGCACCGGTGATCATGTTCTTAACATAGTCGGCGTGTCCGGGGCAGTCCATGTGGGCATAGTGACGGTTGGGAGTCTCATACTCAACAACAGAGGTGTTGATGGTGATTCCACGTTCTCTTTCTTCCGGAGCCTTATCGATGTTCTCGTAGGCGATCGCTGCGCCGGTTCCGAATTTTTCGTTCATCACCTTGGTGATAGCAGCTGTTAAAGTGGTCTTACCATGGTCAACGTGACCGATGGTACCAATGTTTACGTGCGGTTTACTCCGTTCAAATTTTTCTTTAGCCATTGCTTCCTCCTAATTCATTGTGAAAAGTAACGCTCATGTCGATTATACGATAAAACGTCCAAAACTTCCAAATTTTAAGTTCGAGCTTCGTTCAAAGGAAGCCTTACTTGTTTTTCTTCTCCGAAACTTCCTCAGCAATGGAATCGGGCACCTTCTCATAGTGGTCAAAGTTCATGGAGTAGGTGGCACGACCCTGGGTCTTGGACCGGAGGTCCGTTGCGTAGCCAAACATCTCTGAAAGAGGAATGTAGGCATCCACAACTTGTACGCCTTCGCGTGGGGTCATCTTCTCAATGGTTCCACGCCGGGAAGAAACGTCGCCCATGACATCACCCAGGTATTCCTCAGGGGTCACAATCTCGACCTTTTGGAGGGGTTCCAGGAGGGTGGGCTTGGCCTTCTTTAACGCATTCTGCATGGCAAGCGATCCGGCGATCTTAAAGGCGGCTTCCGAAGAGTCGACTTCGTGGTAGGAACCGTCGAAGAGTTCGACGTCCACGTCCAAAACCGGGAATCCGGCAATCGGACCGGTCTGACAGGCTTCCTGGATACCTTGGATGGTCGGGTTGATGAATTCCTTGGGAATGACACCGCCGACAATCTTGTTGTGAACCACAATGCCTGTTCCGGGCTCGCCCGGTTTGATCCGGATGCTGGCATCGCCGTACTGGCCATGACCACCGGACTGGCGGACGAATCTTCCTTGGGCTTCGGCCTCGGAGGAGATGGACTCGCGGTAGGAAACCTGGGGGTTGCCGATGTTGGCTTCCACCTTGAACTCACGGAGGAGTCGGTCGACGATGATCTCCAAGTGGAGCTCACCCATACCAGCGATGATGGTTTGCCCCGTCTCCGCATTGGTGTAGGTCCGGAAGGTCGGATCTTCTTCCGCCAATTTCTGGAGGGCAATCCCCATCTTTTCCTGGGAAGCCTTGGTCTTGGGCTCGATGGCTACCGAGATAACCGGCTCAGGGAAGGTCATGTTTTCGAGGATGATCTGGTCTTCCTGGTCGCAGAGGGTATCACCGGTGGTGGTGTCCTTAAGACCGACGGCCGCAGCAATATCTCCGGCCTGGACGACTTCAATTTCCTGTCTCTTGTTCGCGTGCATCTGGAGGATCCGGGAAACACGCTCTCTGGTTCCCTTGGTGGAGTTGTAAACGTAAGATCCGTTCTCCAACTTCCCGGAGTAAACGCGAAAGTAGCAGAGCTTGCCGACATAGGGATCGGTGACAATCTTGAAGGCAAGAGCGGAGAAGGGGCCGTTCTCATCGGCATGTCTCTCCATGATCTCCGGATCTTCTTCATCCTGGCTTCCGGGAGCAATTCCCTGAACAGGAGGAACATCCAAGGGGCTGGGCATGTAGTCTACAATCGCGTCGATGAGGAACTGGACGCCGCGGTTCTTGTAGGCAGACCCACAAAGAACGGGGAAGACCTTCCGATCGATGGTGGCGGTCCGCAGGGCGGTCCTCATCATCTCAGGGGTGACCTCCCGGTCTTCCAGATAGGCTTCGGCGATCTCATCGGAAACTTCAGAGAGCTCTTCGATCAGCTCGGACCGCATGGTCTCTGCTTTTTCTCTAAGATCGGCCGGAATTTCTTCTTCAGTAATATCTTTTCCCAACTCATCGTGATAGACTTCCGCCTTCATTCTGAGCAGGTCAATAATTCCCTTAAATTCCGCTTCGGAACCGATGGGGCACTGGATAGGAACGGCATTAGCGCGGAGTTTATCGCGGATGGTGTCAACAGCCATAAAGAAGTTGGCTCCCGTTGCATCCATCTTGTTGATAAAGCACATGCGGGGAACGCTGTACTTGTCCGCCTGACGCCATACGGTCTCTGACTGGGGTTCAACGCCGGACTTGGCATCGAAGAGGGCAACCGATCCGTCGAGGACACGGAGGGAACGTTCAACTTCAACAGTGAAGTCTACGTGTCCCGGGGTGTCAATGATGTTGATCCGGTGGGTCCGGTTATCCCTCTGCCAGAAGCAGGTGGTTGCGGCGGAAGTGATAGTAATTCCGCGCTCCTGTTCCTGGGTCATCCAGTCCATCTGAGCCGCTCCCTCATGGGTATCCCCCATCTTGTGGATTTTCCCGGTGTAAAAGAGGATACGCTCAGTGACCGTTGTTTTACCAGCATCGATATGCGCCATAATTCCGATATTGCGGATGTCTTTTAATTCTGTATGCTTTTCTGCCACAGAAGTCTCCTTCCAAATTAGTAACGGAAATGGGCAAAGGCCTTGTTGGCTTCGGCCATACGGTGCATTTCTTCTTTTCTTCTTACACTCGCGCCTGTGTTGTTAAAGGCGTCCATTAATTCGCTACCCAGTCTTTCGACCATGGTCTTCTCGCTGCGTGCTCTGGAGAATGAAACGATCCAGCGCAGGGCGAGGGTTTGACGACGTTCGGGACGAACTTCCATAGGAACCTGGTAGGTCGCACCGCCGATACGACGTCCTTTTACTTCCAACAGTGGGGTGGTGTTCTCTAAAGCCTTATGGAAAATCTCCAGTCCATCCTGTCCCACTTTTTCTTGGGCGTAGTCAAAAGCACCATAAACAATCTTTTGAGCGAGGCCCTTTTTGCCGTCTAACATCACCTGGTTGATCAACTTGGATACGGCGACGTCATTGAATCTGGGGTCCGGCATAACCTTTCTCTTGGGGATATGTCCTTTTCTAGACACTTCGCTTCCCTCCTTACTCAATCTAAAAGTAGATTATGGGTACTCAACGCGGAAAGCCTGGGCCTTCCTGCGCTGCTGTGCATGGACACCCCCGGTAATGGGGAAATCTGTATGCACAAACATCTTACATTAATTAATTGGCATCCTTCTTGGCACCGTACTTGGACCGGGCCTGCTTACGACCCTGAACACCGGCGGTGTCCATGGTTCCACGGATGATGTGGTAACGCACACCAGGAAGGTCCTTAACACGACCGCCGCGGATTAAGACCACGGAGTGTTCCTGCAGGTTGTGACCAATGCCGGGAATGTAAGACAATACTTCCGCGCCGTTCGTTAAACGGACACGAGCGACTTTTCGTAGAGCGGAGTTCGGCTTCCTCGGGGTAACGGTACGAACCGATGTGCAAACGCCACGCTTTTGAGGGGACTGAACCGGAGTGGCTCGATTCTTCAATGTGTTGAAGTTGTACCCTAAAGCCGGGGTGGATGACTTGGCCCGTTCGGTCTTTCTCCCTTTACGAATGAGCTGATTAATTGTCGGCATACTCTTCCTCCTTTTCTTCAATAGTTTCCGGCTGGGCCGGAGCTCGCGGTTCTATTCAATAAATAGGGAGGAGACTGAGCAATCTCCTCCAAGATAACCTTACATAGTATACAAAGGATTCTGTATTTCGTCAAGTTTTTGGCCTATTTTAGGGCTTTTTCTTTCTGTAAAAAAGCCCGGGTATCCTCAAAGCCCAGGTCCATATTTCTTTGGGCATTGACCGGAGAGAAAGCCAGACTCTTCCCCAAGTTTTGGGAAGGCTGGATAAAGAGGACATCGTCCCCGATTTCTGTGCCCATGTAGCGGATCTTTTCCGGATTCAATCCGATAGCCACAATTTCCTCGGCCAGGTCCCTGACCATGGCGATGGGGAGGCGGTCGTAGAAGCCTCCATCCAAGTAGTAGTCCCCCATGATCGGCTTCATCTCAAAAACCGGTAAATAACAGGAAGCCATCAAGAATTCCGTAAGCTTACCCTGGGGAATATCCTCTAAAAAGAGTTCCATTCCTTTCTTTTTGGAGGCATTCAAGGTAACCAGACCAAATTCCTTGTCCGACTGACGGAGGGCCTCTTCATCGACGTACTTGCGGAAGATCTCCATCATGGGCTCCACCGGCAAACCCCGATGGTCCATGAGGACCTTCATCAGGTCGGCCCCGGCTGAAATTTTTTCCATAAAATCGTCCTCTTCATAGAGGCGGTTCAGTTTTTCCTGGTCCAGTCCGAAGATTTCCGACAGGTCCAGGGATAGCCAAAGCTCCCGACAGAGGTCCGCCCGGTCCTGGGCAAACATGACCCCATTTAAGGAACCGATGGATACGCCGATGAAGCCATCAAAGTCAAAGCCTGCCTCCCGGAGGGCTTGGTAGGCCCCTACCTGGTAGGCTCCCTTTGCCCCGCCCCCTTCAAGAACCAAGGCCCTTTTCATTTTTTTCCTCATCCCTCCCCCTTTTGTGGTCGAGCATAAGAAAAGGGGAAAGGCCGGTTGGCCCGTCCCCTTTGTTTCTTCCATACGTTACGGCCTAGTCGACCAGAAAAGCTTCTTCCTCTTCATCCGGCTCTTCCACAAGATCGGCCTCTTCCTCATCGGGATCGTCTTCATCTACAAATCCCTTGTCGGAATGGTTCTCACTCTCGGCCCGAAGGCCTTCAATCCTTGCCAGGTCCTCCTCCATGCCTTCATAGTCGATCTCATTTTTGGCATAGAGCTTCATTCCGGTACCGGCAGGGATGAGTTTGCCGATGATGATGTTCTCCTTGAGGCCCCGGAGGTAGTCCACCTTGCCCTTGATCGAGGCATCGGTCAATACCCGGGTCGTCTCCTGGAAGGAGGCGGCGGAGAGGAAGGATTCGGAAGCGATGGAGGCCTTGGTAATGCCGAGAAGCTGGTATTCGTAGGCCACTTCTTCCTTCCCCTCTTCCCGGAGCTGGCGGTTCTTCAAAGCCACGAGCCGGGCGTTCATGAGGGTGCCCGGGAGGAAGCCGGAATCTCCGGCATCCAGGATCCGAACCTTCTGCATCATCTGGTGGATGATGATTTCAATATGGCGGTCATCGATGTCAACACCCTGGAGGCGGTAAACCTTCTGGACCTCAGAGGTGATATAGTCCTGGACCGCCTGGGGTCCTAAGACTTCCAGGAGTTCGACAGGGTTGATGGATCCGGCGGTCAGCCTCCGGCCCTTCTCCACAAAGTCCCCTTCCTGGAGTTCAATCTTGGAATCGTAGGGAATGGTGTAGGTCTCCTGGTGTCCCTCTTCCGAAGTGATGACAATGTCCCGGCGTTTCTTATTTTCCTTAAAGGAAACGACGCCGGAGGTCCGGGCGATGGGGGCCAGGCCCTTGGGCTTTCTCGCCTCGAAAAGCTCCTCGACACGAGGAAGACCGGAGGTGATGGCTGTTCCTGCAACACCACCGGAGTGGAAGGTCCGCATGGTCAGCTGGGTGCCCGGCTCACCGATGGATTCGGCAGCGATGATGCCGACAGCTTCACCGATATTGACCGCCTTGCCGGTGGCCAGGTTCCGTCCATAGCACTTGGCGCAGACCCCGTGGACCGTATTGCATTCGAGGATGGACCGGACCTTGACCTTCTCAATTCCTGCCTTGACAATCTCCTCGCTGATTCTCTCAGTAATGGTGTCATCCTTGCGGACAATGAGTTCACCCGTGTTGGGATGGAGGATGTCCTCGAAGGAAGTCCGGCCGGTAATCCGGTCAGACAGGGATTCGATCAGCTCATCCCCTTCCTTGATATCGGACACCTCAATATAGCGGTCGGTTCCGCAGTCGTCTTCGGTTACGATGACATCCTGGGAAACGTCCACCAGGCGGCGGGTCAAATATCCCGAGTCAGCGGTACGAAGGGCCGTATCCGACAGTCCCTTACGGGAGCCATGGGTGGAGATAAAGAACTCCAGAACCGACAGGCCTTCACGGAAGTTGGCCCGGATGGGGATTTCAATCGTCTCACCGGTGGCTGAGGACATGAGTCCCCGCATGCCGGCCAGCTGGGAAATCTGCTTGGAGGAACCACGGGCCCCGGACAGGGCCATGGTGGCGATGGAGTTGTCCTCGCCCAAGTTGTTGAAGACTTCCTTTTCAATCTCGTCTGTGGTGTTGTTCCAAATTTCCACGACCGCCTTTTTCCGCTCACTTTCCGTCATCCGACCACGACTGGCCAGGCGTTTGATCTTATCGACTTCCTCGTCAGCCGCATCCAGGAGGTCGAACTTAGCCTGGGGGATCTGGACGTCGTTCATGGATACGGAAAGGGCGGCCAGGGTGGAGAACTTGTAACCCAGGGCCTTCATATCATCCAGCATCTGGGCTGTCCGGATATTTCCATGGATCCGGAAGCAGCGGTCGATGATCTGGGTCAGCTGCTTCTTCGCCACCCGCCAGGTGATCTCTAAACCGTAGGGATCCTCGGACCGGTCAACAAAGCCCAGGTCCTGGGGAATGGAATGGTTAAAGATGAAGTTACCCACTGTTGAATTGACCAGCTTCCCATGGTCTTCCGGTCCCTTGAAAAGGCGGACACCGACATGGGAATGAAGGTCAACATAGCCGTTGACCAGGGCCTGGATCATCTCATCGTAGTCCCGGAAGTTCATGACGACTTCATCGGAAACAGGTGGCTTGGTCAAGTAGTAGACACCGAGGACCATGTCCTGAGTCGGGGTGTTGATGGGTTTGCCGTCCTTGGGTGCCAGGATGTTGTTGGTGGACATCATGAGGAGGCGGGCTTCAATCTGGGCCTCTGTGGACAGAGGGACGTGAACCGCCATCTGGTCACCGTCGAAGTCGGCGTTATAGGGGGTACAAACCAAGGGGTGGAGCTGGATAGCCTTCCCTTCAACCAGGATGGGCTCAAAGGCCTGGATGCCCAACCTGTGGAGGGTCGGGGCGCGGTTGAGGAGGACGGGATGGTCTTTGATGACCTTCTCCAGGGGTCCCCAAACCCGGGGATCCTTCCTCTCCACCATCTTCTTGGCATTTTTGATATTGTTGGCCTGGTCCTGGGCAACCAGCTCCCTCATGACAAAGGGCTTAAAGAGTTCCAGGGCCATGTCCTTGGGTAAGCCGCACTGGTAGAACTTGAGATGGGGGCCGACAACGATAACCGAACGTCCCGAATAGTCCACCCGCTTACCCAGCAGGTTCTGGCGGAAGCGGCCCGACTTCCCCTTCAGGAGGTCGGAGAGGGATTTCAAGGGACGGTTGGAGGCACCGGTGACCGGCTTTCCCCGACGTCCGTTGTCGATCAAAGCATCCACGGCTTCCTGGAGCATCCGCTTTTCATTCCGGACGATAATATCCGGGGCCCCGATATCCAGGAGCCTCTTCAAACGGTTGTTCCGGTTGATGACCCGGCGGTAGAGGTCGTTCAAGTCAGAGGTGGCGAAACGCCCTCCCTCCAACTGGACCATGGGCCGGAGGTCCGGGGGCATGACCGGAAGAACGTCCAGGCACATCCACTCAGGCCGGTTTCCGGAAAGGAGGAAGGCTTCCACCACCTCCATCCGACGGAGGATCCGGACCTTCTTTTGGCCGGAGGCATCTTCCAGTTCTTCCTTGAGCTTCTTCTCTTCCTCTTCCAGGTCCAACTTGGCCAGGAGCTCTTTTACTGCTTCTGCGCCCATTCCGGCCCGGAAACCGTCCCCGTACTTCTCCCGGTACTCATGGTATTCCGACTCGCTGAGGAGACGCTTCTCATAGAGGTCCCCCTCCGCATCGCCCGGGTCAATAACAATATAGTTGGCAAAGTAGAGGACCAACTCAAGGGCCTTAGGGGACATATCCAAGAGGAGGCCCATTCGGGAAGGGATCCCCTTGAAATACCAGATATGGGAAACCGGGCAGGCCAGTTCGATGTGGCCCATCCGCTCCCGGCGGACCTTGGACTTGGTAACTTCCACCCCGCACTTTTCGCAGACCACACCCTTGAAGCGGATTCGCTTGTACTTTCCACAGTTGCATTCCCAGTCCTTGGTCGGACCGAAAATCTTTTCGCAAAAGAGACCGTCCTTTTCCGGCTTCAGGGTCCGGTAGTTGATCGTCTCCGGCTTCTTCACTTCTCCATGGGACCAGGAACGAATTTTTTCCGGAGAAGCTATTTTTATTTGAATGGCATCAAAATCGTTAGTTCTTTTCAAGATCGAACTCCTCTCCGGGACTATTCGTCCTCTTCATCTTCCACGGCACGGTTCAGTTCTTCCTCTTCCTCATCGTCCAGGTGACCTTCATCCAAGTCGTCGAGATCATCCTCATCGACATCGATCAGGGCGTCCTCATCTTCATCCACATCTCCTTCGCTGGCGTCGCGGATAAAGCGGTCCGGAAGGTCTTCACTCTGCCTTTCATCGATCTCTTCGATCTGGGAGAAGCGGGTCAGGTCGTCCAGGTCATCCTTGAGCTGGACCTCTTCCCCACCTTCATCCAGAAGCTTGACATCAAGGGAAAGAGATTGGAGTTCTTTGATCAGGACCTTGAAGGATTCGGGGATGCCGGGTTCGGGGATGTTCTCCCCCTTGACGATGGCTTCATAGGTCCGGACACGGCCGGTCACATCGTCAGACTTGACCGTCAGCATTTCCTGGAGGGTGTGGGAGGCGCCATAGGCTTCCAGAGCCCAGACTTCCATTTCTCCGAAACGCTGACCTCCGAATTGGGCCTTACCACCCAGGGGCTGCTGGGTGACCAAGGAGTAGGGACCCGTGGAACGGGCATGGATCTTCTCCTCCACCATGTGGTGGAGCTTGAGCATATACATGTAACCCACGGTAACGGGCTGGGCGAATTCTTCCCCGGTTCGTCCGTCGCGGAGCTGGATCTGACCGGAAATATCGTAGCCCGCCCTCTCGAGGGCTTCTTCGATTTCATAGTCCTGGGCACCATCGAATACCGGGGTGGCTACCTTCCAGCCCAGCTTTTTGGCGGCCATACCCAGGTGAACCTCCAGAACCTGACCCAGGTTCATCCGGGAAGGAATACCCAGGGGGTTCAGGCAGATTTGGATGGGCGTGCCGTCAGGAAGGAAGGGCATATCTTCCATGGGGAGGATCCGGGAAACCACGCCCTTGTTGCCGTGGCGTCCGCACATCTTATCCCCCACCATGATCTTCCGCTTAGAGGCAATATAGACCCGGACCACCTCATTGATGCCCGGGGCCAGGTCGTCCCCGTTGACCCGGGAATAGGTCTTGATGTCGACGACAACGCCGAATTCTCCATGGGGGACCTTCAGGGAGGCATCCCGGACTTCCCGGGCTTTTTCTCCGAAGATGGCCCGAAGGAGGCGTTCTTCCGGTGAGAGCTCGGTCTCCCCCTTGGGGGTCACCTTGCCGACCAGGATGTCGCCGGCGAAGACTTCCGCCCCGATCCGGACGATCCCGTCCTCATCCAAATTCTTCTTCATATCGTCGCCCACATTGGGGATATCCCGGGTGATTTCCTCGGGACCCAGCTTGGTCTGGCGGGCTTCGCAGGTGTGCTCTTCGATATGGACCGAGGTCAGGGTGTCATCAATGACCAGGGACTCATTGATCAGCATAGCGTCCTCATAGTTATAGCCTTCCCATTCCATGAAGGCGATGAGGATGTTCTTGCCCAGGGCGATTTCGCCCATATCCGTGGAAGGACCGTCAGCCAGGGTGTCACCCTTTTTCACCTTCTCCCCTTCACGGACGATGGGGCGCTGGTTGAAGCAGGTGCCTTGGTTGGCCCGGCGGAATTTCAGGATCTTGTAGTGGTGGACTTCCCCGTCCTTATCGGTGACGTCGACATGGTCACTGTCAACGGAGGTGACTACCCCGTCTTCCTTGGCCAGGACCATGACGCCCGAGTCGCAGGCGGCCTTGTGCTCAATCCCGGTTCCGATAATGGGGGCCGTGGTCTTGATCAGGGGGACTGCCTGGCGCTGCATGTTGGTCCCCATCAGGGCACGGGTGGCGTCGTCGTTTTCCAGGAAGGGGATCATGGCTGCCCCAACCGATACGATCTGCTGGGGGGAAACGTCCATGAGGTCAACTTCATCGCGTGGGAAAATGCCGTTTTCCGCCCGGATGCCCCGGCCAGAAACCCGCTCATTAATAAAGAAGCCCTTATCATCCAGAGGCTCGTTGGCCTGGGCTTTGATGTACTTATCTTCTTCATCGGCCGTCATGTAGATGATCTCATCGGTCACCTGGCCAGTCCCCTTGATGACCTTCCGGTAGGGGGTCTCAATGAAGCCCAGCTTGTTGATCCGGCCATAGGTGGTCAGGGAGGTGATCAGTCCGATGTTGGGACCTTCCGGGGTCTCAATAGGACAGATCCGACCATAGTGGGAATCGTGGACGTCGCGGACCTCCGCACCGGCACGGTCTCGGGAGAGTCCGCCCGGGCCCAGGGCCGAAAGACGGCGCTTGTGGGTCAATTCCGACATGGGGTTGGTCTGGTCCATAAACTGGGAGAGCTGGGAGGAGCCGAAAAATTCCTTGATGGCTGCCGTCACCGGACGGACGTTGAGGAGGGATTGGGGGGTGGCCAAATCCTGGTCCCCGGTCGTCATCCGCTCACGAACCACCCTCTCCATCCGGGAGAGGCCGATCCGGAACTGGTTCTGGAGAAGCTCGCCGACACAACGGACCCGGCGGTTACCCAGGTGGTCGATGTCGTCCGTATCGCCAATCCCGTCATAAAGGTTGAGTTGGTAGGATAGGGTAGCCAAAATGTCCGCCGGAGTGATGTGGCGGGGGCTGATCTCATCCATATGGCGGTTGATGTATTGAACCTTCCGCCGGCTTTCATCAAAGGCCCCGTTTTCATTAGCCTCAAAAGCCTCCAGGGCGGCATCCATGGCAGGTTTATAGATTTTATCGGAGAACTTGAACTGGTCCAGGTCCACATCGGGGATCCGGTCCTGGAAGGTCCGGTAGTCCACAAAATGGGAGCCCACCACCCGGACCTGCTTTTCCATGGTCCGGTCGGTGTAGACATCGACAATGTTGATCCCCGCGTTTTCAATGGCCATGGCCAAGTCTTCATCCAGGAAGTCCCCTTCCTTGGCGATGATTTCCCCATCCTCAGAGATGGCGTCAACGGCCAGGATCCGGTTGTGGATCCGGTTGAATACGGTCAGCTTCTTATTGAATTTATAGCGGCCAACATGGGCCAGGTCATAGCGTTTGGGGTCGAAAAAGAGGTTATAAATCAGGGGCTCGGCGGATTCCAGCGAAGCCATATCACCAGGCTTGAGCTTGCGGTAGATCTCCAGCAGGGCTTCCTCCCGGTTGGTGGAAACATCCTTCTCCAGGGTCTTGGACAGGGCTTCACTCTCCCCTAACACATCCACCATCTCCTGGTTGCTCTCAAAGAGGAGGGCACGGATTAAAGTAGTGGCCGGGAGTTTCCGGGTCCGGTCGATCCGGACGTTGACCACCCCGTTGGCGTCATTGTCGTATTCCAGCCAGGCACCCCGGTTGGGGATGACGGTGGAGGCGACCTCCAGGCTTCCGGACTTGTCATAAGAAGAGGTGTAATAGACACCGGGTGACCGGATGAGCTGGGAGACGATGGTCCGCTCGGCACCATTAATAATGAAGGTCCCGGTCGGGGTCATCATGGGGATATCGCCCAAGAAGACTTCCTGCTCCTTGACGTCCATGATCTCGCCCTCATCCATTTTGATCAGGCGGACCTTGACCCGGAGTTTTTTGGAGTAGTTGACGTCCCTTTCCTTGGCTTCTTCCACCGAGTACTCGGACTCTTCATCAAAGCTGTAGTCCACAAATTCCAGGACCAATCCGCCCGAATAGTCCCGAATGGGAGAAATATCGGCCAAGACTTCACCCAGGCCTTCGTCCAGGAACCACTGAAAAGAGTTCTTCTGGATGTCCAGCAGGTTGGGAAATTCCAGCACGGAAGGAATGCGGGAGAAGGTCTCGCGCGCCGTCCGCCCATACATTTCTGTATGATTGTGCATTACCATAGCCACCCCTTACTAATTGTTAGAAGTTGAGAAAACCGGTCATTTCAAATAGAGATAAGAAAAAATCGGCATAAATACCGATTTAACACTGTTGCAATATGTGAGTATAACACGAAAAAAGGAACCAGGTCAAGACATGGCCGGTCCAAAAAAGGAAATATAGAGAAGAAAACTCGTTTGTTGAAATGACTTACCTATAGTATAGCGGAAAAACTACTAAAAATCAAGTAAAAACGCCCGGATCCGTGGTGTGGCGAATCCAGGCGTTCTGGTGGTTTAAAAATATTTTTCTTACTGTTCAGCCTTCTTTAGGGAGAAATGGATGGTGTGCCCGTTCAGGTCTTCTTCCTCTCCCTTTGTCCCCTTTTCAAAGGTCAACTTGAGGGCAAGAACATTGCCGGAAATCATCTCCCGGTTGGCCTGGATGGCCTCCACCAGGGTCTCATCCCCGTCATAGACGATCTCAATCCGGTCGGCCACGTCGAAGTCCATCTTTTTCCGGGCTTGCTGAATTCGGGAAATAAACTCCCGGGCAAAGCCCTCTTG
Organism: Bacillota bacterium; assembly: GCA_029003555.1. GTDB lineage: Bacteria > Bacillota > Clostridia > Tissierellales > Peptoniphilaceae > Kallipyga. The sequence continues at coordinate 7,777 of JAQYCE010000019.1, read as the reverse complement.
GATGAGGTCCGGGGTGAGTTCGGTCTCCAGAACCACAGAGACATTCCCATCCATAGCTACATCGTAGCCTTCCTTGGCATGGAAGTCGGCCAGGACATATTCCTTGGGGATGGAAACTTCTTCACCGCCAAGTTCCATCGTGATGGACCCGTCCTGGATTTTCTCCAGGAACTGATGGGCATCCACTTCCCTGAGTTGTTGGGCAAATTCCTTGATCCGCCCACCCAGGATGGACCCTGCTAACTTGTAGTTAGGCTTGAGGGCGATGTTGGCGTAGTCCGCCAGGGCATCAGAGAAGACCACTTCCTTGACGTTGAGCTCTTCTTTGATCAGACCCACCAGGTCTGCGACCTTATCCCGGTATTTCTTATCCACCATGATCTCCTGGAGGGGCTGGCGGACCTTGATCTGGGCATCCTCACGAGAAGCCCGGCCCAGGTTGACGATCTTGCGGACCAGGTCCATCTTCTCTTCCAGGGCTTTGTCAATAATTTCCTCATGAGCTTCCGGCAGGTATTCCAGGTGGACGGAATCCATGGCCTCCCCATGGGTCAGGGCCAGGTAAACCTGGTCAGCCAGGAAGGGGGTGATGGGGGCAATGAGCTTGGACAGGCCCAGGACCACTTCGTAGGTGGTCAGGAAGCAGGATTTGACGTAGTCACTATCTTCAGAGGACCAGAAGCGGGACCGGTTCCGGCGGATATACCAGTTGGACAGGTCCTCCACAACAAAATCCGATAGGGCATGGACCACCTTGGTATATTCGAAGATTTCCATTTCCTCCCGGTAGGTCTTGTAGAGGGACTGGAAGCGGGAGAGGAGCCAGCGGTCAATTTCCGGCCGGTCCTCCACCGGGATATCAAAGGAAGACGCATCCCAACCGTTGGTGTTGGCATAAAGGGCGAACATCTGGTAGACGTTCTTCAAGGTCCGGAAGAACTTGGTGTTGACCTCTTTTACCCCTTCCACGTCAAAACGGGTGGGAACCCAGGGTGGAGAGACGAAGAGGGAGTAGAAGCGGATGGCGTCCGCTGAATATTTATCGAAAAGCTCGAAGGGGTCCAGGGTGTTGCCCTTGGACTTGGACATCTTGGCCCCGTCCTTATCCAGGACCAGGTCGTTGACCAGGACGTTTTTATAGGGGGCCACTCCCTTATAAAGGATGGAGATGGCCATGAGGGAGTAGAACCAACCCCGGGTCTGGTCGATGCCTTCGGAAATGAAGTCGGCCGGGAAGAATTCCTTCTCTAGGTCGTCCTTATGCTCGAAGGGATAGTGGTACTGGGCAAAGGGCATGGCTCCGGAATCGAACCAAACGTCGATGACATCCGGCTCGCGGGACATGGTCCCCCCGCATTCAGGGCATTTGATATGGACATTGTCCACATAGGGGCGGTGGAGGTCGATGGATTCATCGATCTCCTCGATGGCCTCCTCTGCCAACTGCTTGCGGGAGCCCACGGAGTGGACATGGCCACAGTCCGGGCATACCCAGAGGTTGAGGGGGGTCCCCCAATAACGGGTCCGGGAGATGGCCCAATCCTTGAGATTCTCCAGCCAGTTGCCGAAGCGCTTCTCGCCTACATGGCCGGGGAACCAATTGACCTTCTTGTTGGCCTCCACCATCTCCTGGGCATGGGAAGAAACATCAATATACCAGGAGGGCTTGGCGTAATAAATCAGGGGGGTGTGGCAGCGCCAGCAGTGGGGGTAGTTGTGGGTGATCTTCTGGGTCCCATAGCAAAGGCCATTGTCCCGGAGATATTGGATCACCTGGGGGTCAGCATCCATGACGAAGGTCCCCTTGTAGGGGCCCTCCAGGAAAGTCCCGTCATCCCCCACCGGGTTGACCAGGGCCAGGTCATAGCGGCGGCCGGTCTGGTAGTCCTCTTCACCGAAGGCGGGTGCCGTATGAACGACGCCGGTCCCGTCTTCCATGGTGACGTAATCCGCACAAGTGACAAAGAAGGCCTTGCCCTTAACCTGAATAAATGGAAGGAGCTGGTCGTATTCCATATACTCCAGGTCCTTGCCCTTCATGGTCTCCAGGACTTCGATCTCCCCGTACTGTTCACGGAGAGCTTGGCCCATGAGGTCTTTGGCTAAGATGAGTTTGACATCCCCCTGCTTAACCTTGACATAGTCAGCATCGGGATGGACAGTCAGGGCCACGTTGGAAAGGAGGGTCCAGGGGGTCGTCGTCCAAGCCAGGAAGTATTCTTTCTCCCTGCCTTTGATGGGGAACATGGGGTAGACAGTCATAACGTCATCTTCCTCATAGCCCTGGGCCACCTCATGGGAGGCCAGGCCGGTCCCGCAGCGTGAGCAGTAGGGAAGGATTTTTGCCCCCTTGTAAATCAGGCCCTTACGGTAGAAATCATCCAGTAGATGCCAAACCGTCTCGATGTAATTATTGTCCAGGGTGATATAGGGATTGTCCATATCCGCCAGGAAGGCCATCCGGTGGGACATATCCATCCAGAGGTCCCGGTACTCGAAGACCGATTCCCGGCACTTCTCGTTGAACTTCTCGACCCCGTAGGCTTCAATATCCTGCTTGTCGTGGAAGCCCAGCTTCTTCTCCACCTCAATTTCCACCGGGAGACCATGGGTGTCCCAGCCCGCCTTCCGGCGGACCTGGTAGCCCTGCATGGTTTTATACCGGCAAGTCATATCCTTGAGTGTTCGGGCAATGACGTGGTGGACCCCGGGTTTTCCGTTAGCCGTTGGGGGGCCATCATAGAAAACGTAATTGGGCTTGCCGTCTCTTTCTTTAATCGACCGGTCCAGGAGATCCATTTTCTCCCAGCGTTCGATCAAATCAAGCTCGCCCTGTCGCGCATCTTTCGGCAGTTCTTTATATGTCAAGCCTTGCTCCTTTCCGCTTGGTCCAATGGTCTCGGCAACCACTTGCCGCCATGGGCCAAGCGCTTGACCTTCCCCTGGACTCATCTTGGGGTTAATCATTCTTCTTCATAAATTTACACTGTATATAATAATAGCACTTTTTTCATTCCCGTCCAGATTCTTTCCCGGTCGTTGATGGAGGGAGGGATCATTCGCCTTCCTTGGCCATCCTGTCTCGGATGGCCCGGTAAACCGCATGGGCGGAAGCCCAGGCCCAATGGAGATTGTATCCCCCACACTCCCCCTGGACATCCAGGACCTCCCCCATGAAGTAGATGCCCGGAGAAAGGACGGATTCCAGACTTCGGGAGTCCACCTGACCCGTGGCTAGGCCCCCGCAGGTCACCTGACCATGGTCTTTCTTTCGGGCCCCCAGGACATGGAAGGTCATCTTCTTGGAAGACGCCAGCCAGGCTTCATATTGAGAGAGGGGGGCTTGGGAGAGGGCTTGGTCGGCTTGGATTCCCCCTTCTTCCAAACTCGCCCGGAGGACCTTCTTGGGGAAGAAGCCGGCCAGGGCCTCTTCGGCCTTCCAGTCCTTCCTGGATTCATAGAGGGATCCCAGGATATCCACCCCCTCCTCCTGGGAAAGATCGGGGAGGAGGTCGACTGCCACTTCAGGGTTCACCCCATCCCCCACCAGTCCTAAGAGATCGTTGGACAGGCGGAAGACCCCCATGCCGGAAATCCCATAGTCGGTAAAGAGGAGGTCGCCGGACCGGGTTTTGACCCTCCCTTCCCCATCGACCATCCGGAGACCGGCCTCCAGCTTATCCCCCCTAGCTTTCCTGCAAAAATCCGATTCCTGAACGGCCAGGCCACAGATGGCAGGATGGATAGGGGTCAGGCGGTGGCCAAGGTCCTTGACCAGGGAATACCCCCGGGACCACTCCTTCTTGCCAATACCGTAGGCTCCCCCGGTTGCTAGAACCAGGGCTTGGTAGGGACCCCGGACCTTCCCCTCTCCGTCCCGGACCCGGTAGGCTCCATCCTTTTTTTCAACCGCCCAGATTTCGCAGGAGAGTCGGACCTTGACCCCTTGGTGGCGGACCCAGGCTTCCAGGATCCGGACCAGGGAGTCCGCCTTCATGGTGGCCGGATAGGTCATGCCGGAGTCCAGGACCCTGGAGGGGAGGCCCAGCCTCCGGAAGAAGGCGGTCGCTTCCTCAAAACCAAAGGATTCCAGGATGGGGCCCGGAAATTCCCTACTCTCCCCCGTATAATGGTCCAGGGAAATGTCCCGGTTGGTGAAATTGCAACGCCCGTTGCCCGTGGCCAAAACCTTGCGGAGAAGGGCTTCCCCCTGGTCAAAAATTTCCACTTCAAGGGGACATTCCGAGCGACTTTGTTCAGCTAAAAGTCCGGCCAGGCAGACCCCGGAGGCTCCCCCGCCAACGATGGCCACCCGATAGGGCCGGACCCGACCGTCTAACAAGATGGTCCCTCCTTCTTCAGGCTATCCAGGTAGCGGCAGTGGTCCCTCAAGGGGCAGATTTCACACTTGGGAGACCGGGCGGAACAGATGTCCCTCCCGTGCTGGATGATGGAAAGGTGGAAGTAGTTCCAGGATTCTTCTTCCAGGATCCTTCTCAAGTCCTGCTCACATTCCTCCGGATTCTTAGACTTTGACAGGCCCAGGCGGTTGGAAACCCGGAAAACATGGGTGTCCACCGGCATGGAAGCCTGACCAAAGGAGTTGGCCAGGACTACGTTGGCCGTCTTCCGTCCGACGCCGGGCAGGCTCATCAGCTCCTCCATGGTCTCCGGAACCTCTCCCCCGAAATCCCCCACCAACTTTTGGGCGGTCAGGATGATGTTCCGGGCCTTGGTCCGGAAAAATCCGATGGACCGGATATAGTCCATGACTTCCTCCTCAGCGGCCCGGGACAGGGCCTCCGGGTCCGGGTAGGCGGCAAACAGGGCGGGAGTCACCTTGTTGACCTGGCGGTCGGTTGTCTGGGCCGAAAGAATGGTGGCCACCAGGGATTCAAAAGGATTTTTAGCATGGAGGAAGGGCTCCAGGCCGGGATAATTTTCTTTTAGGATTTGGGCAATTTCATGAGCTTCCTTGCGGGTCATCGGCTGCATGTTGGGACTCCTTCTCTAAAGACTCGACTTTCTACCTATTCATTCTGAGATTCTTCTATTATAATGGAGAACGAATCGATTCCCAAATCCTTTGAGATGGAAAGGACCCCTATGTTTAACCGAAACAAAAAACAATTTGCCCAATTCGACTGGGTTTTATTCATAGTGACTGTCATCCTATGCCTCCTAGGCCTCCTAGCTGTCCGGTCCGCCACCTACTCCAAGGACCCCTCTATCGCTCCCCTGGTCACCCAAATTATCGCCACTCTCCTGGGCTTTGGCGTCATTGCCATCCTCCAATGGGTGGATATTGACTACCTCCGGAAGCTGGCCATCCCCATTTATTTGATCATTCTTGCCCTCCTCGTCGCCACCCGTCTCTTCGGCTTCGGCATGGAACAATGGGGGGCGGATTCCTGGCTCAAGCTGGGTCCGGTCATCTTCCAGCCCTCGGAATTTTCCAAGCTGGGCATCATCATCTTCCTGGCCTGGCTCCTGGAACGCTATAAATCCAAGATCAACAAGCCCACCACCATCCTTATCTTAGCGGTGACCATGGCCATCCCCATCTTCCTCATCCTCAAGCAGCCGGACCTGGGGACCGCAGCCGTCATCATCTTTTTCGTCGCCGTCATGATTTTTTATGCCGACATCCATTGGGGCTACATCCTGGCCGCCTTTGTTTTAGCCCTCATCGCCATCCCTCTCCTCTACGCCTCCCTGAGCCCGATCCAGCAGGACCGGATCCTGAACTTTATCGACCCCCTCCGGGATCCCCGGGGGTCCAACTACCAGATCCTCCAGGGGATTGTGGCCATCGGGTCAGGCCAGCTGTCCGGTCGCGGCTATCTCCAGGGGACCCAAACCCACTTCGGCTTCATCCCCGAACAGGACACCGACTACATTTTCTCGGTCATCGCTGAGGAGTTCGGCTTCATCGGTGGAGTCTTCCTCATCGTCTGCTACTTCATCATCCTCTTCCGGATGGTCCTCATCGCCCGCCGGGCCAAGGACCCCTTCGAGGGCCTCCTGGTCGTCGGAATCGCCTCCATGATCTTCATCCACGTTTTCGAGAATATCGGCATGACCATCGGCCTCATGCCCGTCACCGGCATCCCCCTCCCCCTCATCTCCAACGGAGGAACCTTCCAGCTCCTCACCTTAACTTCAATAGGCATCATCCTTTCCATCTCCACCCAACGCCGTCCCCTGGACTTCTCCGGAGGAGGCGGGATCCTGTAAAAAGGAGGAGGAAAAGAAGTAAATTCATCATGATCCTGCCCAGGTCCCTTTGGACCTGGGCTTCTTTTGTGAGAACCCGAAATTCCCTGGTCCCCTCCCCCTGTCCTTCAAAGAAGATGTCGCCCAGCCTTGAGGTTCTGACATAAGGAATTCCTGCCCCCTCCAAACGGTCCAGGACCTCCTTGTGGGGGTGGCCGTAAGAATTATTCCGACCTGAAGAAAGGATGGCCAGGCGGGGGCTGATTCCTTTCAGAAAGGCCATGGATGACCCCTTCCGTGACCCATGGTGGGCAACTTTCAAAAGGTCCACCTTCCCCTGAAGCCCGGCCATGTCCTTGGGGTCCAAATCCTCTTCCCGGTCCCCCATGAGGAGGACGCGGGGGCCGAAATCCACCAGGAGGACGGCGGAATCCCGGTTGGGCCATGAGCTGTCGAAAAGGCCTTCCCGGACCACTTGGATCCGGACACCCCCTCCCCGGACGGACCAGGAATAGGTCCTCCCCTCTTCAAAAGAAATGAGAGGAAGGTCTCCTTGTTTCCCTCCTTCCCGCAATGAGGGAGGAAGGAGTGGTCGGGCGGAGGATCCATCCGCCATTGGAGGGAGAAAGATTGCCTTTACCGGAAGGGAGCTGACCAGCCCATCCAGGTTTCCGATGTGGTCATAGTCTCTATGGGAAAGGAAAAACCCATCCAAGTGGTCTACCCCCATGGACCGGACCTTGTCCACAAAAAGAGGGGCCTCCTCATTCTTCATAGTCCGGAAATTGATCCTCCCCCCACAGTCAAAGAGGAAATTGCCGGCTTGGGACTGGAGGAGGAGGCCATCTCCCTGGCCCACATCCAGGGCGACAAAATGATCGACCCGGGGACCTGGGGAAAAAGAAAGGAAAAAGATCAGGGTCAGGCAGAAGAAGTCCAAAGTCGCTTCTCCCAGCTTCCTTTTCTCTAGGAAATTGAGCCTCCTCCAAAAACGGGTCCAAGTGTCCCGGCCACCCAGGCGGAAGGCCAGGAGGAGGGCGAAGAAAAAAACATAGGCTCCGCTCAAGGAGAACCATGAGCCTAAAGGGAAGCGGGGAAGGGGTAGGGCCTCTAAGCCCTGGACCATGGCGGAAAATCCGCCATAAGCCAGGCGGAAGAGCCCGGAAAGGAGGGGGCCTAGCAGGGGAAGGTGGATCATAAAATAGGCTACCAAGCCCAGGGCAAAGAGTTTGGAGAAGAAGGGGATGGCCAAGGGGTTGGCCAGGAGGATGACGGGGGAAACTTCCTTCACGACACCGGATAAGAGGGGGAGGGTAAAAAGGTTGATCCAAAAGCTGGTCCGGACATCCTTGAGGAAGGATCCCTCTACCGGGTTGAGGCGGTTGATTCGATCCACAATCCGAAGGGCCAGGGCACAGGTGAAAGAGAGGAGGAGACCCAGGTCATAGGCCGCATAAGGACGGAAGGTCAGGTAGAGGGCCAGGGGGACCAGGAAAGTCCGGACCGGCTTGATTTTTCCCCGATAAAGGATGCCTGCTTCGCTGAAGATCAGGAAGAGGCC
>JAQYCE010000018.1 GCA_029003555.1 Bacillota bacterium | reverse complement strand
GAGAAAACTATGAAGAAAAAATCTCTACTCCTCATAGCTCTTCTCCTGATATTGGGAGGGCCCTTTCTCGTAAAATGTACATCTGGCCCTTCCGGTCAGGTGAATGCTGACCCCTCAAAAAATCCTGGTGCTCCTCTCCCTGCAAAATCCATCATTTCACAGATTCGTATTTTGGAGGTAAATACAGATAAAGAGGGAAAAACTTACAAAGCACGGGTTGAAACCACCCCCGTGAAAGCTATGGAAAAGTTGATCCAGGACGGGAAGGTTAACGGAAGTTTTAAGGTTAAAGTGAGCGGTATAATGAGGGAAAAAAACAAGGATAAAGATTATGTCCTCAAGCCCACTGAAGAGAACATGGTTTTGGATTTTTCAGAAGAAAAAGCCTTCGACCTTTCCTTTCAAAATGATGAAGCTGATTTCCCCCTTAATGAACTAGGATTCTTTGAAATCAAGTTCGATTTTGAGGAAAATCTGGAGAAACCCCTAAAGGATGCTTACTACTATATAGCTGACTTGGTCCATAACACTGAGGGAGCTCCCAAGTTGTCTGAAGAATCAGGGAGTGAAAAAAAATCCATCAGGCCAGGCAAGCTCGTCCGATGATCCTAGTGCCTTTCCTGTACGAAGTCTGGTGTCGCAAATTTCCTTACAGGAGGTCCGATATAGTCCCGCTAAGGATACTTTCATGGCTAAAATGCTTATTGAGATTCCGGAAGCCATGAAAGATCTTATTAAAGATGGTTCCGTCCCAAAAGACATCAAGGCAAAGGTGTCGGCAATGGTCAACCTGAAAGATGATCATTCGTCTTATCCACTGAAGTCAACTGAGGAAGAAGTAACCATCGATCTAGATAAAAATGAACCCTTAGAACTCTATTTCACAACAGATAATAAAGAACTCTTGGATCAAATGGAGTCCTTTGCTGTAAACCTCCTCTTCCTGGAAGATAGGGCAAAGACCGGTGAAGATCCCTTGGACATCACAGCAAGCTTAATTCCGGAAGAAAGTATAAATAATTTCATTGAGGATTCGACATTACTAAAAAAATAATACAAATGACCACTGGTTTTCATGAATCAGGCCTGACCGGCTTTCGGTCAGGCCTTTTTACTTGTCGGCATCCAATTCCTCTGCTATTTTCAAAATTTTCTTCATCCTGTGGTTGACCCCCGACTTTCCCAGCTTGGGCTGGAGGCCCTCCCCGAGTTCTTTTAGGGAGGCGCTGGGATTTCTCAGTCGAGCCATAGCCACTTGCTGGAGGGGAAAGTCCAGGGCATCCAGGCCGATTGTTTTGGAGATGAGGTCGATGGCATGGATCTGCTTGGCGGAGGCTTCCACCAACTTGTCATAATTAGCGGTTTCGGCATTGGCCTGGCGGTTGATGGCATTGTTAACTTCTTTAAAGGCTTTGGCGTTTTCCATGCGAAGCATGGCCTTGTTTGCTCCGATGTCGACGAGGAAATCGGAGATATCGTCCGAGTTCTTCATATAGAAGACGGTGTCATCTTTCCGGTCAGTCCATTTGAAGTCCAGACCCTGGACCCGGGCAACGTGACGGAAGATTTCGATTTGCTTAGTCCGGCTGGTGAGGACTTCCAGGTGATAGGATTTCTCCGGGTCGACAATGGATCCGGCGGCCAGGAAGGCCCCTCGGAGATAGGCCTTGGCATTTTGTGGGTTGGATAGGCGGGAGAGGATATCCTCGGTTGTCTCCATTTCCCCGCCCATGAGGTCAAAGCCGGACTCTTCCAGGAAGGGTTGGAGGATGGGGTCGCCGAACTGGGTCAGGTAGATGGGCTTCAGTTGGAGGCCCTGGTTTTGTTGGACGACGACCGGGAGGTCCTGTCGGTAGAGGATGCGGACCAGGAGGGTGACCCGGGTAATCACATCCGGATGCTCGGAAAAAAAACGCAGCTGGGGACCATCTGCTGTCAGGGCCACGGCTGCATTGAATCCGGCTAAGGCGGAAAGCTCCAAGAGAGCTTGGATTTTTGAAGGAACCTTAAGGTGGCAGAGTTCCTCTTTCACATCATAAGAGAAAGTCAAGGGCGTCACCTCTCTTCCTTAAAAGCCGACCGGACCATGGACCGCTCGCTGTCGTGTTTAAGGAGGCTTTCCGCTTTCTTCCAGGGCATAAAGGCGGATACGCAAAAGCCTTCTTCCTGCTGGGGAAGGGGTTTGCCCCCGGTCCAACGCATGGAATAATAGTGGACTTTTTTATGAACGACCTCCTTATTTTGGAGGCGGAAATTATAGCGGACAAAGCCGATGTACTTGATGATCTCGCATTCTAAGCCGGATTCTTCCTTGACTTCACGAAGAGCGGTCTCCTGGAGGGTTTCCCCCTCCTCCACCCTTCCCTTGGGAAGAACCCAATCCCCTCGGAAGCTCCGAAGGAGAAGGGTGGACCCGTCATGCATAATTACTCCGCCGGCAGATATCTCCTTCATTTATAGCCTCCCTTTCTTCCAAAACCCTGGACCAATAAATCCCTTACTTGTCGGTCTTCCAGAACATTCGGTCTCGGTGGTAAACCTTGACCTTCTTGCCCTTCTCCTCCAAAATTCTCCCCACCAGGTCCGCAAGGGCCACGGACCGGTGTTGACCCCCTGTGCAGCCGATGCCGACAACCAGGGTTCTCTTTCCTTCTTTTATATAATAAGGAATTAAAAATTCCAAAAGATCGGTGAATTTTTCGATAAAGATACCGGCCTCTTCTGAATCCATAACAAAGGACTCCACCTCCGGGTCCAGGCCCGTTTTCCCCTTGAGTTCCGGAACATAATAGGGGTTAGGGAGGAAGCGGACATCCATAACCAGGTCCGCATCCAGGAGGATTCCGTGCTTATAGCCAAAGGAGGTGACGGAGATGAGGAGGGAAGCCTCCTCCCTATTTTCCAAATAATGACCGTCAATTTTTCGCTTGAGCTCTCCCAGGGTCAGATCCGAGGAATCGATAATGAGGTCGGCCCGCCGGCGGAGGGGGACCAGGACTGCCTTCTCCCGCTGGATTCCGTCGTAGATATTCCCCATCTTATCCAGGGGATGAGGACGACGCTTCTCCTTGTAGCGGCGGATGAGGATTTCATCCCTGGCCTCCAGGTAGAGGACCGATAGGTCGGCGCCCCGGTCGGTCAGCTTATCCAGCATATTTCTCAGCTGGTCGAAGAACTCCCTCCCCCGAATATCCACCCCAACCGCCACCTTGGAGATGGGGTCGGAAGATTTTTGGGCCAGGTCTAAAAAGGGGTCCATGAGCTGGGGTGGAAGATTGTCCATGCAATAGTAGCCCATATCTTCGAAGATCCGGAGGGCGGAGGACTTTCCCGCCCCGGACATGCCGGTAATAATGACAATCTTCAAGGCTCCCCCTCCCTAGTCGTCCCGCTTGTCGACACCGATGATCCGGACTTCCGGCTCCAGGTCGATGCCGAACTGATCCTTAACTTCTTTTTGGACTTTTTCAATTAGGGCCAGGACATCCGATGCTTTGGCATGGCCCCGGTTGATCATAAATCCGCAGTGCTTCTCCGACACCTGGGCATCCCCCACGGAAAGACCGCGGAGACCCGCCTGGTCGATCAAGGCTGAAGCATAGCCTCCCTTGGGCCGCTTGAAGACAGAGCCGGCGGAATAGTCGTCCAGGGGCTGCTTAGTCGTCCTCCGGTTGGTATAGTCCTCATAAGCCGCCCGGATCTTTTGGGGATCGCCTTCCTTGAGTTGGAAGACCACTTCTGTGACCAGCATCCCT
>JAQYCE010000017.1 GCA_029003555.1 Bacillota bacterium | reverse complement strand
CTCCTGACCGGAGGCATCACCCTCTCTCCCAAGGTCTACGACCGCCAAGGATCCCTGGACTTCCAAGGCAAGCTCCTCCTCTCCACCAAGTTCCTGGGCCTGGACAAGCTCTCCGCAGGCCTGGACCTCATGGCCGACCAGGTCCTCCGGACCCGTTTCGATGAGGCGGACCGGATCCGGGAGGTCACGGCCATCATCCTCTCATCCATGGAGATGGGAATGGTGGACGATGGGTCCGGCATCGCCCTCCAGCGGGCCGTCGCCCAAGTCACCCCCGCCGGGGCCTACAATGACCGGCTCAAGGGCCTGTCCTACTACCTCTGGCTCAAGGACCTGGCCAAGACCTACGGCCCCAAGGACCAGGCTAAGTTGGAAGAAATCTACCGCCGGCTCTTCCTGACCGCCCGGCCCCTGGTCAACATCACCGGGTCGGGCCGGGACCTGGACCGGGTCATGGAAGGGGTGGAGGGCTTCCTGGCCGCCCTGCCCGGAAAGTCCGAGCCTGCCTACGACTTCTCCTTCCGGCCGGACAAGAAGGCCCTGGCTTACAGCCTGACCTCGGACGTCCAGTTCGTGGCCATGGCCTCCCTCATGGACCCCAACCAGGCAGCTTATGGAGGCCACTTCCAGGTCCTCTCCAATATCATGTCCAACACCTACCTCTATACGGAAATCCGGGCCAAGGGCGGGGCCTATGGCCAGGGCCTTGCCCTGGGAACCAACCAGGTTGCCGGGGCCTTCTCCTACCGAGATCCCCAACTCCGCCGGACCCTGAACATCTTCCACACCCTCCCCGACCAAGTGGCCAAGCTGGACCTGGCGGATGACGACCTGGTCCGCTTCATCATCGGATCGGTCGGCCGGGTCGATGGCCCCATGACCGAAAACCAAAAGGGCCTCTTCGACCTCTCTAACTACCTCCGGGGTGTCGACTCCGCCTTCCACGACCGCATCCTCCGAGAAATCAAGGAAACCCGCCTGGACGACCTCCGGTCCTTGGCCGCCCCCCTAAGGCAAGCCTGGGACCAAGCCTCCGTGGTCGTCCTAGGCTCCAAAGAAGCTATCGACAAAGACAAGGACCTCTTCGATGAGATCCGGAGGATCTAAGGGAAGCCCCTCCCTGGCAAACATCACATATGAGGCCCAGCCAGGGCGGGAAGCCCTGCTCTGCAGCCCAGACGAGGCCGGGAACCCTGATAATCTGAAGAATGTCAAGAAAATCAGGGTCCGAAGCCCTGACAATTCGCACATTCACAAGAAAATCAGGGGTGAAAATGCCCCTGATAAATGATCAGATCGCAATAAAATCAGGGTAAAAACCCTGACAATCTGCTGAATCATAAGAAAAGCAGGGTGAAAAATCACCCTGCTTTTTTGTCAGATCGTATATTTGTCAGGACCGGAAACCCTGATAATCCAGAGAAATTTAAGATTATCAGGGGCCGGAGCCCTGATAATTACATAGGCCCGGAGAATATCGGTGTTCAGCATCCTCACCAGGAGCCATCGCCGTAGGCCGGTTTCCTTTCCCTGGTAAACCTCATGATCCTGCCATCTCCCAGGGAACCCCTTCCCCTTGAAAACCAAAGGAGCCGAACAATTGTTGAGTTCAGAGCCCGAGGCAGGAGCCACCGCCGGAGGCGGCTTGCCCTTGACGGCCCAAGGGCAAAATTCGCTAGAATAAAAGAGCCGACGGGGAAAGAAGGGAAATTGTTGAGTTCGTCGCCGTCGGCGAAGACGAAAAAGCGAATTTTGTCCTGCCGTCAAGGGTGACGACCCTGGCTAGCGACAAAAATGAGCCTCAGACAGGGCACAGCATGCTCACCGGTCCAATTTCTCCCAATAACGCTGGGCCAGGAAGAAAAAGATGAGGGCCAGGACCAGAACGAGGGCGTAGGAGGAGAGGGAGTAGCCGGCCATCTCTCCGATCTTGCCACCGGACTCATGGAGGAAGCCGATCCCGTTGTGGTAGAGGCGTTGGATGGTCAGGGAGAGCTCCGGGGGCTTTTCCGCCAGGTGGAGGCCCAGGTCTTCCTTGCCAATATATAGGGGAAGGAGGCGGTTGGCGCCATAGATGAGCCAGTCCAGGCAGAAGAGGCCCAGGAAAAAGACCAGGGGTTGGGAGAAGGTGACGGAGAGGGCCCAGGCCCGCCGCCTGTAGTTATAGTAGAGCCGGGTCCAGGTGTAGGCGCCGAAGAAGTAGACCATGGTCCACCAGAGGATGAAGTAGATGAGGGCCAGGCCGTCCATCTCGAACCAGCCCCAGACCAGGCCCATGAGGATGCCCCGGTCCAGCATGGCGGTCCTAAGCTTGAGATAGAGGGGCATCATGGACCCGTCCTGGATGAAGGCCGATGAGGCCTGGACCAGGAAGAAGAAGATCCCACAGAGGAGGAGGATGGCCAGGTACTTGGACAGGATGATCTTCCAACCGGGCATGGGGGTGAGGAAGCTTTTTACCCCCTCACGGCTGGTCAGTTCCTTGGAGAAGTTGTAGGCGATCAGGATGCCCAGACCCACCAGGATGGCCACTTGGATGAGGTAGGAGACCAGGAGGTAGAGCTCGCTGGTTTGGGCGGATTGGCCCTTGATGGAGAGGAAGGCCAGGCCGCCCAGGCGGGAGAGGATAAAGAGCAAATAAAAGAAGCCCATGACCGGGAAAAATTCCCGAATTTCATGTCGTATGCGTTTGACCATAGCATTCTCCTAATCGTCGATCCGGTCTTCGGCCAGGGCGGCGCTGGCGGTGAAGACCAGGATAGTGGCTAAGATGACCAGGGCCAGGGGGATGGCCCAGAGTCCCTCTCCCCCTTCAAAGAGGCCGGCCGCCTCAGGGTCTACCCTCGCATAGGTCCAGAGAAGGCGGCTGGTGGGAGTCCATGCCTCCGGCCCCATGAGGTGGAGGGAAAAAGAGGCCGGGAAAAAGACCACGGGGAGGCGGGGGATGAGGACCTCCGCGACCAGGGTCAGGCCGGCCATCACGGGGACCAGGACCAGGCCGTCCACCAGGAACTGGAGGGAGGGGGCCCGCTTCTTCCAGGGGCCCATGAACAAGCGGCCCAGGGTTTGGAGGAGGAAGAGGAGGGAGAGGGTGAAGGCGGCCTGGACCAGGGCGGCCACCGTCAGGGACAAGGTGAGGGTCCCCTCAGGAAAGAAGGGGACGGCCAGGCCCTCCATGCCCAGGACCCGGGCGACCTGACCGGCCCCGGCCATGAGGGCCAGGGCAAGGAGGACTGTGAAAAGGACCGAAAGGAAGCGGCCGCCGAATTCCCGGGCCCGGGAAAGGGGGACCAGGTGGAGGGCCGGTCCGGCCTCAGGGCCATAGTAGTCCCCCAAGGCCTCCCAGGCTTCCAGAAAGAGGACCAGGCCCAGAAAAACGAAGGGAAGGCCGGAGATGAGGTCCATGAGCCGGGCGGAGGACTCCCCGCCCAGGTCCGGGAAGTGGGGAGACAGGGCCACCTGGATCCGGCTCATGGCCAGAAAAAGGACCAGGGCCAGGGCAAAGAAGATCCACCGCCGTCCTATTTTATTCCGTCTTCGTTGGGTAAATATGCGCCACATAGGCCCTCCTAGCGGTAGATCTCTTTATACAGGTCGTCCATGGACAGGCCTTCCTCCATCCGGAGGACCTCCGCCGGCCCCTGCTTGACGATCTTTCCCTTGTCCAGGAAAATCACCTCATCAAAAATGGATTCGATGTCCCGGACCCTCTGGCTGGTGATAATAAATGAAGCCTGGCCACCCACGGACTCCACCAGGAGATTGATGATGTCGTCCCGAACCAGGGGGTCCAGGTTGCCCAGGGGCTCATCCAGGAGGTAGAGGTCGGCCTCCCGGCTCAGGCAGAGGGCCATAGACAGGCGGACCCGGTAGCCGATGGAGAGGTGGCCCACCCGCTTTTCGGGAATCTTGAAGCGGTCGACCAGTTCATCAAACCGGTCCTTGTCGAAGTCCGGGAAGAACTTGACAAAGAAGGACCGGGCCGAGGAGACCGACTCCCCAAAGCTGACCAGGCCCCCCTCAGGGAAGTAGGAGACCATCCCCTTGGTCTTCAGACCCACCGGCTCCCCATTGACCGTCACCGTCCCCTTGGTCGGGTGGAAGAGACCTGCTAGGATCCGGAGGAGGGTGGATTTGCCCGCTCCGTTGGGGCCCATGAGGCCCAGGACCCGGCCCTCCGCCAGGTCAAAGGTCAGGTCATCCAGGATAACCTGGTTGGCCATGGACTTGGTCAGGTTCTTGACCACCAGGCGGGGCTTATAGACGAAGGGTTCGGGCGTTTTTTCCGTCGGGACATCCTCCATCGGCTCATCGGGCGTCTCCGGGACCACCTCCGGCTCCTCATCGGTCGTCTCCGGAATCTCCACGTCGGGAATCACCTGCATTTCCACCGCCTTGGCCTTGCCTTTTTTCTTTTTCTTCTTTTTTGAAGAAGACTTTTCCGTCTTTTCGTTTTTTTCTATTTTTTCCGTCTTTTCGCTTTTCTCCGTCTTCTCCAGTTCCTCCCGGATCCTATCCTCTAGCTTGGTCATGGAATCCTCCTTTATTCAGAACAAATCGCCGGATCTCCCCATCGTCCATGCCCAGCTTTCGGGCCTGGTCGAGGAATTCTTGGAAGTGGCCTTGGACCAGGTCTTCACGGGCCAGGGCCATGCGGTCCCCATCCCGGGTGAAGGCCAGGCCCTCTCCTTCCCGGCGGATCAGTCCACGGGCCTCAAGGCCCTGGATGGCCCGGTCGATGGTTTCCGTATTGGTCCGGAAGGCCATCCGCAGGCTCTCCCGGTCGGGGACCGGATCCCCGGCCTGGTAGACCCCCGAGAGGAGGTCCTCCAGGATTTGGTCTTGAACGGTTTCAAACACCGCCTTGGTCTTTGTCATGAAAACACCCTCCCAACTTGTTCAAAGGCGACCGGATGCGTAAAATGGATATACCACCGTGTATGATTTTTGTTTCCACCATTTTACCATGATTGCCCTATGAAGAAAGGGGGAGGAATTATGATCTTGATCTTTATCGTGGATGAGAACTTCGCCATCGGCTACCAA
>JAQYCE010000016.1 GCA_029003555.1 Bacillota bacterium | reverse complement strand
TTTGAGTCACGTCTCAATCTGCTTTCGTTTTGAGGAGTCGGTTTTCTTCATTTATCGTTAGGACCACCGGTCCAGGAAGCCCCGGTAATAGTCCTTCCACAAGTGGGCAATGGATTCTTCAGAATAGTCTTGCCGGATCTTTTGGGCCGCTTCCTTGGCCTTTCGGAAGACCTCCGGATTGTCCCGCAGGCGACGGATCCAGTCAATAAACTCCTCATCCTCCTGGGCCCTGGGATAATCAGAAAAATAGATTTTTTCATAGAGGTCCAGGTCCCGGACCAGGATGGGGAGGCCGGCATTGATGGCTTCCAAGATGGCCATGGGAAAGAGTTCATTGTGGGAGGTCATGAGGAGGAGGTCGGAGAGATTGTAAAGAGCATTCATGTCCGACCGGTCAACAATACCGAGGAATTTGACATTGGCCGGGGGATTGTTGACAGCCGATTTCAACTCCTTATAGCCATCGGTGACCGCCCCGAAGGAGAAGCCTCCGGCCCAAAGGAATTGAACATCGGGCAAGGCCCGGGCGATGTTTAGGAATTCCAGGACCCCCTTCCGGGTTTGGACCTGGCCCACGCCGATCACGGTAAAGCGGTCCGGTTCGATCCCATACTTTTCCCCTATGCTCCTGAGGTCACGGCGGTCAAGGGGATGGAAGTCCTTAGAGGCGACGACGTTGGGAAGGTAGGTGATCCGGTCCCGGTCGATCCCATAATCGACCAGGGGATCAATAAAGATGGGGTTAACCACCACCAGCTCCTGGGCGGACCGGTACATGGAAAGGACGTACTTGATAAAGCCGGGCTGGATGATGCCCGGCAGGGAGATGGACCCCTCCAGGGTCTCCGGCAGGAAGTGGACATGCATGAGGCTGGGCAGGGAGGAGGTCTTCATCTGGGTGTAACAGAGGGGGTGGATGGTGTGGACATGGTTGATCCGGCAGCCCTTGTCAGAATTGAAGTGGAGGCGAATCTCATCCCCGGCAAAGTTTTCTAAAAGCTGAACCAGCTCTTTATAGGCTGACCCCACCCCCTGGCCCTTGACGTCCTGGCCATAGGCGATCATATTGACATCAATCATTCTTCATTTCCTCAAGCACGGTCTCCATGGCCTCCAAGAGGGTGGGTGAGGACTCCGCTTGCTTAGGCTTGGACTCGGTCTTTGACTCCGACTCGGTCTTTGGCTTAGATTTGGACGGATTCTTTGACTTGGACTTGATCTTTGCTTTGCCCTTAACCTCTTCCTCCTCTTCCACGGAGCTGGTCTGGAGGCGGGCGGTAATATCGTCTCTCCCCTCCTCCTTGGCCTGGGAGATGAGGTCCTTAATCTTCAGGAGGCGGGTGATGGTGGCCCGGTCCTCCTCATCCAATTTCATCCGGATGTAGGTGATGGTCTCCTCCAGGTCCGGGATAGTCCGGTATTCAAGGGCGTTGACCCGGCGGCGGGTGGCTTCAATCTCATCCGCCATGAGCTGGGCCGACTTTTCCATCTGGGTCAGTTCAAGGAGCTTATCCATGACCCGGTTGAGCTCTTCCAGGGCCAAGTCCAGCTCCGCAGAGGTCTGGACATAGCCGTAGGGGGTGGTGGTCCCCTCTTTTCCTTCCTCCAGCCCCAGGCGGTGGAAGGAGAAGGTGGGGATCCGGACGGACATGACATTTTCCACATCCACCGACACCATCATCCTCTGCTTGGAGGCCAAAAGGGCATTATCCAGCATCTCCGGACTCATGACGGCGGAGGCCATGGCGAAGGAGGCAAAGGACTTTTCCAGGGCAGCTTCCACCTCTTCCCGCATAGCCCGGTTGTCCCGGGCCAGCTGGATGAAGCGGCGCATGAGCTCGTCCTGCTTGTCTTTTAGGAGTTTGTAGCCCCGCTTGGACACCTCCAGCCTTGTCTTGAGCTGGGCCATGACCATGCGGGTTGCATTGACATTGAGCCTGGCCATTATTTCACCTCGGCTTTCCCATCTCCTTTACCAGATACAGCCGCAAGCTCCTCCGCCTTGGACTGGAGCTGGGATGCCTGGACGTCCGCATTAACCTGGTCAAGCTCGGATTTTTCTGCCTTCTCCCCGGTCTCCTCGGCAGGGCCCAGGTACTTATCCAGGGTAGCATCCTTGATCCGCTTGAGTTCTTCACGGGGGAGGATCTTAAGGAGGTCCCAACCCAGGTCCAGGGTCTCTTCGATGGTTCGGTTGGTCTGGAAGCCCTGGTTGACATATTGCTCATCAAAGGCATCGGAGAAGCGGGCAAAGGCCTGGTCGGCCTCGCTCAGAGCCGACTCACCCAGGATCGTGGAGAGCTCCTTGGCATTCCGGCCCCGGGCAACGCCAGCGTAGATCTGGTTCATGGTCTGGGCATGGTCATCCCGGGTCTTGCCTTCCCCGATTCCCTGGTCCTTCAAACGGGACAGGGAGGGAAGGATGTCGATGGGCGGGTTGATCCCCCGGTTATAAATCTCCCGGGACAGGATGATCTGGCCCTCGGTGATATAGCCGGTCAAGTCCGGGATGGGGTGGGTAATATCGTCCTCCGGCATGGAGAGGATGGGGATCTGGGTGATGGACCCTTCCCTCCCTTTGATCCGGCCGGCCCGCTCATAGAGCTGGGAGAGGTCGGTGTAGAGGTAGCCCGGATAGCCCCGGCGGCCGGGGACTTCCTTACGGGCGGCGGAGACCTCGCGCAAGGCTTCGGCATAGTTGGTCATATCGGTCATGATGACCAGGACGTGCATACCCTGGGTGAATGCCAGGTACTCAGCTGCCGTCAGGGCGATTCTCGGCGTGGAAATCCGCTCGATGGTGGGGTCGTTGGCCAGGTTGATAAAGAGGACCGCTCGGTTGATGGCCCCGGTCCGGGTGAAGTCTTTGATGAAGTACTGGGCCTCTTCAAAGGTAATCCCCATAGCAGCGAAGACGACGGCGAACTTTTCATCTGTCCCCCGGACGGTGGCCTGGCGGGCAATCTGGGCAGCCAGGTTGTTGTGGGGAAGGCCGTTTCCGGAGAAGATGGGGAGCTTCTGACCGCGGACCAGGGTGTTGAGGCCGTCGATGGCGGAAATCCCGGTCTGGATAAACTCCTCCGGATAGAGGCGGGAGTAGGGGTTGATGGCCGACCCGTTGATATCCAACCGCTTTTCAGGAAGGATGTCCGGGCCGTCGTCAATGGGTTCGCCCATTCCGTTGAAGACCCGGCCCACCATATCCGGGGAAACGCCCAGTTCCTGGGGCTTCCCCAGGAAGCGGCATGAGGTCCCCTTCATGTTGATTCCGGCGGATCCTTCAAAGAGCTGGACTAGGACGGATTCCTGGGAGACCTCCAGAACCTTCCCCCGGCGACGGGTCCCATCCTGGAGCTGGACCTCGACCATCTCTTCATAGTGTGCATTTTCAATCCCCGTGACCAGCATAATGGGTCCCGAGATTTCCTGAATGGTTTGGTATTCTCTAGGCATCCTGGACCTCCCTTGCTGCGATGAGGGCAGCGAATTCTTCCTTCATTTCCTTGGACAGGTTCTTGACCTGGTCCAAGTCATCCTCCGAAATGTAGCGCATCCGGGTGATCCGGGGACGGATGTCCATCTTCTCAATTTCCTTAAGATAGACCCCATGGTCCAGGGCCTCATTGGCCAGGTCATGGAAGTAGAGGATGGTCTTGAGCATGTGGTACTGCTTTTCCGCCGAGCAATAGGTGTCGATGTCATCGAAGGCATTCTGCTGGAGGAAGTCCTCTCGCAGGGACTTGGCGGTAAAGAGTTTGAGCTGGTCTTGGGCAGAAAGGGAATCAATCCCAACCAGGCGGACAATTTCATTCAGGGAATTTTCTTCCGTCAAAAGGGCCATGGCCTGGATCCGCAGGCGGGAGAAGTCCTCGGCGACGTTATGGTTGAAGTAGTCGTCCATGCTCTCCTGGTAGAGGGAGTAGGACTTGAGCCAGTTGATGGCCGGGAAATGACGGGCATAGGAGAGGTCGTAGTCCAGGCCCCAATAGACCTTGGTGATCCGAAGGGTGGACTGGGTAACCGGCTCGGACATATCGCCCCCCGGAGGGGATACGGCTCCGATTGCGGTCAATGAGCCCTTCCGGTCGTCGGAGCCCAGGCAGTTCACGATCCCGCAGCGCTCATAGAATGAAGCGATACGGGAGGCCAGATAGGCCGGGTAGCCTTCATCGCCAGGCATCTCTTCCAGACGGCCGGACATCTCACGAAGGGCCTCGGCCCAACGGGAGGTGGAGTCCGCCATCATGGCGACGGAATAGCCCATATCCCGGTAGTATTCCGCCAGGGTAATCCCGGTGTAGATGGAAGCCTCACGGGCCGCCACCGGCATATTGGAGGTGTTGGCGATCAAGACCACCTTCTGCATCAGGGATTTCCCGGTGTTGGGGTCGATAATCTCGGGGAATTCGTTCAGAACCTCGGTCATCTCGTTACCGCGCTCCCCGCATCCTACATAGATGATAACTTCGGCATCCGCCCACTTGGCCAACTGGTGCTGGATGACGGTCTTTCCGGATCCGAAGGGTCCGGGGATGGCCGCTGTCCCCCCCTTGGCGACGGGGAAGAAGGTGTCGATGATCCGCTGACCGGTCACCAGGGGGCGGACAGGGTCCATCTTTTTATCCACAGGGCGTGGGGTTCGGACCGGCCAACGCTGGCTCATCTTCAGGTCGTGGACCTTGCCCTGGCTGTCTTCCAGCTGGGCCACCGTATCCAGGACAGTGAAGGATCCGGATTGGATCTTGGTAATCTTTCCGGACAGGAGGGGTGGGACCATGATCCGGTGCTCGATCACTTCCGTTTCCTGGACGACACCGATGATGTCCCCACCGATAACCTCAGCGCCGACGTCAAGCCGGGCCTGGAAATCCCATTTTTTCTGGTGGTCAATGGCATCCGCGGATACGCCGCGTTCCAGGAAATCCCCGCCCTCGGCCAGGTCATCCAGAGGCCTCTGGATCCCGTCGTAGATCTGTCCGATGAGGCCGGGACCCAGTTCGACGGAAAGGGGGCTCCCGGTCGAGACGACGGGCTCGCCGGGGCTGACGCCGGTAGTCTCCTCATAAACCTGGATGGAGGCGACGTCTTTATTCATTTCAATAATCTCGCCGATCAGGCCCAGGTCGGCCACCTCCACAACGTCTTGTATATTAGCTTCTTCCATCCCCTTCGCTTCCACGAGGGGGCCGGAAACTTTTGTAATTGTTCCTTTTTTCAAGGGGTCTCCTCCCTTCTAAAAAATGTCCATGCCGACGGCCTTCTCCACATTGTCGGAGATGGTCTGCATGCCGATGCCCAAGGACCCTTGAGCACTAGGAATAAAAACAATGGCCGGTATGGGCCGTGTCTTGTATTGGTCGATGGTGTCGGGGATCCGGGCCGCATAGGCTTCGGTCATGTAGATGACCCCATAATCCTGCTTGGCCAAACGGTCCACCGTCCGCCGGATTTCATCGTCTCCCACCGGGGTGTAAACGTCCACGCCGATGGCCCGGAAGGCGAGAACCGAACCGCGATCACCGATGACAGCTACCTTATGCATTCGTCCTCATCCTTTCCTTAATCTCTTCTTCAGGGAGAAAAAGCCGCTTTCCGTTGAGAAGTATCCGGAGGTTTTGGGCCTCGGTTTCCACCTTGTTCATATAGCCATAGATGACTTCAGGTCCCTCAGGGTAGCGGGAGGCTTCCAGGGCGGATTGACGCTGGATCTGGTCCTTTGCCCTCTCTAAGCCGGCGATAGCCCCGTTTTCCAAGTATTGGTTCAGGGCCTCATCAAAGTCCCTGCCCAGGTTGGCCTTTTGGAAGAAAAGGCCGTAATTGGCCTGGTCCAATCCATAAAGCTTGAAGAAGTCCTCATGGGGGATCTTCCCTCCCTCCACCAAAACCCGAGCCAGGAAGTCTTTGGCAAGACCCTGGCGCTTGGCCCGGAAAAAGGAGAGGATGTTGGTCCCATCGGCCATCTTTTGGATGCTTTCCCGGAAAAATTGGCCGGGCAGGGTCTCCGAAAGATGGTGGAGGCTTTGGAAATACCAGCGGTCAAGAACCAGGTCCAGGGCTTGGGCGTCCCTGGTTTCTGTCCAAACTTCCAAGCCCTCAGCCGTTGCCTTTTGAAGGTCGGTCTGCTTGGGATTACGATTGGGCTCCCGGATCCATTCTTTGACGGCGGGTAGGAAGAGGTGACCAAAGGGGTAAGCGAGAGAAGAAAGGGTGTCCTCCCCCTCTTCCCGGTCATCCTCCTGGCCGGCTTCTTTGATGAGGACCTTGAGGTTGTGGATGTCATATTTCAGGAAGAGGAAGGCCGCAAGGTCATCCTCCTCTATCAGGTCTTCCACCATCTTGGCTTGTTTAGCGACTTCTTCCCGAAGGACCTGGTCGAAGTCTTCGGCATGGTCCAGGCCCTCAAAAAGGTCTCCATAGCGGGTTTCCTTTAGGATTTGAACAGCCTGGTCCAGGTCCTGGCTGGCAAGGAGGCGTTTCCACTGGCCATCAGCAATCAAGTCCCGCTCGTACATGCGAACCCGCATGGAAGCAAAGGAATACGACTGTGCCATGGGCCACCTACCTTTCTGCAATCAGCTGAACCACTTCGGTATCCAGGCTGGACCGCAGGCCATCGACCACTTGGTCAAAGTCAAAATTTTCGCGGATTCCCCCCCGGTTGATCCGGAAACCGGACCGGAGGTCATCCACCTTGATGACAGTAAATTCGCTGGATTCATAATTCCTGTTTTTAGGAATTTCAACAACCAGGTCCGGGCTCTTAGACACCTTCTTCAGGAAGCGGTCCAAAACTTCTTTGTATTGGACCCCGCCCATCTTGGTCAATTCTTCCTTGGCCAGGTCAAAAGCACGGTCAACGGCTTCCTGCTTGGCGGTAAGGACCAGGTTCCTGGCCTCTCTTTCGGCACCGGTTTGAACCCGGTCCCGGATTTGGGCTTCCAAAACGGGCTTGCGGGCGACAAAGGCCTGGGCTTCCCGGGCCAGTCGGTCCATGCATTCCTGTTTTTCCGCCTGGGCCTTGGTCCGGGCATCTTCGATGATCCGGTTGGCCTCCTGGTTGGCATCTTCAATGATGCTGTTGACGATATTGTTTAAATTTGACATAAATCCTCCTTTGAAGACTTGGTCGGAAACCCGATCGGTTTCGGTCCCTGTCTTTGGGCATCTGCCTCAATAGAGGACTAAGCGGCGAAAATGAAGATCAAAGAAATGATGAAAGCCAGGATGGCGTAGGTCTCAACCATAACTGCGTAGATGACGCCCTTCATGGACTGGCTTTCGTTTTTGGCTAGAATCTCCAAGCCCGCATAGGCGACGTTGCCCTGGTGGATAGCGGAGGCATAGCCGACGATGGCGATGGGGAGGCAGGAGAGGAAGACCCGGACGCCTTCCTGGAGGGGAAGGGCCATGTCAAACTTGGTGACCATAACGATAATGGCAATAATCATTCCATAAAGACCCTGGGTTCCCGGAAGGAGCTGGAGGATAAGGGACTGTCCGAATTTGGCCGGGTCGTCGATGACGATGGCGGCAGCGCCCTGGCCTACATGGCCGACGCCCCGAGCTGAACCGACTCCGGAGAGAGCTGCGGCCAGGATGGCCCCTAAGACTGCGAAAAGAATTCCACCGTTTTGTACAAAGAAATCTACCATGTTTGTTTTCCTTTCTTTATGGACACTCCTATTTGATGTCCAGGTATTTGCCTTCGGGACGGAGCTTCTTGAAGCGTTTCCCCCCGCCCTGATAGAATTTGCCAAAATATTCAACGTAAATTAACCGCATGGAGTGGACATATGCGGAAAGAGCACTGAGAAAAAGGTTAAAGAGGTGGAGAAAGACTAGGAGAACCATGGCGATGATGAACATGAAGATGTTCACCTGGCCTTGTCCCAGGGCTTCCCAAACCGAGGCATCCGAACCGACAATACCCATGATCATCCGGCCGATCAGGTTGAAGGAGAAGCCGATGTAGGCACCGGAGAGCATGAGGGCGGTCACCCGGGTAAAGGAGGCGAAGTCACCGATATAGCCGGTCGCTCCATAGAGGTTGTAGGCCCCCCAGGCAATCCGAGCTCCTGCTGACTTTTCATCTCGAGCGGAGAAGAAAATGATCAGGAGGGCGCCGATGATGGCCAGGATAAAGGCCACCGAACTGACCATGGAGTTCCACTCAAAAGCTTTGGACATGCCGCCGACGATCAGGCCTCCGATGAGGAAGTACCAGGAGACGTAGTCCCAGATAGCCCCTGCCGGGTCCCCTTCCCGAACGCTTTGGACCGCGCCCAAACCCAGGGCAATGAAGATACAGGCAATGCCCAGGATGACGGAGAAGATGATCATGGGCATGATTTCCACCTGGGGGTTGATGATCAGGGGATCCATGGGGATGAGGCCGCCGAAGATGGAGCCGAAAGCCAGTCCTGCCAGGATCGTTGGGACGGAAAGGATCTGGAAAAAGCGGATGGACCGGGCCGTGCTTGGCTTGAAGTCAAAATAATGGAGGGCAAAGCTGGTGGCCAGGAGCATCAGTGCACCATAGCCCGCATCGCCCATCATGAGGCCAAAAAAGAGCATATACCATGGGGCCAGGAGGCCCGTGGGGTCCATTTCCTTATATAGGGGCATGGAATAGGTTTCCACCAGGTTCTCGAAGGGGGCCACCAATCCGTTGTTGTGGAGGAGGATGGGGACGTCGGGATCATCCCGGTCCGCTTCCCTGGTCTCCAGTTCAAAACGCCCGTCAGGGAGTTCATCCGTAACCAGGTTTTTAAATTCCTTGGCCCGATCAGTCGGGACAAAGCCCTCCAGGAAGGTGATTTTCTCTGTTTCCAGGGTCTTGCCTTCCGCCTCCAGCCGTTCCTCTTTATAGGACTGGAGCTCATAGTAGGCCTGGATGGCGGTTTTCTTTTCCCGGGCCAGCTTCTTCAACTCCACTTCCACCTGGG
>JAQYCE010000015.1 GCA_029003555.1 Bacillota bacterium | reverse complement strand
CTGCATAACAAAAAATGTGAATTGTAACTTCTAATGCAACAGATCATGACAAATCTTTGTTGCATTTCATTTTACAAGTCGCCTAGTTTCCACTTTTTTAAATTCCCCGAATAGGGCGAAGTGGATTTTCCGCCCTATCCGTCAATAAGACATTTAAGGTGGAAACAAGACACCACCCTATCCCTCAATAAGGCATTTGAGGCGGAAAAGGGTCACTACCCCATTAACTTTTTTCCCAGATAAGGTGGAGTATGGCCTTTCTCCACATGAGGGCTAACTCTCCCCTTAAAAACGGATGGTCCGGATAAAATCCTGAGCTTCTTGGGTTTTGGGCCGCTCAAAGAAGTCATGGGATGGGGCAGATTCCAGAATCTTTCCCTGGGCCATAAAGCAGACCCGCTTGGCCACCTCCCGGGCAAAGGCCATCTCATGGGTGACCACCAGCATGGTCATCCCCTCCTCGGCGATCTTCTGCATGACCCGGAGGACCTCCCCCACGTTCTTGGGGTCAAGAGCAGAGGTGGGCTCATCAAAAAGAAGGATGTCGGGGTCCATGGAAAGGGCCCGAGCGATGGCCACCCGCTGGGCCTGGCCCCCGGAGAGCTGGTCCGGGAAGGACTTGGAATAGTCGGCCATCCCCACCTCATCGAGGAGGGCCATGGCCTTCTCCCGGGCCTCCTTGTCGGACCGCTTGAGAACCTTGGTCTGAGCCAGGAGGCAGTTATCCAGAACCGACAGATTATCAAATAGATAGAAGGACTGGAAGACCATGCCCACCCGGGCCCGGTAGGCCTTGCGGTCAAAGCCGGGAGCTAAGATGGACTTGCCTTGAAAGCGGATGTCTCCGCCCTGGGGCTCCTCCAAGAGGTTGAGGCAGCGGAGCATGGTGGATTTTCCGGCCCCGGACTCCCCAATGAAGGTAATGACCTCGGAGGGAGCCACGTCGAAGTTAACCCCCTTGAGAACTTCCTTGTCCCCATAGGACTTGGTCAGGTCACGAACCTCCAGGATGGGATGAGTGTCGGATGAAGAAGAGGCTGTATGGTTAGTAAAAGTCATGGCATCCTCCTAGGCGGTTACGGACTTAAGGCTGAAGCTGCGGTTATGGCGGGCAAAGATCTTCCGGAGGGCCCAGGAAAGGACCAGGGTCAGGAAGAGGTAGATGGCGCCGGCGATCAGGTAGGCTTCAAAGGTCTTGAGGGTGGCCCCGGCCACACCCTTGGTGATGAAAAAGAGCTCGGTCACGGAAATGACGTTGAGAACCGAAGTGTCCTTGACGTTGACAATGAGCTCATTGCCGATGGAGGGCAGGATGGCCTTGATGGCCTGGGGAAAGATGACAGAGAAGAGAGTCTGGCTGTGGCTAAGGCCCAGGGCCTTGCCCGCCTCCCACTGACCCTCGGGAACAGAGTCGATCCCCCCGCGTATAGTTTCGGACAGATAGGCGCCTGTGTTGATAGAGACGATGAAGATGGCGGCAAAGCCCGCATTCATGTCAATATCAAAGAACATCTTGGACCCATAGAAGATCAACATAGCCTGGACCATCATGGGGGTCCCCCGGAAAACCTCCACATAGAGGGTGAGGAGGGCCCGGACCAGGCCGACCAGGATCCGGTAGGGCCAGGGATCTCGCCGAGAAGTGGGCAGGGACCGGAGGGTTTGGACAAGAAGGCCGATTAGGAAGCCGAAGAAGGTGGAGAGGCTGGCGATGAGAAGGGTGATCCCCGTTCCGCGGAGGAAGGGGTCGGAGTAGTTGGACCAAAGGAAAGCCACGGTTGCGAAGAAGCCCTCTCCCCCCTCCTTTTCGGTGGAGAGGAGGACGGCCTCGTCCATGGCCAGGTCACGGTCCTCCTGGCTGATCTCCTCCATGACCCGGTTGACCTCCTCCCGGAGGGGGGACCCTTTGGCCAGGCCGACGGCCACGGAGACGTTGTCCACATCGACATCGAATCCCTTGCCCTCTTCAAATTCCACAAAGGTCAGGTCGGGGTGGGCTACCATGGCTGACCGGGCACCCGGCCGTTCAGAAACATATCCGTCAATTTTCTTGGCCTGGAGGGCGGTGATCATGGTGGGAAAGTCCTGCATGGCCGGCATCTTGTCCACTCCGGGGACCTGGTCCACCACCGTGTAGTGGAAGGTGGAGAGCTGGCCGGTGATCTTGGCCCCGCAAAAGTCCTCCAGGGACTTGGCCTCGGTATAAAGGCCATCCTTTCGGACCACCATAACCAGGTCCGATTGGTAGTAGGGGGCAGTAAAGTCAATTTCCTCTTTCCGCTCAGGCGTGGGGCTCATCCCGGCTAGGATGGCATCAATCTTGCCCGACTTGAGAGCAGGAGGGAGGCCATCCCAGTCGATTTTGACGATGACCAGCTTCTTGCCCAAACGCCGGGCAATCTCCTTGGCCATCCACACGTCATAGCCCTGGGCGTACTCCCCCGGACTGTTAGAAACCGGGACAGCCCCATGGTCATCCGTTGGCTCCGACCAGTTGAAGGGGGCATAGTTGACTTCCATGCCGATGGTGAAGGTGTCCTCCTCCCCCTCCGCCATGGCGGGTCGGTAGAAGGCTCCGATGAAAAGAAGAGCGAATACCATGAGGCCGGACAGGATTGTCTTTTTGATCTGAGTGTTCATGCGAACCTCCTCTGCTGCCGCTCCCAGAGGCAATGAGAAAACAAAAAACGGAAAGGCTTGTGCCTTTCCGTGATTCTTTCCTCACAGTAGCACAACACCAACTTGAGCGAAGGTTGGTGACAGTCCGGACCTTATTCAAGTCCGTCCCAACACGACTCCGCGCCCGGAGCCGCATTTCGGCAAGGAAACCTTTTGGACCCTTCACCGGCTGCCGCCTCCCGGTCCTCCTCATTTTCCTTGCGCCTCTACTTGGATGTATGGATCGAAAGTACATATTCTTGCTTGAAAAAGAATATTCTTTCGAATTTCTATCCACTATACGACACTATCTCCTGAATGTCAAATTCCACGCTTGTCTTTTTTACCGGTCTGTATAATAATGAGGATGACTGAAAACGTTAACGGGGCTGGTTTTCGGGCTCGGAAAGACTGTGAGGTTGCCATGGTGAAATCACTGACGATTGATATGCTATCCAAGATGTTCCCCAATAAAATGGCGGCGGCCGGAGAGATTGTCCGCCTCCGGACCATCATGGGGATGCCTAAGGGGACGGAATACTTTTTCTCCGACGTGCATGGCGAGGATAAGGCCTTCCTCCACATGCTCCGGTCGGCCTCCGGAAACATCCGGCGGAAGATCCGGGACGTCTACCGGTCCCGCCTGTCGGAGGACCGGCAGAACGAATTGGCCTCCATTATCTATGACCCCCAAACCGCCCTGGCCAAGCGCCAGGACCTTCTCCAGGACTCCCGCTGGGTCCGGGATACCATCCTCCAGCTGGTGGAGGTGGCCCGCTTCATCGCCTCCAAGTACCCCCGGGACCAAATCTCCTCCAAGATGCCCTATAATTACCGAACCACCCTCCATGAGCTCATGGAATCCAACGACGGCGAGATTGACCGGCGGAACTACTATTACTCCATCATCTCCGGAATCCTGGATGAGGAGGTCCAGGAGGACTTCATCACGGAACTCTGCCTCATGATCCAACGGATCTGCGTCAACCACATCCATGTGGTCGGGGACATCTTCGACCGGGGCCCCCGCCCCCACACCATCATGGAGGAACTCATCCACTTCGGCAACCAAGTGGACATCCAATGGGGCAACCACGATGTGGTTTGGATGGGGGCTGCCCTGGGCAATGAGGTCTGCATGATGGCCGTCATGCGGAATGCCATCAAATACAACACCTTTGACTGCCTGGAGGACGGCTACGGGATCCACCTCCGGGTCCTGGATGACTTTGCCCGCCAGGTCTATGGGGATGACCCCTGCGAGATCTTCAAGCCGAAAATCTATGATGAGAACATTTATGACGTGGTGGATGAGCGCCAGGCCGCCCGGATGCACAAGGCCGTGGCCATCCTGGAATTCAAGCTGGAGGGCCAGCTCTATGAGCGCCACCCGGAATATGACATGACCGACCGGATCGTCCTCAAGAAGGTGGACTGGGAGACCATGGAATATGTGTCCATCGACGGAAGCCGCTACAAACTCACGGACACCAACTTCCCCACCATCGACCCCAAGGACCCCCTCAAGCTGACCGAACAAGAGGAAGAGCTCCTCCGGAACATCAAGGCCTCCTTCCTCCACTCGGAACGCCTCCAACGCCACAACACCTTCCTCTTCACCCGGGGCTCCTCCTACCTGACCATGAACGGGAACCTCCTCTACCATGGCTGCCTGCCCATGACCGAGGACGGGGAATTTGACGGCATCACCATCGACGGAGAGTTCAAGTCCGGCAAGGCCCTCATGGACTACCTGGACTTCATCGTCACCCAGGCCTACTATGCTCCCGAGACCTCCCTGCGGAAGCGGGATGCGGTGGACTTCATGTGGTATCTTTGGTGCGGGCCCAAGTCCCCCATGTTCGGCAAACGAAAGATGGCCACCTTCGAACGCTACTTCACCACCGATAAGAAAAACCATAAAGAAAAGATGAACCCCTACTTCGCCCTGTCCTCGGAAGAGGCCATCGCCAAAAAGATCCTCAAGGAGTTCGACCTGGACCCTGACAAGGGCCATATCATCAACGGCCACGTCCCGGTCATCAAGGAAAAGGGACAGTCCCCCATGCGGGCCAATGGCCGCCTCTTCGTCATTGACGGAGGCATCGCCAAGTCCTACCAAAAGCAGACGGGGATCGCGGGCTACACCCTGATCTACAACTCCCACCACATCGCCCTGGCCGAGCACGTGGACTTCAATGCCCTGACGGATGAGTTGGAAACCTACGCTCCTAACGTCCGGACCGTGGACCGCTATGACCGCCGGGTCCTCATCTCCGATACGGACCTGGGCAAGGAATACCAGGTTAAAATCACTGCCCTCCGCCAGCTCATCAATGCCTATACGGCCGGTCTCCTCAAGGAAGAAGTCGTCCTCTAATTTCAAAAAATATCAAACCATTTCTTCTTCCCGTCCCTTTTGGGTAAAGGTAGGGGGAATGGTTTTTTGTGTCCCTATTGATAAAGTTAAAGCGTCCCCCCGGCGCATGAGAAAGTGAGGATCTCTTTGGATTATTCAAAGATTCGCTATTTTGTTTTTGATATCGATGGCACCCTGGTGACCGAAGAAAAAAAGATCAGCCCAGCCACTAAGAAAGCTGTCAACCGGCTTTTGGATAAGGGCTACCGGGTCTCCATCGCTTCGGGTCGTCGGGTGGGCGGCTTCCGCCGCTATGCCAGGGAACTGGGCTTTGCCGACGATGCCACCTTAATTGGGATGAATGGTGGCCAGATCGAGACTATGGGCGGGACGCCCATCTATGAGGCCCCTCTTCAAAACAAGGAAGCCCTGGCCGACTATGTGGACTTTTGGCTGGACTATCCCGTCATCCTGGTTTACTATTTCGCCGACCACCTGGTTAGCCTGAACCTCCAGGACGATGAGGTGGGGAAGAACTTCCTTCACACCCTCCTGGAAAGGGCCGAGGTGGCTTCAGTCGACTCCGCCAAGGACCCACGTGAGATCGAGGGACTCCCCCTCAAGGTTCTCACCTACGGGGAACCGGCCCTGATTCAAAAGGCTATCAAGAACCTACCCGATCGCTTTTCCGAATACTACACCCAGGTCCTCTCCGAGCCCATTTTCTTTGAAATTATGAGAAAAGGGACCTCCAAAGGAAATGGGGTCCAAAAGGCGGCGGAGGCCCTGGACCTGTCCATGGACCAGGTCATGACCTTCGGTGACCAGAACAATGACCTCTCCATGATCCGCCAAGCCGGCGTCGGGGTGGCCATGGGCAATGCCTGCCAAGAGCTCAAGGAAGCGGCGGATGTGGTCATCGGGACCAACGATGAAGACGGGATCGCCCACTTCCTTGAAGAAGCCGGCTTTTTAGATTAGAAAGGACCTACCATGAGTGAATTTCGCTACAACCCCCTTTTAGACGACTGGACCATCGTTAACGGAAACCGGCAAAAACGACCGGATCGTCCCAAGGACTACTGTGCCTTCTGCCCGGGTTCCGGCAAGGTCCCCGACCACTACCGGGTCCTCAAGTACGACAATGACTGGCCCTCCATGTCCACCCAACCAGCCGATCCCGATCCGGTGGCAAACGAGTTTTTCAAGACGGCCCCCTCTTACGGCAAGTGCGAGGTTATTCTTTATTCCCCGGACCATGAGGCTTCCCTCCACGATCTTCCCATGGACCACCTCATGGAACTGGTGGACCTCTGGATTGACCGCTTCCGGGACCTCTCTTCCGACCCCAAGATCAAGTACGTCCTGGCTTTTGAAAACAGAGGCAAGGAAGTCGGCACCACCCAAATTCACCCTCATGGCCAGATCTACGCCTTCGGCTTCCTCCCCCTCCGGATCCGCCTGGAGCTGGACCAGTCCAAGGCCTACTTTGAGGAACACGGCCAGGGCCTCCTCTCCAAGCTCCGGGATGAGGAAGTCAAGTTCGGCAAGCGGGTCATCTTCCAGAATAACCACTTCGTCGTCTTCCTCCCCTTCTATACGGACTGGCCCTACGGGGTCTACGTCCTCCCCAAGGATGATCGTCTGACCTCCTTCGAGGATTTCGATAAAGAAACCTCCGAGGCCTTTGCCCTCACCCTCAAGGAAGTCCAGGGCATGTACGACACCCTCTTTAATAAGCCCTTCCCCTACATGATGGGGATCTACCAGAAACCCCTCCATAGCGAGGACTATGAGGATGCGGACAAGTACTACCCCTTCCACCTCAAGTTCTTCCCCCCTCTCCGCGGAGAGAACTCCATTAAGTGGAATGCTTCGTCCGAGACCTGCGCCTGGGCCAAGACCAACCCCAGGATTGTGGAAGAAACGGCCGAGGAACTCCGGCGGGCCCTGGAGAAATATCGGGAAAAAGAAGGACAATAAAAAAAACGCGGTGGCGAAAGTTGGGGTCTTCGCCACCGCATTTTTTTATCGTCTGAGCTTTCTATATGACAAAAGTTTATCGTATAGCCACTTGTCAATACGCAAGGCATCAGAATAACCCGGACCTCCTCCTCTATTGATTCCAACTACTGTATATCCAGTATTAGAATAAAACTTCTGAAGTGGTCCCCCACTCTCCCCCCCTGTTGAATCCCAGTTCCCAACTATAGTTCGCTTCGAATTACTTGTAACATTACCATCGCCATAATACATGAAATTGGTATTGTTGTTAATCGTAGGATAGCCAACACAACGAAGTTTTGTTCCTACATAAGAATTTGCTTGATATCGAATTCCTAGATATCCGGTAAAATCTCCTAAATTTTTATTGAGTCGGATGATCCCCCAATCATCTTGATTATCATTACAATACTAAATGAAGATATTTCCTCATCTATATCGTTATAAAATTTGGCTTGTGTTGGATCTAAAGATGGAGTGGCTAAAAATTTGGCACTTGTTCTTGTACTGTAAAATGGAACGAATGTTTCTGTTTGATCTGAAATATTATAAATATA
>JAQYCE010000014.1 GCA_029003555.1 Bacillota bacterium | reverse complement strand
GCCTATAAGGATGGCAAACTCCTTCTGGAAACGGACTATGTCTCCGGGACCACCAACGGAGTCCATGAGACCCCGGTAGGAGTCCACAAGATCTGGTCTAGGGAGAAAGACCGGGAACTCAAGGGGAAGAACCTGGACGGGTCCAAGTATGTGACCCCGGTCGCCTTCTGGATGCCCATCAACTACGGAGGTGTCGGCCTCCACGATGCCCCCTGGCGGTCCGCTTTCGGTGGAACCCTATACCGTCGCCACGGGACCCACGGCTGTCTCAACCTCCCACCCAAGGTGGCGGAGAGAATTTTCAACGAATTTCCTGTCGGGACCCCTGTGGTGGTCTACGAATCCTCCACCTCCTTCTCACCGGCCGATTCAACCTATTAATAAAATCTGTATCTCAAATATAAAGTTAGGTGGCGCCATTGAACAATTCGATAAAAAGCCGGCTCGATGAAAAGATTGAAGAGACCGGCACAAGTCAGATCGTGATTGACCTTTCCCATGTCAGCTTCACCTATCCTTCGGAGGATGGGGAGGTCCGGGAACCGGTCCGTCGCGAGATCAGTTTTCAAGTCAAAGAGGGCGAGTTTATCGCCATCCTAGGCCATAACGGGTCGGGCAAGTCTACACTTGCCCGACTTTTGAATGCCCAGGTCCTGCTCAATGAGGGGGAGATCCACATCCTGGGCATGGATACCCGGGATGAGGACCTCCTCTGGGAGATTCGGTCCCATTGCGGCATGGTCTTCCAAAACCCCGATAACCAGATGGTGGCTTCGGTGGTGGAGGAAGATGTGGCCTTCGGCCCGGAGAACCTGGGCGTTCCCCTTCCTGAGCTTAGGGAAAGGGTGGATGAGGCCCTGAAGTCCGTCGATATGTATGACTACCGCCACCGGCCGGTCCACCAGCTTTCCGGCGGCCAAAAGCAGAGGGTGGCCATCGCCGGCGTCTTAGCCATGCTTCCTTCCTGCATCATCATGGATGAGCCGACGGCCATGTTGGACCCCGTGGGCCGACGGGAAATCCTGGAAACCATCCACCACCTGAATAAGGAAGAAGGGAAGACCATCCTCCTCATCACCCACCATATGGATGAGGCGGCCCAGGCCGACCGGATCCTGGTCATGGCGGAAGGGCGGCTTGCCTTGGAGGGGAAGCCCCGGGCGGTTTTTGCCCAGGTGGAAACCATGCGGGCCCTGGAGCTTGACGTTCCTCAGGTCACCGACCTGGCCCACCGCCTCCGTCAGGCAGGCTTCCCGGTGCCGGGTGACTGCCTGGAGATGAATGACTTGGTGGAGGCCCTCCTATGATGGAATTTAAGGACGTTAGTTTCATTTATGACCCGACCGCCAAAGATGGGGTCAAGGCCCTGGACGGGATCTCCCTTACTATTGAGGACCATGAGTTCCTTGGCCTTTTGGGCCATACCGGGTCGGGGAAGTCCACCCTGGTCCAGCACATGAATGCCCTTAACCTCCCCAGCTCCGGCCAGGTGACCATCAATGGCCTGGATACCCGGGGGACCAAGAGCCAGGTCCGGAAGATCCGCCAGGAGGTGGGTTTGGTCTTCCAATATCCTGAGGACCAGCTTTTTGAGCCCACCATCTATAAGGACATTGCCTTTGGCCCCAGAAACCTCAAGCTGGAAGAGGGCGAGATCGACCGGAGGGTCCGGCGGGCCATGGATGCCGTGGGCCTGGACTTTAATACCATGAAAGACCGGTCTCCCTTTGAACTCTCCGGTGGCCAGAAGCGGCGGGTGGCCATTGCCGGAGTCCTGGCCCTGGAGCCCCGCTACCTGGTCCTGGATGAGCCCACAGCGGGCCTGGACCCCCAGGGACGGAAAGAAATACTTGATGAGATCTACCGGATCTATGAGGCCAATCCTTCCATGTCCATCATCCTGGTCACCCATTCCATGGAGGATGTGGCTGCCTATGCCAACCGCCTGGTGGTCCTCGACCGGGGGAAGATTGTTATGGATGGAAGCCCTGAAGAAGTCTTTTCCCGGGAGGAAGACTTGGAGGCCATCGGCCTTGCCCTTCCCCAGGTAACCAAGCTCATGAGG
>JAQYCE010000013.1 GCA_029003555.1 Bacillota bacterium | reverse complement strand
TGGAACTTTAAAATTTCAAAATGCTCACTTTGAGGAAAATAAAGCCTATTACGGTGGGGAAATTTGGACAAGTCTTCCCTTGACCATTGAAAAGACTTCTTTCACGGGCAATGAGGCGATCAAATCGGAGCCCTCCATTTTGCCGAACGGTAAGTATGAGAACAATGGCTATGGCGGTGCTATCTACAGCAACCTCCATGCCTATATGCCGGAATATGATGACGGGTCGATGGGTCCTTTGGTCCAGCCTCCGACGTCCAAGGACTATTACCTGAACATCAACACCGATGCCACAACCGTTTTTAAGAACAACAAGGCTTTCCGGACGTTCACTCCGCCCAGCACGAAGGATGAGTTCGATAAGCTTTTGTACCAATCAACCTCCCATCCAGGTACGAAATATGACCATCCCTTGAACAATGATGACGTCAACCTCATTGTCTTTAACGAGGTGATCTTCGATTTAAACTATGAAACTGAGGATCCCATCCATGCGGCCTATTTGGTCCTGGAGAAGAGCAAGTTAGGAGAAGATTTTCCGGAAGATCCAAAAAGACAAGGATATCAATTCGTCGAGTGGAATACCCAAAAAGACGGGAAGGGGACAAAGTTTACCAAGGATACCGTGATCGAAGGCGATATTACCCTCTATGCCATTTATGAGAAGGTCCCGGAAACTCCGACCCCGGGGACGCCGACGCCTGGGAAGTCAACCCCCTCCTCTGAAAAGCCATCGGGAGGAAAGACGGCTAAGCCGAAAACAAAGCCAGGAAAGGGAGCACCGAAAACAGGAGATGCTGCCATTTTATCCTTCTATGCTCCTGCTATTCTTGTAGCCGGTGGAGCAATGGCTTTTTTGAGAAAAAGAAGAGCTGATCGATAATGAAGATAGCCTAGAATAGTCAAAGCCGCTGGAAGCTTGTGCCTTCCGGCGGCTTTCCTTCATTGGGGTGGTGGGGAAATAGTGTTGGTTTGGGGGAAATTGGGAAACCACCACTTGCATATAGAAGAAAGGATGGCGTTTATGTCGTCCCCATCACAAAACTAAAACCCTAAGCACAAAGACCGTCCACCCCTTGGGGTAGCCGGTCTTTGCCTTTCGGCCTGTCAACAGGCCCATCTTATTGATCTATCCGAGAGTATGTTCCTTCTTGGCGAAAAGGACAGCGGCGAACAGGCTGGCGACTAGGCCAAGGAGAAGATAGCCTTGAAGGACAAATCGGTCGTCACCGGTTTCAGGAGCTTTGTCCGCCTTCTTTGCCACAGTGGTTCTTTCCGCCTTTTCCTCGGACTTTGTCTTTTCCTCAGGAACGTCCTCTGTCTCTTCTATATCCTTTGGACCTTCTTCCGGAGTATCGAGCTCATCTTTCGGTTGCTCGGTATCTTCAGTATCGTCATAAGGGGTGACTTCCTCATAGGTGGAATAGTTAGCCTCCCATTCCAAGGTCTCGGATTCACTCTCGGATTTGGCAGCAACATAAGTCACTTTCTCTTGGACAGCAAATTGAAGATCGACATTCAAATCAACATCTTGTTTTGATTCGCCCGTTCCAACGAAGGTTTGCGCCGGGCTTCCATTCGGGCCCTGGTTGCAGGAGAAGATATAAATGCCGTCTTGGAGATTCTGTACGCCCTTGAGATTGACTTTAAAATTTGCTCCTTTCTTCAGCCGCAAACCGGAAAGGGTGTAAGAACCATCAGGATTCTTGACGGCTTGCTTTTCCCCCTCTTGAAGGGCTCCGGTTAAACGGTATTCCTCTACCTTTTCCCCATCAGCAGTAACATAGAGCTTAAGGTCACTGCGGTCATCAAATTCCACCGCCATAGCGATTTTGACATCCGTATCATACTTTTCGTCCTCCCCCTTCTCTTTCACCGTGAGGCCAAGCATGGTGGCGAAATCGTCTTTTTGAAGAAGAGTGTTGGATCCGGTGGCCGGCGTACCTTCCATACTGATGAGGTAGTGATAGGTTTTATTAATGATGTTTGCCTTCTCGTCAGGGGTCCAGGGCATCTGGAGCTCTTCTCCTAACATGGACTCCCCGCTGTTTCCCTAGCGCCAGATGGCGGCCTGGGTTGCGAGTAGGGCCATGCCATCGGTCAGTTTTCCGGATTCCTCCGGGGTTAATGCCTCACCCTCCAGGAGCATTTTCTTAAAGGCATCGAGGGATCCTGCACTTGGTTTATTGGCATCCTGACTTTCATTCTTCACGCCCCAGTATCCATGGAGGACGATGGACCGCAACTCATTCTTGTGCTGGATGTAGTCCGCATCTTCGATTCTCTGCATGTTATACTGGGCACCCTCCTGGGCATACACACCCAGGTCGGCACAATAGGCATAGTACTTTTCGCCTTCTCTTCCTACGATTTCAAACTGGTCGGCCGAAACGATATCGCCATCCCCATCCCGTATGTAGATCTGGCTGAAGAGGCCTAACTGGCCCAACCACTGGAAGTATTTTCCATTTTCATCGTAGTCTTTGAGGAAATTGCTATCAACCTTGGCAATGTCCTTTTCATTGTTAAAACCTGTGCCATCGGGTCCGGCAATGGTGAAATCCGGCAGGAGGGTTTTCAGGCTTTCGTAGTCAAAGACGACATCCCCTTGGACTTTCCCCATTTTTCCGGTCACCGTCCGCTTTCCATCCTTTAACGAAGCGGAGGATTTTTTTCTGTATTCCTATTCAGGGAGGTCTTGGTCACCGTGTATTTTTTTAATCCGTTTTCCAGGTCTTCCACCTTGGTTTCTTTGCAAACCAGTTTGCCCATCAACGGGTCAGAATAGTGAACGATTTTACCGTCCCTGATTTCGATCTCGGTATATCCGGCGAGCCTTCCCTCCTCATCGTGGATTTCAGCAAGGATCTTGCCATTGATGACATGGCCCTCTTCATCACGCTCCGGCTCCTCTAACTCCGGTCTCTCCGGCAATTCATAAAGCAATTCTTTCCAACCACCGTCGGCGTGGATCTCTGCATTTTCCGGGGGCTGGATTTCTTCCTTGGTCTCCGATGTGGTTTCCTTGATTTCCGAGTCATAGCCGACAATTCTGCCTTTTTCGTCACGGGTGTAGGTGATTGTTTCTTCGGTGAATTTCCCATCCGGCAAAGAGTCCTCATCGAACCAAGCCGCCATATCTTCTGCTTTCTCGGCCTCTTGTCCGGGCTGGAGTTCAATGGTTACCTCCGGCTCTTCGCTGAGTATGTGCTTGCCGTCTTCGGTGGTTGCCTGGTTATTTTCAAGGACAATCTCTTGCTCGGTCTCTTCCTTCGTATCCTCTTCGTCCTTGATCGTTGTGGTCTCTTTCCCTTGGGCTTCACCATGGTCGCTGATCAGCTGACCATCCTCATCGACCACGGTTTCTTTCGTCGTCGTTTCTTTTCCTACCGTGTCATCGTCATGCCATTCTTTTTCTATTTTGGTGGTTGTCGTCGTTTCTTGGCTCTCTTCGTCCTTTTCTACGGTTGAAGATTCTACTGTAGTCACCTCCATATTACCGGAAGCCCATGCCCGACGAGGGAATGCCGTAGACATCATCAGCACAAGAGCAAGGAAAAACGAGAGCGTTTGATAGACTTTTTTCCTCATGATCTTCACCCCCTTTCATCAAAAATTGTGGATGGAAAAACAGATTTCTTTCGGGCTAATTCAAACTTGCAACCTCCATACAACCACCTCCTTTGTTTGTTGATGACAAAGCGGATAATAAGGAGTAAAATAGATCAAAGAATTTATGTAATTTCATTCTTTTGATTGTATTTTAATAGATAAATCGGCAGAATTTCCTTGGTGCCTAAAATTGACAGGATTTGATAGAAAAGATGACAATAGGTCGATTTTCCGGGATGATACGATGGTTTTAGAGACTTTTTCCGGGATATCGTGCCAGACTTTGGCAAACATCTTCTCGATTGAAAAACGGTAAAAAGAAAAGTTTTTGGATAGAAATAAATATAATGAATAAGAAAAGGAGGTGGCGGAGATGTTGTTTTCTGAGAAATTAGCCTTATTAATGAGGCTTTCCCATACAACAAACCGGGAGTTATCTCAAGCCATCCACCTGGACGCCTCCTACATTAGCCGCCTTCGTTCCGGGAAAAGGAAACTCCCTGTTAATGCAAGCTTTCTGGAGGCCATGGTTTCTTTTTTCGTCAACAAAATCGACGATGAGAATACCTGGTCCTTGCTTTGGAAGGTTATCGCTCCCGATGAGCCCTTGACCAAGGACCAGAATGAGCGCTTCACCATGGTCCACCAGTGGCTTTCCTATTCGGATGAGGGGAATAAGGATTCCATTTTCTCGGTGAAAAGCATTTTTTTTCAATTGCCCAATCCCCTTCGTCTTTACCGGATCTTGAGGACACCAGTCAGGAGCCGACCCTGAGCCCATATTATTATGGGATCGAGGGCAAGCGACAGGCCGTGCTCGCTTTTTTCCACTTGATCGTACAAGAAAAAAGCCCCCGCACCCTGTATTTTTTCAGCGAAGAGGATATGCGGTGGCTGACTGATGATCCGTCCTATACGGCGGAGTGGCGGCGGCTTTTCCTTGGGGTACTCTCCCAAGGCAACCACATTATTGTTGTCCATCAGGTGTCTCGGCGGATGAATGAAATGCTGGATGCGGTGGTCAATTGGATTCCGATTTATATGACCGACCAGGTCTCGGCCTACTATTATCCCAAAATCCGGGATGACCTCTTTCAGGAGACCATCTTGTATGCACCGGGCGTGGCGGCCATCCTATCTCGTTCCATCAAATACCATAGCGAGAACAATATAAACTTCCTCATCCGGGACCCCCGGGCCCTGGAGTCGGTGGAAGAGGATTTCCAGCATTATCTGGATGTCTGCTTGCCCCTCATGACCTCATACAACGCCAACACCTCTGAGCCCAAACAGATCTTCAAAAAGCTAGGGGATTTTTACCACCAGGAAGGCAACACCATGATTGCCGCCCCCCTTCCTTCCTTTTTTCCATGCCGGATGCCCTGTTGCAAAAAGTGGCCAAGCAGAATGCCCTGCCCCTCCTCATCCCCTTGCAGAAGGACATGAGGAAAAGCTTCATTGACCAGATCCAGGACCATGACCTGGTGGAAATTCTTTCCCTTCCCCTGCCGTCCTATATGAAAAAGAAGGATGCCCAGGTTTGCCTGGATTACCTCCACTGTCAGCTAACCTACACCCGGGACGACATTATCGCCCACATGCGGGAAGTCCTCCAATTCCTGGAGCTCTATCCCAACTACTCGGTGTACCTGGATTACCATGTCAACCTCCGCCTCCGCATCCAGGTAAAAGAGCAGGGCCAGGCCCTGGTCATCCGGACCAAAGCCCCTGCCGTCATCTTTGATATCCGCCACATGGCCCTTTCCACCGCCATCTGGCAGGAGTTGGAGCAAATCGAATATTCCATTCCGATCTCAAGTCGAGAGGACGTGAAGTCACGGATCCGGGACGATATTCGGGCGCTCAGCTAATCTACGGCTGATAATATTTTTCGCCTTTCTCGCCGACGGACCCGGCCCGGACTGCCCTTAAGGTAGAGGGCATCGACCTTTCCCAGGCATTCGACAATTTCCAGAGGGCCCTTTCTCTCATACTGCTGAAATTGCAGCCTCGTCAGATTATGACAAATCACTCCGGACGCCTCTGTTTGGCGGTTCTTTCCGGCCAATAGGATTTCCGGGTGACGGGCTAGCGAATCGATGAGGCGGGTGGTGAAGATTTCCCGCTCGCCTAGGATTCCTTTCATCTGCAAGATCGCCATGAAGAAAATGGGAATGAAGAAGAATAGGGCATAATGAAAATTGAGGAAGGCACCTTCGATGAAGAAACGGGCCAACTTGTACTCATAGGCCTCTGCCTGATAGTGACTTTGGCAGTAGGGGCAAAAGTAATTTTCGCTTTTCGCCTCCATCTGGCCGCCGTTTTGTTTTCTTGGGACTGGTCCAGGCGGATGTCCAACTCCTTATGGATGCCGAAGGCCTCCAGGGTCTCCAGCTCCTTGCGAAAGCGGTCCACTTGCGAGAAGCTGCATAGCGGTCTCCTTTTGGGGTCACAATGCGACGACGTCTGTACGCCTCATTTTTTACCCGAATATAGGAGGATGTTGACAGGGGAGGAGTGGTGGTTTGGCGGAAATGGCCGAACCACCACTCTTTTGCGGGGAAATTGGAGGCTGCGGATAGTGGTGATTCGACGAAAAACGCCAAACCATCACTCCTTTGGCGGCGAAAAGATAGTATTGGTTTGACGAAAACGGCGAAACCACCACTATATAGGCGGCGAAAAAAGATAAATGACTATAATGAATGAGAAAGGAAGATGATTATGATTGGTGCCATTATTGGTGATATTGTGGGATCCTGTTTTGAATTTCAGCCGATAAAAACGAAAGACTTTTCGCTTTTTTCCCCGGATTCCGATAATACGGACGATTCCCTCATGACCATCGCTGTGGGGATGGCCTTGGATGAGGCAATTGAGCGGGGAAAGGAAAAGGATCCGGATTTTTTGCAAAGTCAATTTACCCGAAGCATGCAGGCCATCGGACGGGCCTATCCCAACCCCACGGGTGAATATGGCCTTTCTTTTGCCTCATGGTTGAAGGCCGACCATCCCCAGCCCTATAACAGCTGGGGGAATGGGTCAGCCATGCGGGTTTCCGCATGTGGGGAGAGGGCAAAGTCCTTGGATCAGGCCATCTTCTGGGCCAAACAA
>JAQYCE010000012.1 GCA_029003555.1 Bacillota bacterium | reverse complement strand
CCAGTAATGAGGATAGCACACAGGAGATCTCAACTTACTTTATTGGTCTCACATCATTTACAAATGTACAAATCGTATTGCATCACACCCCCCCACTAATCCCACAAGGCCCACTCCACTTTTTCGCCAATCGCCGCCTTTCCTCCGATCATGAGGAAGTTGGTGATTTGGGTGGTTTGGATATAGTTGGAGATGGCGGCAGGCAGGCTATCCTTGGCTGTCAGGAGGATGGGGGCGCCTTGGGCGGCGGCGACGGGGCCGATGACCAGGGCATCGGCGAAGTTCTCTCCGGAGGCGACGAAGGCGGTGTCTCCGGCGCCGAGGCCTTTGGCCACCAGGGCGGCCGTCTCATAGCGGGTGGACCCGCCAATCCGGGATAGGGTCTTGGGGAGGCGGGTTTCTACGGCGGAGGATACGGCCGCATCGCCACCGATGATGTGGACCCCGGTAATGCCCAGGCTCTTGATGGCGGAGACGGTGGAGGCCGGGAGTGCGTTGGGGGCCGTCAGGAGGATGGGGGCACCTTTGGCACCGGCAAAGGGGGCGACGGAGAGGGCATCGGCGAAATTCAGGCCTGTGGCAACCACGGCCTCCTTGGCGCCGGAGAGGGCAACCACCCGCCGAGCCATGAGGGCCGAGGTTTCATAGCGGTTGGACCCGCCGATCCGCTCGACCTTCCCGTCCTTATCCAGGGCAGCCGCCTCTCGGGCCAGCTGGTCGGATAGGGCGGAATCTCCTCCGGCCAGGATGATGTCCTTGGCCCCAATCTTTTTGATGGTGGACTTGACCATGGGGTCCAGGCGGTCCCGGTTGACCAGGAGGATGGCGGCCCCTTCCTGGTGGGCCAGGGGGCCGGCCGAGAGGGCATCGGCAAAGAGGTCGGACCGGGCCAGGATGACCTTGTCGGCCTTCTTGACGGAAAGGGTGGCCACCTTGCAGGCGGTCTCAATCCGGTCTTCCCCGGTGATCCGGCCCACATGGATGTCATTGAAGAAGTTCTTTTCCGGGGCAGCAAACTCCTTGAGGAGGACGCCCAGGCCGTTGGCGACCGACCGCTGGCTGCCGTCGGAGGGCCGGTTGATGACCCGGGTCTTGGCTGCTCCGGGCTCCCGGACCACCATGGTCGTTGATCCGCCACCATCAAAGTTGACGGCATCGCTGGACCCGATGTCC
This sequence comes from Bacillota bacterium, assembly GCA_029003555.1. GTDB lineage: Bacteria > Bacillota > Clostridia > Tissierellales > Peptoniphilaceae > Kallipyga. The sequence continues at coordinate 3,820 of JAQYCE010000012.1, read as the reverse complement.
CGCATGAGCCGAGCCAGCTGGACCATAGTCATTCCGCCGGACCGGCGGCTTCTTCCGTCCACGACCACCATAAAAAGCTTGTTCCCTTCGGCGTTGGTTCCCACGGCTGTCCGGGGGTGGACCTGGCGGTCCTGGATGGAGATTTTCCCGCCGGTCAGGATCCGGTGGCCATTGGCCATGACCAGTTGAGGATCGGAGGTCAGTTGGCTGGATAAACGGTAGGTAATACTGACCTGATCGCCCACCTGGAGGGCCTTGAGGGCATCCATGGAGGCCCCACCGGGAGAGGCGATGACGATTTGTCCATAGGGGATGGCCTCCCGAGAGACTTCCTGTACCTTGATGACCTGGAAGTTCTCATCCAAAAAAGCTTCCATCCCTTCCTCATTTTCAGACAGGCGGGCGTAATTCCCCCACTTGTCGGTATAAACAGCGAAGGTTCCCTTGGAGGCCGCATTCATGTTGACCGAGTTGATCATATAGGATTGGTCAGCGATGGTGACGCTGCCCTCCAGCTGGGTCTCCCCCATGTGGACTCCGCCTTGGCCATCAATGACCAGGGAATCCCGGGTCCGGTGGGACCAGGCGTTGAGGACCTCCCGGGTTTCGTCCTGGCTGTTTCCGTTTGGGGTTCCAGACGTCCGCATATCGAAGAAGTCCCCATTAATAGCCCCAGCCAAGTTGGCCTTTTCATCGGCCATCCGAGACAGGGGGCGGCGGCGGTTGACCTTCCCGTTATAGAGATAGTCCAGGCTGACGTTGTCATTGGTCAGGTCCGCCTCCAGGATGGCCCCCATGGTCGGGCGGCCCTTTTGGTCCACCCGGGTGAAGCGGGTGAGGATGAGGCCGGGGCCCAGCTCCTTCTCAAAGATCCGGGTCAGTCGGGCATTTCCCCCATCCGTCAGGTCATAGCGGGGCCGGTCGGCCAGGGTCCGGTCCAGACGATAGGCCTGGACCCCCTCCCCGAAGGGCAAGAAAAAAAGAAGGCCGGCCAAAAGGAAGGCCAGAAACCTTCTTCCTTTATGGTGTGCAGGATGTTGATTCATTGATTCCTCCCATACTTTTCACTTCCCGCCTCTTCTCTTCAATAGAAAGAGGGGCAGGATTCTCTTTTTTCGTTACTTTTGTTCCCAATATACCACAAAAGGGAGGTGGAAATTCTTCCAATCGCGAGTAGAATTCTCGTGAACAACAGTTGGATCAGATCCTTTCGGGTATGTAAAGGAAGAAAGGAAACGAACAGAGGAGGTTCTGATGAAAATTCTAGCTTTTGTTGCTGACAATTATGAAGACTGCGAGCTCATCTATCCTTATTATAGGGTTCAGGAAGATGGCCATGAGGTCACTTTGGTGGGTCTGGAAAAAACGACCTACCGGGGCAAGAAGGGGGACTCCCTGACCGCCGATAAAACCTATGATGAGGTGGATATGAAGGACTACGATGGCCTGATCATCGCCGGGGGCTTCATGCCCGACCGGATCCGGACCCACGAAGGCGCCGTCCGGATCACCCGGGATGCGGTCCTCCAAAACAAGCCCGTGGCCGCTATCTGCCATGGCCCCTCCATGCTGGTGGAAGCCGATGTCCTCCAGGGCCGGAAGGTGACTTCCGTTGAAAACATCAAGACGGACCTCATCAACGCCGGCGCCAATTATTCAGAGGACAAAGTCGTTGTTGACGGCAATCTGGTTACCGCCCAGAGACCGCCCCAGCTCCCCCTCTGGATGAAAGAATTCACCGCCCTGCTCAAGTAAAATCGGCGGCCCGCCGCCGAAATCCTATATCAAACCCGCCCGACCACCCGGTCGGGCTTTTTTTCGCCCTTTTTCTTTCCTCACAAATCCACCATTATTTTTCCCTGCCCCCACCCTATAATAAAAACAAAGAAAAGGATTCCACGAAAGGTGAATCCTCATGAAAAGGAGTTGACCATGAACAAACAAGAAAACCGGGACAAGGGCTTCCGCCTCCTCCGTCCCCTGAAGAAGCCCATGGCCATGAGCCTGGCCCTCCTCCTTGGCCTGACCGCCTGCGGATCGACAAAGGATCCCGCCCAAACCCCCAGCTCACTGGCGGGCAAGGAAGTCTTAGCCCTGGCCGCCCCCTTGGAGGTCCACCAGCATCCGGAGGCCTCGGGGGAATATAATGACAAGCTTGCCAATGCCTACCGGGAGTTTTGGGACCGCCTGGACAAGGAAGTCCAGGAGTCCAAATTCAAGGACCCCCTCTACCGCTATACGGAAAAGATGAACCGGATCCTCATGAGCGAGGGAAAGGATAATGTGGTCTACTCCCCCCTCAACACCTACATGTGCCTCTCGGTCCTGGCGGAAGCCACCGGCGGCAAGACTCAGGAGGAAATCCTCCAGGCCTTGGCCCTCGATTCCCTCGAGACCAACCGGCAAAACAGCCGGGCTATGACGGAAATATTCAACTACGATGACGGCCTCCTCCACATCCAATCGGCCAATGCCGTCTGGATGAATGAGGCGGTTAAAGCCCGCAAGGAAGGACTGGAATCGATCAATAAGGACTTCCGGGCCTCCCTCTTCCAGGGAAAGATGGGGTCCGCCGAGATGGACAAGCTCCTCCAAAACTGGCTCAAGGAAAACACCGGCGGTCTCCTGGATGACCAGGCCAATGAAGAAAGCCTAAGCCCTGAGACCGTCTTCGCCCTGACCTCCACCCTCTATTTCAAAGGAGCATGGAATGAGATCTTTGAGAAGGCCATGACTAAAGACGACACCTTCCACGGCGTCGACGGGGACCAAACCGTCCCCTTCATGCACGCCGAACGGATCGATACCATCTACCAAGGCAAGGACTTCGACGCCCTCTCCCTCTCCTTCGGAGGGCCCGCCCGCCTCTGGATTATCCGGCCCAAGGACGGGGATTTCGATGCCCTCATCCAGTCCCCCGACCTGACCCAGCTCCTCTCCGACCCGAACGATTACCCCGACCAGTTCACATGCGATGTCAACATGGCCCTGCCCAAGCTTGACCTGACCAACAAGTTCTCCCTGGTGGAGGTCATGGAGAAGTTGGGCATCCGGGAAGCCTTTGATTCCCAGAAGGCCGACTTCACCGGCCTCCTCAGCCCGGAAAGCTCAGCTTACCTGGCCGAAGCCTCCCACACCACCCGCTTCATAATGGATGAAGAAGGCGCCAAAGCCGCCGCATACACCATCATGAAGGGCGATATGGCTATGGAGATTCCAGACAAGGTCTACGACTTCAAGGCCGACCGGCCCTTCCTCTTTGTCCTGACCGCCATCAACGAAAGCCCTCTCATGGTGGGCCGGGTCAACAGCCTGCAATAGTTCTTGGGAAGGGGCCAGCAGCGAGGGAAATACCCCCCGTCCCACCAATTTCGCCACTTGGAGGGGTATCGCCAGACCCCTCTTCCCACCAATTTCGCCATTTGGAGGGGTAGCGCCATACCGCCCTTTCCGCCGTTTTCGCTATTTGGAGGGGTATGAGGCCCCGCCAGCCGCCCCAGAGGCCCCGCCGGAACGCCTCCAGTCCCCAGCGCACCCCACCCCCCAAAAATAAAAGAGGCTGTGCCCAATTCGGGCACCGCCTCTTTTTTGCTACTTATTTCTTCTTCTTGAGCTTTTGGCTCAGTTTCTGTCGGTAGTCTTTCCCGTCGTAAATCCGAATGTCGGGTTGGTATTCCCGAGCGAGGTCCAGGATCTTCTTCCGGTCGGCCGAAGGGAAGGTCACCCGCTTGGTGACGTCGCCTCGGGTGAAGTAGAAGATATTCTGGTCGGCTTGGCCGGGGATTTTCTCATAGGTAATGGCGTCAAGGTCCGACCAGGG
>JAQYCE010000011.1 GCA_029003555.1 Bacillota bacterium | reverse complement strand
GTCGTTTTTACACCGACAACAGAACCGAAAACAGAGACAACTAAAGCAAGCAGAAGACCGATAAAGGCCCAAACAGCAGCAGATGAAGCAACATTGGTGGCCTCATTGGTGGTTTCCGCCACCTCCTGGCTGGCTTGTTCGACCTTGGCAGGAACTTCATCAAGAGCCTTCTGAAGATCGGCAAGGCGAGCTTCAGCCTCGCCCTGTGCATCTTTCAGATCCTTCTCGATCTTATCGACCTGGGATTCCACTTCTTCTTGAGACATTTCCGTATTGGCAGCCACAGCTTTCGTCAAGTCTTCACGATCAACGGAAGTGGTAATGGTCTCAATCCGGTTCTGAATGGATGTAGAAAGATCTTTCAAGGCGGGCTTGAGTTGGTCCGGATCCTTCTTCACCGTATCAATAGCCGCTTCCACTTCTTCTTTTACTTCATCCATCTGACCCTGGAGATAACCCGGCTGAAGTTCTTTCACGTCGGTGTCCTTGAGGAACTTTTCCGCATTCCCCTGAACCTTATCCGTATCTACGGAAAGGTCAAGGTCAAGGTCAAGTTCACCAAGTGCCTTGTTGGCGGCTTCTCCGCCCAGCTGAACGACGCTGCCTACGCCGGAAGCGGCGCCGGCTGCCGCATCACCGGCAAGGCCAAGGGCAGAGCCGACCACATGACCGGCCATACCTAAAGCACTGGCAGCACCGGTAATAATAAGGACCAAGCTAATAACGACCGCAAGGGCCCAGGTCAGAAATCCGTGGATCCCTCCGGCATAGCGACTGGCAAGGCCCGAGATAAAACCACCAACAAACATGGAAATCACTAAGGAGAGGACAAAGAAAATCATTGTTCCGGTCCCCACACCTTCCATGGGATTTGCTGAAGTCGGATCGAACATTCCCAGACCGAAGGCCGTCGTTAAAAGATTAAGCAATAAAAAGCTGGCAAAAAAAGCCATGGTTCCCGCAAATACAGAACCCCAGGAAAGGTTCTTCCCGGCTTCGTCCGCCATGAAATGGCGCTGCCAAAAATTTTGATTTTGTTGAGTCATCAATTCCTCCAAACGTAATACATAGATTAGCCGAACCCTTCATTCATGATGGGCCGGCAAGTAACAAAATGAAAGAAACCTGTTTCTCTCACCGATATTTTTATTTATACCCAAGTAAATTACTTTCCATTCAAAAGCGTGGTTTATCCATGTTATTGAAGTCGACTAATGAAGAAAATTGAGGGGATAGGGTAAAAATGAATGCGGTAATATAGCCCACTAATGAAGGAATAAAAAAGGGAGGCAAAATGATTACTTTAGATCAGGTTGAACGACTGATGGAAGAAACGGGAGCCGGATACGAACTCTCTGCCTGGGCCCTAAAAGAAGCCGGCGGTGACATGAGCCTGGCCAAGGACTATGTGGACAAGGCCAGAAAGATCCCTGTCCCCAACAAAGAACAAGATTGGAATGAGAAAAGAAGCGAGGGGGAGAAAGAAGATAAAATTACCCTTGATGCCATCATTTCAACGATTCGTGATGCCTTCCGTACTTTAAATGCAACCAACCTCATCGTCCGCAAGGGGGAAAAAGAAGTCCTCAATATCGCCTCCAGTTTAGGCGCCATTGGAGCCATCGTCCTCCCCCAGCTGGCCCTATTGGGTATCGGTGCGGCCCTACTGACCGACTACCAGATTATCGTCCGCCTAAAAGACGGCCGGGAAGTGAACATCAACCAAAAGGTGAAAGATGAGGCCCACAATATCAAGCGGTCCTGGGATTACTATATCGACATCCACAAGGAAGATTAACCCTAATACTTCCCTGAATGATGAAATTGTCAGGGTCGTAAACCCTGCTATACTGCAGAACCATGAGAAAAACAGGGTCTGGGGCCCTGACATTTTGCCGGATAGAAATTTTATCAGGGTGGAAAATCACCCTGACAATCTGCCAAATCACAAGTATGTCAGGGCTAAACACCCTGTTAAATCTGAAATTTATAAAAAAAGCAGGGCCAAAAAGGGTCCTGCTTTTTCTTTGAAAGATGAATTTGTCAGGGTCGAAAACCCTGATATTTTGACAAGTTATGAGAATATCAGGGTTCCAGGCCCTAACATTCTGCCGGATAGAACTTTTATCAGGGTGAAGAATCACTCTGATTTTTTGCCGAATCATAAGAATGTCAGGGTCGAATGAGCCTCCGACCCCAGCCAACCCTATTCCCTAAACTTATCCAGGTCGTCCTCGGTCAGTCCCAGGTCATCCATGAGGCTGACTTTGGCGGAGGACAGGAGGGCTTCTTCTTCCTTGGCCAGTTTGGGATAGGTCATATCCAGCTTTTGGAAGAATTCCTTGAGGATTTCCGAGACGACGTAGCGGGTGTACCACTTCCGGTCGGCCGGGATAATAAACCAGGGGGCCCCATCCGTTGAAGTCTCTTCCATGAGCTCCTCATAAATCTTCTGGTATTCCTTCCAGTACTTCCTCTCCCGGATATCCGAGGAGGAGAATTTCCAGTTTTTATTGGGCTGGACCACCCGCTCCAGGAGGCGTTCGGCCTGCTCGTCCTTGGAGACGTGGAGGAAGAACTTCAAGATATGAAAGCCGTTTTCTTCGAGATATTCTTCCCAGTTCCGGATCTGCTTATAGCGGCGGGACCAGATTTTTTTATCCACCAGGTGGTCCGGAAGCTGGGACCCTTCCAGGAGGTTATGGACCCGGGTGACCAGGACATCCTCATAGTGGGACCGGTTGAAGACGGCCACCTCCCCCCGCCGGGGCAGGGCCTGGTTGCACCGCCAGAGGTAGTCGTGGTCCTGCTCATCGGCTGTGGGCTCATCGAAGGGGATAACCTTGAGTCCCTGGGGATTGATATAGGTCAAGACCCTTTTAATTAATCCGTCTTTCCCGGCGGCATCCATGGCCTGGATGACGATAATGAGGCCATGCTGGTTGTCGGCATACATGACTTCCTGGGCCTCACGGAAGGCCTCCCCGTTGGCCGGAAGAAGATGGTCATAGACCTCTTCTTTCGTCAGGTCTCCCTTATAGGAGGTGTCCCATTTTTTCAGGTCGACTTTGTCACCCTCTTTTACGCGAAATTGATCCCAAATTTTTGACATGATTTCTTCCTTTCCGATTGCAGAAAAGGACCCCTCCTTCCGGGATGGGGTCCCCTTTTTTGACGTCCACTCTTTTTTTCAGTATACCAAATGGAAAGGTCTTTGGAAATCCATTTCTTCGCCTATTTTTGGGGGCGGAGGCGGTAGCGGCGGAGGATCAGGGTGAGGACAAAATAAGCCGCCATCATGAGGACCATGACCAGGATCGATCGCTCAAAGGAAGCAACCTGATCCGGGCCGAAGCGGGTAGACTGGACCGAATCAGAAATGGCTTCAATGTTCCAATAGGTTGGAAAAATGGAGGACATGGCGTGGAGCCTGGTATCCACAAAGGACCGGTCGATGAAAACTCCGGAAGCGAAGGCAACCAGGAGGGTGAAGATGGTCTGAAAGAACTTGAAGGACCTCTTTTGGAAGAGGAGGTAGACA
>JAQYCE010000010.1 GCA_029003555.1 Bacillota bacterium | reverse complement strand
GCCCCCCTCAAGACCCTCAAGGTCGACGGCGGTGCCTGCGCCAACAACTTCCTCATGCAGTTCCAGTCCGACATGAGCCAAGTCGAAGTTAAGCGCCCCAAGGTTCTCGAAACGACCGCCCTCGGCGCCTCCTACCTGGCCGGCCTAGCCGTCGGATTCTGGGAGTCCAAGGAAGACATTCTGAAGAACTGGACCATCGACCGGACCTTCGAGCCCTCCATCTCCGTTGAAGAACGCGACAAGCTCGATGCCAACTGGCAACAAGCCGTCAAGCGCTCCCTCAACTGGGCAAAAGACGTAAAGTAACATAAAAAGGAGCCCGCTCTCGCTTAGGCAAATCCTCCGGATTTGCAATGCGCTCGAGCGGGCCCCTTTTTATCTTGTGGGGTAGGAAAGACAAAACCCAGGAAAGACGAAACCCAGGCTCACTTTCGCTTAGGCAAATCCTTCGGATTTGCAATGCACTCAAGTTGAGCCTGGATTTCTTTTGCCTGTGTGGGAGCGGAGCGGGCGGCCGTCAAGGGTGGCGACCCTGGGGAAGGGGGTACCCTGGCTACATGCGGAATTGGGTTCCAGCCAGGGCATGGCTTCCCTGACTCATGTCGGAATCGAGTGAGGAGCCCTGATTATTTTGAGAATATTCAAAATATCAGGGTTCGGAGCCCTGATAACTCGTGAGATCTGAAAAATATCAGGGTCGAAAAATGCCCTGACAAAAAAGTTGATGGCAAGAATATCAGGGTTTCAAACCCTGTCAAATTGGAGAACCCCGAGAATAGCAGGGTGAAAAATGGCCCTGTTGATTTGACATACAGCGAAATTATCAGGGTCTGAAACCCTGACAAATTGTTTAGCCCCAAGTATATCAGGGTTCCAAACCCTGACAATTCGTAAAATCACCAGAAAGGCAGGATTGAAGATGCCTTAGGAATCGAAAAACTCATGAGTTCAGAGCCCGAGGCAGGAGCCACCATCGCGGGCGGGTTTTTTGGATCTTTCAGAGATCCGCTTTGTTCCCAACCCCTTTTCTCCCTTTATATCTTTTTATTAACCAACCTATCCCAATGCCTCTCAATAGACGGAAACAGCTTGTTTGCAACCTGGTCCAGCTTGTATATTGAAGGAGATGAGGAAGATTTAAAATATACAAGGAGGTAGGATGGGGCAGGAAAAAGAAAAGCAAGGCCAAGGCATTTCCAAGGATCATGCCTTGAAACTATTCAACCAACCGGAGAATTTTTCTGCAGTATTTAATTCTTTCTTTGGTGAGAAAGACTTTGTCGAGGCAGATCGGCTCAAGGACTATGATTTGGCTAGTCAGTTTGAGGTCTTAAAAAAGGGACGGCTAGCTGTTAGCGGGGAGAGGCATCGTGATATAATTAAAGTCAGTGAAGGGAAAATCTGTTGTCTTTTGGGGATTGAAAACCAGTCTTCCGTGGACTATACGATGCCGGTGCGTATTTTCTTTTATGATGCTCTTACCTATTATGAGCAGGTGAAGCGAGAGGGTTTTCGCTCCAATCAACTCTTGCCTGTAGTTTCTCTCGTCCTCTATTTCGGGGAACGTCCTTGGACAGGACCTGTCGATCTTCTGTCCATGATGCCGAACCGGGTGAAAGATCATTTGCTTTTTCAAAATTATCGGATGAATCTCATTGATGTCAGGCGGATGGATGAGGAAAGAATAGGGGAGTTACCGACCGAATTGGGGTTTTTATTTAAGACCCTACAGACCATGCTTGATGGGAGAAGTTCTCAAAATTTCTTGCCCGGGATGTGAATGCTTTTTCCAAACTCTCTGTGGAGACAAGGGCAGCTTTACAAGCCTTTTTCGATGGGGAGGAAGAGGTCTTTATGAAAGGAGGGGGAGATATGGGTGAAGGATTACGAGCCTATCGGGAGTATATAGCAAGTCTTGAAAGAAATGAAGGCCGTCGCGAAGGTAGGGATGAAGGTCTATTGAAAGCCTCGGAGTACTACCAAAGAAAGATGAGGGAGGCCGGTCTTTCTGAGGAGGAGATCAAGAAAATTGCAGATGGCCTGGTTAAGGAGAAAGAAGCTCTTGAACAATAGGAGATAGCTTCTCTCCGAGCCCCCGGGAATTGGACCTCATGGTCTGGTTTTCGGGGGTTTTTGCTTGCCGGGGGCGCATAGGAATTTATCCGCGGCCATGCCTTGAAGGAAAACCTTTGGCTTGTTATAATAAACCTATGGCTATTCTGAGAAATTGCTCGTCCGCTTCCCTGATGGGGCAAGCCATGGGGGACGGGGGAGACTAGTGTATACCAGGAGGAAAAGATGAAAAAATATGACAGCAAGAATATCCGCAACTTAGCCCTGGTTGGGCACAGTGGTTCCGGAAAGACGACCCTTTCGGAATCCTTGCTCTACTTATCCAAGGCTGTGGCCCGTCCCGGTAAGGTGGAGGACGGAAATACGGTCTCTGACTGGGATAAGGAAGAGATTGCCCGGCAGATCTCCATCTCCCTGAGCGTCCTGCCGGTGGAGTGGAAGGAGACCAAGATCAACCTCCTGGATGCGCCCGGCTACTTCGACTTTGCCGGCCAGGTCCTGACCGCCCTCCGGGCATCCGAGTCCGCCCTCATGGTCATCGATGCATCGGCGGGGATCGAAGTCGGATCGGAAATCTACTGGAATTATATGGAGAAGATTGGTCTTCCTCGGATCATCTTCCTGAATAAGATGGACAAGCCCAATGTGGACTTCAACACAAGGATCCATGAGCTCCACCAGGAATTCGGCAAGAAGGTCCTCCCCCTGACCCTAACCCTGGGCATGGGAGAAGATTTCGAGGGCATCATCGATATCATGGAGATGAAGGCCTATAAATACAACAACTTCAAGGTTGAGGAAGTGGAAATCCCTGAGATCCGGGTGGAGGAAGCCAAGGCGGCCTTCAATGAGATCGTCGAAGTGATTGCCATGACCGATGACGAACTGATGGAAAAATATTTCTCCGGCGAGGAGTTCACTGACGATGAGGTCCGTCGGGGCCTGTCGGCAGCCATCCTCAACGGGTCAGCTGTTCCCCTGATTGCCGGGTCTGCTACCATGGGTGCCGGGCTGGACCTCCTCCTGGATGCCGTCAAGAAGTATATGCCGGCCCCCAACTCCCCGGGCGTCAACCTGGGCTTCCGTCCCGAAGAGGGTGACCTGCCTGAAGTGGACAAGAATGGGCCCTTGAGCGCGGTCATCTTCAAAACCACGGTCGACCCCTACGTTGGAAAGATTTCCTATGTCAAAGTCGTTTCCGGAAGCCTGAAGAAGGGCGATATTTATAACGCCTCCAAGGATTCCTCCGAACGGCCCTCCGGCCTCTTCTTCATGAGGGGCAAGACCCAGGAAGACACGGATGAAATCGTGGCCGGAGACATCGGCGCCTTCGCCAAGCTGGACAAGACCGAGACAGGGGACACCATCTCCGATAAGGACCATGTCGTCCGCTATAAGGGCCTTAAGCTCCCGGCCTCCAACCTCACCTTCGCCATCCAGGCCGACTCCAAGAACGATGAGGACAAGCTGACGCCGTCCCTGAGCAAGCTGTCCGAAGAAGACGGCACCTTCCAGCTGGACCGCAATGCCGACACCAAGCAGCTCCTGATCCGGGGCCTGGGCAACGTCCAATTGGAGGCCATGATCAACAAACTCAAGACCAACTATGGGGTCAATGTCCACCGGGTTCCCCTGGTCATCCCCTATAAAGAAACCATCCGGAAGACCTCCGAGGTCCAGGGCCGCCACAAGAAGCAATCCGGCGGTGCCGGCCAGTTCGGTGACGTCTGGATCCGTTTCGAGCCCATTGATGAGGGCTTCGAGTTCGATGAAGAAGTCTTCGGTGGGGCCGTCCCCAAGAACTTCTTTCCGGCCGTTGAAAAAGGTTTAGAGGAATCCCTCTCCTCCGGCCCCTTGGCCGGCTACCCCGTAACCGGCATCAAGGCCGTCCTCTACGACGGGTCCTACCACCCCGTAGACTCCAACGAAATGGCCTTCAAGACCGCTGCCCACATCGCCTTCAAGAAGGGCGTGTCGGAGGCCAGCCCGGTCCTGCTCGAACCGGTCATGACCCTCCAGGTCACCATCCCCGACGCCTACATGGGCGACATCATGGGCGATATGAACAAGAGACGGGGCCGGATCCTTGGCATGGAGCAGGATGAGGACGGCAACCAGATCGTCAACGCCGAAGCCCCCTTCGCTGAGTTGACCGAATACGCCATCGACCTCCGGTCCATGACCCAGGGCCGCGGGTCCTTCACCATGGACTTCAAGACCTATGAGGAAGTCCCCCACGAAATCGCAGAAAAAGTGATTGAAGAAGCCAATGTCGAGGAATAGGCCAAAAGGAAAGCCGGCCCGGTCTAAAGGATTGGCATAATAAGGAAGTCGAAAAATCCCTGGAAGCGGCCGGGCCCGATGCGGGTTCCGGTCCGAAAGGGATTTTTTCCCTGTAAAGAAAAGATGGAGGAAAAGATGGAGGAAAAGATGAAAGAGAAGAAATACCGGATAGAGGAAGATTCTCTGGGGGAAATGAAGGTGGATGCAGATGCCTATTATGGGGTCAATGCCCTCCGAGCCCGGGAGAATTTCAACATCACCGGCCTCTACCCCGACCGGAATTTCACCCGGTCCCTGGTGGAAGTCAAGAAGGCCTGCGCCCTGACCAACCATGAGGTTGGCCTCCTGTCCAAGAAAAAGACCAAGGCCATCGTCAAGGCCTGCGACAAGATTTTGGAGGGGGAGTTTTTGGACCAGTTCATCACCGACGCCATCCAAGGCGGGGCGGGGACCTCTTTCAATATGAACGCCAATGAGGTCATTGCCAATATCGCCATCGAGGAATTGGGCGGGGAGAAGGGGGACTATTCCCTCCTCCACCCCAATGACCACGTCAACATGGGCCAGTCAACTAACGACGTCATCCCCACCGCCGGCAAGATGACCATGATCCGCTATTTTGAGGACCTGGGCCAGGAAGTGGAGGCCCTGGTGGACTCCCTGGACAAGAAGGCCCATGAGTTCGACGACTACGTCAAGATCGGTCGGACCCAGCTGGAGGACGCCGTCCCCATCCGCCTGGGCCAGGAATTCTCCGCCTACGCCTCCGTCATGCGTCGGGACGTCAAGCGGATTCAGCAGGGGATCATCAAGCTCTCCTCCGTCAACCTGGGCGGGACCGCCACCGGAACCGGCCTCAATGCCGACCAGCGCTATGTCAAGATGGTGGTCCCCTGCCTGTCCAAGGTGTCCGGCCTTGACCTGGTCCAGGCCGAGGACCTCATCGACGGGACCCAGAACCTGGACGCCTTCCTCTATGCTTCTTCCATCCTGAAAATCCTGGCCACCTCCCTCTCCAAGATCTCCAACGACTTCCGCCTCATGGGATCGGGCCCCATCACGGGCCTGGGAGAAATCCAGCTCCCGCCCCGTCAGGCCGGGTCCTCCATCATGCCGGGCAAGGTCAACCCTGTCATCCCCGAGGTGGTCAACCAGGTCTGCTTCAATGTGGTCGGCAACGATATGACCGTGACCATGGCCGTTGAAGCCGGCCAGCTTGAACTCAACGCCTTCGAGCCGGTAATCTTCCACAACCTTTTTGAAAACTTCCGATCCCTGATCGGGGGCGTCCACACTCTCCGGATCAACTGCGTGGACGGGATCAGCTCGGATAAGAAGCGGCTGGACATGATCGTCGAGGCCTCCATCGCCTCCGTCACCGCCATCGCCCCCCACATCGGCTACGTCAAGGCCTCCCAGATTGCCAAGAAGGCCCTCCAATCCCACAAGACCGTCCGAGACCTGGTCCTGGAAGACAAGCTCATGGACCCCGATGTTTTGGATGCCATCCTGGATCCCTACCGGATGACCATGCCCGGCGTCATCGAAAAGGACCGGGTCAAGAAGGAGGAAGACCTTGACTGAATTCCGCCGAGAACATGATTCCATGGGGGAGGTCATGGTCCCCGCCGATAAGTACTGGGGAGCCCAAACCGAGCGGTCCCTGGAAAACTTCCCCCAAAATACCGACCGGATGCCCATGGACCAGATCCGGGCCATCGCCCTGGTGAAGAAGGCGGCTGCCATGGTCAACGACCGGGCAGGTCGGCTTCCCCAAGGGGCTATGGAGGCCATTTGCCGGGCGGCCGATGAGGTCATGGAAGGAAAGCTGGACGACCACTTCCCCCTGACGGTCTGGCAGACCGGGTCCGGGACCCAGACCAACATGAACGTCAACGAAGTCCTGGCCCACCGGGGGAATGAGATCCTGGGACAGGACCTCCTCCACCCCAACGACCACATCAACAAGTCCCAGTCCTCCAACGACGTCTTTCCCACCGCCATCCATATCGCCCTCTACCGAAAGGGGAGGGAGGACCTCATCCCGGCCCTGGACCGACTGATCGACGCCCTGGACCAAAAGGCCCGGGCCTATGAGGACCTGGTCAAGTGCGGTCGGACCCACCTCCAGGATGCCACCCCGGTCACCCTGGGCCAGGAGCTTTCGGCTTATGTGGCCTCCCTCCGGGTCAACCGGGAGGCTTTGGACGGGGCCCTGGACGGCCTCCGCCCCCTCCCCATCGGGGGAACCGCCGTTGGGACCGGGCTCAACGCCTTCGAAGGCTTCGACCGGGCCATGGTCGATGTCATCAACGACCTGACCGGCCTGGACTTCACCGTCATGGACAACAAGTTCCACGGGCTCTCTTCCAAAACCGAAGTGACCCGCCTCTCCTCGGCCATGAAAAACCTGGCCATGGACCTCTACAAAATGGCGGCCGACCTCCGCTTCCTCTCCTCAGGGCCCCGCTGCGGGATCGGGGAGGTCCGGATTCCGGCCAATGAGCCCGGGTCCTCCATCATGCCGGGCAAGGTCAACCCCACCCAGGTGGAGTCCCTGACCATGATCGCCATCCAGGTCCTGGCCGGCGACCTGGCCATCTCCTTCGGCCAAAGCCAGGGACAATGCCAGCTCAACGCCTATATGCCCTTAATCATTTATAACGGCCTCCATTCCATGGAACTCCTGGCCAAGGGAATGACGGGCTTCCGGACCAAGCTGGTGGAAGGCCTGGAGGCCAACCCCGACAAGATCCGGGACAACATGGAGGCCTCCCTCATGTTGGTGACCGCCCTCTCACCCTCCCTGGGCTATGAGAAGGCGGCGGAAATCGCCCACCATGCCTACGCCAATAACCTGACCCTAAAAGAAGCCGCCCGGAAAGTGGTCGGCCTCAGCGAGGAAGAATTCGACCGGGCCGTGGACCCCGGGAAGATGGTCTAACCGACCCCTGAAAGAAAGGAATACTCATGAAGGATGTTTTTGAAAAAGCCCTTGCCCTCCATAAGGAACTCAAGGGGAAACTGAATGTGGAACTCAAGGCCCCCCTGGAAAGCAAGGAGGACCTCTCCCTGGTCTATTCACCCGGCGTGGCCGAACCCTGCCGGGTCATCGCGGACAACAAGGAAGCCGTCTATGACTACACCTGGAAGGGGAATTCGGTCGCTGTCATCTCCGACGGATCTGCCGTTCTGGGCCTGGGCAATATCGGCCCAGAGGCTGCCCTCCCGGTCATGGAAGGCAAGTGCTGCCTCTTCAAGCGCTTTGGAGATGTCAACGCCATTCCCCTGGTCCTGGATACCCAGGACACGGAAGAAATCATCAAGACCGTCAAACTCCTGGCCCCCGGCCTGGGCGGAATCAACTTGGAGGACATCTCCTCCCCCCGCTGTATCGAGATTGAGACCCGTCTGAAAGAAGAGCTGGACATCCCCGTCTTCCACGACGACCAGCATGGGACCACCATCGTGGTCATCGCCGGCCTCATCAACGCCCTCACCCTGGTGGGAAAAAAGTGGGAGGACCTGACCGTGGTCATGTCCGGCCTGGGCGCTGCCGGCTCATCCATCCTCCGCATGCTCAACAAGCTGGGCGTGGCCAACATCTATGGCTTCCGGTCCACCGGCATCCTCAACAAGAAGGATAAGGACTCCTACACCAACCCCTTATATAAGGAGCTGGCCGAAGAAACCAACAAGGACGCCGAAGACTTGACCCTGGAAGAGGCTATGGCTAAGGCCGACGTCTTCATTGGCGTATCCGTCCCCAACAAGATCACCGCCGACATGGTTCGGTCAATGAAGAAGGACCCCATCATCTTCGCCCTGGCCAACCCCGATCCCGAAATTGACTACGACGTGGCCAAGGAAGCCGGCGCCCGGGTCATGGGGACCGGCCGGTCGGACTACCCCAATCAGGTCAACAACGTCCTAGCCTTCCCCGGCCTCTTCAAGGGCGCCCTCTCCGTCCATTCCTCCGCCATTTCCGAGGAAATGAAGCTGGCCGCTGCCCAGGCTATCGCCGACATCATTCCCGATGAGGAGATCCGGGAAGACTACGTCATCCCCTCACCCTTCGACCCCAAGGTCCCCGATGCCGTCGCCAAGGCCGTCGCCCAGGTCGCCATCGACCAGGGACTGGCCCGGAAGAAGAACTAGAATAGAAAAAAAGAGAGAAGTGCAAATTGCACTTCTCTCTTTTTATGTGACATTGGCGGGATCATGAGGCTTGTCAGGGTAGCGTCGCTCTGGCTGGAGCTCGATTCTGTGATGAGCTAGGGTCGCCACCCTTGACGGCAGGAAAAAATTCGCTTTTCCGACGTTGCCGACGGCGACGAACTCAACAATTTCTCTTTTCTCCCCGTCGGCTATATCATTCTAGCGAATTTTTTCCTTAGGCTGTCAAGGGCAAGCCGCCTGCGGCGGTGGCTCCGGCCTCGGGCTCTGAACTCTTTAATTTGCTCGCCCAATAAGGATTCTTGGATCCTGATAATCTCTGGATTCAGGTAATTATCAGGATTTTAGCCCCTGACATTTTCGGAATCTGACAAAAAATCAGGGCTATTTTTCATCCTGCTTTTCTAATGATTCAGCAAATTGACAGGGTTTTTACCCTGGTTTTCTTGCAATTTGGCCAATTATCAGGGTTTTTTCGCCCCTGATTTTCTTGTGATTGAGCGAATAGTCAGGGCTCTGGACCCTGATATTCTTGAAATTCTCCAGATTATCAGGGCTTTTGCCTCCGGCTGGATCCCGATTCCGCGCTCAGCCATTTCCCAGGGTAGCGCTGCCCTGGCTGTGGCTCATTTTCGCAGTTTACCAGGGAAAGCCTACCCTGGCTGTGGCTCATTTTCGCGGTTTGCCAGAGTAACGCCGCCCTGGCTGGAGCTTATTTCAGCGGTTACCCAGGGAAGTTCCGCCCTGGCTGGAGCTTGTTTTCATCGTTTACCAGGGCCGGCCTACCCTGGCTGGGGCCCATTTTCGCGGTTTCCCAGGGAAGCTCCGGCCCAGCCCCGCTGCCCCACTCTTCCTACATCTGCTTGACAGGAATGTGGTTCCGCTCAAAGAGGGTCAGGGCGTAGTCGTCGATCCGGTAGCCTTCATGGTAGTAGACCGCCACGATCCCGGCTTGGATGAGGGCCTTGGTGCAATTGAGACAGGGGAAGTGGGTGACATAGCAGGTCGTCCCCTTGACAGTGATGCCTTCCTTGGCACAGTAGAGGAGGGCGTTCATCTCGGCGTGGATGGTGGCGATGCAGTGACCATCCCTCATGGTGTGGCCCACTTCGTCGCAGTGGGGGTTGCCCGACAGGGCCCCGTTGTAGCCGGTGGATACGATCCGGTGGTCGGGGTTGACCAGGACGCAGCCCACATAGGCCCGGTCGCAGGTCCCTCTCTGGGCCACTCCCTGAGCCAGCTCCATAAAATATTCATCCCAAGATTTTCTTGCCATCTCATTACCTCCCTTTTTCTCCCATATTGTCTCATTGGGTCCCAAATGGTCCCAATTTGTCCCATTTCCTCCCACAAGCCTCCTCCTATCCACTAAAATAGAAGGAGGATCTGCTTTATTTTACCAGAAAGAAGGAGGGGAGGACCGCCATGTTTCCCTACAACGACCAACAATGGGAAGCCATCCGGACGACGGAGGGACCGGTATTAATCATCGCCGGGCCGGGTACGGGAAAGACCCGGACGATGGTGGGACGGGTCCGGTACATTTTGGAACAAGGCTTGGCCCGGCCGGAAGAAATCATGGTGACCACCTTCACCCGGAAGGCTAAGGCGGAAGTCCTGACCCGGCTGGGCCAGGATGAGGAGGATCCGGAGGAACAGGCCGGGGGGAGCCTGGCCGCCCAGGCCGCCCTGGTCAATGTGGGCAACTTCCACCAGATCGGCCAGTCCATCATCGAAGAAAACATCGATAAGACCGCCTACCTCCCCGGCTTCCGGCGGGTGGGTGAAGTCGCCATCGCCTACCTGGTCGACCGGTCCTGGCCCGCCCTGACGGGCCTAAGTCCGGAAGGAGAGACGGTCCGGGAGGACCTGGCTGCCGCCATGGCCCTCCTCTTTCCCCACCACAAGCCCCGGGACCCCCGGACCCTGTCCTACCGGAAGAAGGACTACCTCCGGCTCATGGACCGGGTTCGTGAGGGCTTCGCCGACCTCTCCGTCGACTGCCCCGAGACCCGGGCCGCCCGCCTTCTCCTGAACCGCTTCCGGGCCATGCTCCGCCACTACAACGTCATGGACCACTCCGAAGTCCTCTACCAGACCATGGAGCTTTTAGAAGACCCCGAGGTCCTGGCCCATGTCCAGGCCCGGGCCAAATACCTCATGGTGGATGAGTACCAGGATACCAACCCCGTCCAGGAGGCCATCCTCTCCCGGCTGGCCCGGAAGACCGGCAACCTCTGCGTGGTGGGGGATGACGACCAGTCCCTCTACCGCTT
>JAQYCE010000009.1 GCA_029003555.1 Bacillota bacterium | reverse complement strand
CCCATCCCATTTATGGTAAAATCAACCAGCAAGATACAACGATACAACGAGCGGTTGAGAAATTTGGGGCTTTTCCAACCGCTGGGATATGGTTTTGGGATCCTCATGGTCCTAGAATAAGGGCAGATCAAGGGCAGTGTTCCCGGCCCGGCCTCGTCCCCCGCGGATCCGGACCCTGCTCGACGGCCAAGAACAAAAGGTTCCCTATATAGAAAGAAGGTTGCCATGAATCACCAAGCGATTTGCAAGAATATTGCCAAGTATCGGAAAGAAAAGAAGATGACCCAGGATGACCTGGCGGAGCGGATTGGGGTCTCTCCCCAGGCGGTGTCCAAGTGGGAGAATGGGGTGTCCTGTCCGGATATTGCCTATCTGCCGGAGATTGCTGAGGTTTTGGGAGTGGACATCAATGCCCTTTTCCGGGAGGAAGAGGAGGAGCCGGAGACTTATTTGGTCGAAGACCACCAGAAGAAGGATCCGGCCGAGATGCTCTTCCGGATCAAGGTCCTGTCGTCGGATGGGGATAAGGTTCGGGTCAACCTTCCCCTTCCCCTTCTCAAGATGATGATGAACACCGGGGCCTCCATGCAGTTGGGGGATACCGACCTGTCCAGCCTCCGGAACATCGACTGGGACAATCTCTTCGCCATGATTGACAATGGGGTCATGGGGAAGTTGGTTGAGGTCGAGTCAGCGGATGGGGATTTTGTCGAAATCTATGTGGAATAGCCATGAAGATCATCATTGACCCAGCGGATGGCCACCGCATGGTTATCCCCCTGCCCACTCGCTTCATTTTTTCCGGCCTCGCCGGTCGCTACATTGGGAAGTGGATTCGGCTGGAGCGTTCAGAAGAGGGGGAGGAAGCCCCTGCCCTCCCCGCCGACCTCATCCCCACAGCCGGTCGAGACCTCCTACAAATGCGGAAGGACTACCCCGGACTCCCCTTGGTCGAGGTGGAGTCGTCGGATGGAGACCACGTTGTAATTTTTCCCTAAAAATCGTCCCTCCTTCTACCCCCGGTTCGGACAAGCGTCTGTGCCGGGGGTATTTTCATGAGGTTTTTGCCAGCCCTCCCGCCCAATCCCTTATAATAGAAGCAAGAAAGAAAAGGAGTAGACTATGCGGAAAAAAGTACAAGTGGTGACGACGGAGGACCTCATCCTCCGCCCCTTCCAGATTTCGGATGCGCCGGCCATGTTCCAGAATTGGGCCCAGGACCCGGAGGTGACCAAGTTCCTGACCTGGTCCCCTCATGCATCCATCGCAGAGTCCCTGGAGATCTGCACGGAGTTTGCCTTCGACAACCAGGGCTTCGGAGCCAACTGGGCCATCGCGGAGAAGACCAAGCCCCAGGAAGCCATCGGGTCGGTTAATGTGGTGAGCCGGGATGAGGACATCATGGCCTGCGAGTTGGGCTATTGCCTGGCTCGAGAGTTTTGGGGGCGGGGCTATATGAGCCAGGCCGTTAAGGGAGCCGTCGACTTCCTCTTCCGGGAGATGGACTACAATCGGATTGCCGCCCGGCATGACTCCAACAACCCCGCATCCGGCCGGGTCATGGTCAAGGCAGGCATGGTCCGGGAAGGGGTCCTCCGCCAGGCCGGAAAGTCCAACCAGGGGATTGGGGATATGATCTGCTACGCCATACTACGGTCCGAGTGGCTGGAAAGGCAGAAGTAGGCAAGATTTTGGTAAGGAGAAAGGGGGAAAGAATGTACGACGTAATCATTATTGGCGGTGGAGTGGTCGGCTGTGCCTTGGCCCAGCGCCTGTCCCGCTATGAAGGGAAGGTGGCGGTTCTCGAAAAGAATGTTGAAGTCTGCACGGAGACCACCAAGGCCAATTCGGCCATTGTTCATGGGGGCTTCGATGCCAAGCCCGGGACCCTCAAGGCCCGGTTCAATGTCCGGGGGAACCGGATGATCCCGGCCCTGGCCAAGGAATTGGACTTTGTCTACCGGGAGATCGGGTCCCTGGTGGTGGCCTTTGATGATGAGGACCAGGAAGCCCTGGATATGCTCATGGAAAGAGGGGCGGAAAACGGGGTGGAGAACCTGGAACTCATCGACGGGGAGAGGGCCAGGGAGATCGAACCCAGGCTCTCGGATGAGGTGGTGGCGGCTCTTTGGTGCCCGGGTTCGGGAGTGGTCTCTCCCTTCGGCATGTGCTATGCCTTCATCGAAAACGCCCTGGACAACGGGGTGGAACTTTTCACCGAGCGAGAAGTGGTCGGCCTGGAAAAGACGGATGAGGGGGTCCGGGTCAAGACCAACCAAGGGGACCTCATGGCCCGCTTTGTGGTCAACTGCGCCGGCCTCCACTCGGATGAGGTCGCCCGTATGGCGGGGGATGAGGACTTTTCCATCATCCCCACCATGGGGGTCTACCGGATCCTCCGCAAGCAGGCGGATGGGGAGATTTCCACCGTGGTTTTCCAGACCCCGACGGCCAAGGGCAAGGGGATCCTGGTGACGGCGACCTATGAGGGGAATACCATGGTCGGGCCCACGGCCTCGGCCATTACCTCGGAGCTGGAGACAGATACGCTGGAGGATTCCCTGGACCTGGTCGACCGCCTGTCCAAGAAGTCGGTGCCTGACCTGGATCTGTCGACTTCCATCCGGGTCTTTACCGGGGTCCGGGCCAAGCCGGACACCCATGAGTTTATGATTTATCCCTCCAAGAAGATGGAGGGGGTCATCCAGGTGGGTGGAATCGAATCTCCCGGCCTGACCTCCTCTCCGGCCATCGCCGAGTATGTGGACGGCCTCCTCCATGAGATGGGTTTTGATGGTCCGGAGAAGGCGGACTTTGTCAGCCGGCGGAAGGGGATCGACCGGGTGGCTCACCTGCCGGGAGAGGAAAGGGCTAAGAAAATCCAGGAAGATCCCAACTACGGGGAGATCATCTGCCTCTGCGAGCAGGTCTCTTTGGGCGAGATTTTGGAGGCCATCCACCGGCCGGCCGGAGCCAAGACAGTGGACGGGGTCAAGCGGCGGTGCCGGGCCGGCATGGGCCCCTGCCAGGGGAGACGGTGCGGGCAGAAAGTGCCGGGGATCCTGGCTCAGGAGCTGGGCCTGGCGGAGGAAGACCTGGCCCAGGAGCAGCACGGGGATGCCCTCGTCCGGTCTTTCTTCCGGGACCCGGATAAGGAGGTCCAAGGGGTCAAGGCGGAGGAGGAATGACGGGCCCCCTCATGAGTCGGCATGGGGGTCTTTTGGTATAATGGGGAGGCAGGAGGGGGTCGGGTCGGATGGCCTTGGGTAGACCCTCTTGTTAAGATGAAAGTTTACTAGCTTACATGAATAAATCAGGGACCCCAGGTCCCGTGGAAGGAGCTATGCATGGACAGAGTTTGGCATTATTTTAGGGAACTTTCGAAAATCCCTCGCCCCAGCAAGAAGGAGGAGCGGGTATCGAATTGGCTGAAGGAAGTGGGCCAGGGCTTGGGCTTGGAGGTCGAACAGGACGAGGCCCTGAACATCCTCATCCGCAAGCCCGCGTCCCCGGGCTATGAGGACCACGAGGGGGTTATCCTCCAGGGCCATATGGACATGGTCTGCGAGAAGACGCCGGAGTCGGACCACGACTTCGACAAGGACCCCATTGAGCTGGTCGAGGAGGAGGGATTCCTCAAGGCCAAGGATACCACCCTGGGGGCAGACAACGGGATCGCCGTTGCCATGGCCCTGGCCATCCTGGAGGACAAGAGCCTGGCCCATCCCGCCCTGGAAGTCCTGGTGACCACGGATGAGGAGACCGGGATGTCCGGCATGTTGGACTTCGATGCCCACAAGCTCCAGGGAAGTCGCTTCATCAACCTGGACTCCGAGGAAGAGGGGGTCCTGACCGCAGGGTCCGCCGGGGGATTCACCTACTCATTGACCCGGT
The DNA here is from genome assembly GCA_029003555.1 of Bacillota bacterium. Lineage (GTDB taxonomy): Bacteria > Bacillota > Clostridia > Tissierellales > Peptoniphilaceae > Kallipyga. The sequence continues at coordinate 5,104 of JAQYCE010000009.1, read as the reverse complement.
CCCTGGAAACCACCGCCCCCCAGGCCGGATCCGCCTACCACCTGGTCCTGGACGGCCTGGTCGGTGGCCACTCCGGCTCCGATATCGATAAGCCCCGGGGCAATGCCATCATCCTCATGGCCCAGGCCCTTCAGGCGGTCTATGGATCGGACTTGGTCCAGCTGGCCTCTCTGACCTCAGGCCGCTTGGACAATGTCATCCCCTCCCGGAGCGAGGCAGTCTTTGTCTCTGAAAAGTCCCAGGCCGATGTCCAAGCTGCCTTGGACCAGGTCCTGGCGAACCATGGCGACCTGGAGGGAAGTCCGGCCTTCCACCTGGAGGAGACCGCTATGCCCGAGGAAGTCTGGGCCTCCGGTCTTTCTGAAGACCTCCTTCACTTCTTGACCACCATCCCCAACGGCGTTTTCGCCCATCTGAAAAACAGCGACCTGGTCCAGACCTCATCCAACATCGCCATCATCGATCAGAAGGATGGGGAGGTTGAGGTGGTCATCTCCTTCCGGTCCTCGGAAGAAGTGGACCTGGGTAAGCTCCGGGCCAAGGTGGATGAGGCGGCGGACCAAGCCCGCCTGGCCTCCCGGACCTTCGCCGTCTACCCCGCATGGGGCTTCATGGAGGAGTCGGCCCTCCGGGACACCTGCTGCCGGACCTACAAAGAGGTCACCGGCAAGGACATGGAAGTCCTGGTCATCCACGCCGGCCTCGAGTGTGGCTGTATCTACGACCAGCGGCCCGAGCTGGAATTTGTCTCCATCGGTCCCAACATGTACGACGTCCACTCTGTCAAAGAGCGGCTGGATATGGCTTCCGCTGAGCGGACCTTCGCCTATGTGAAGGAAATCCTGAAAGCTCTGTAATAAAGCAACCCCCAGGCCTAGCAAAGCAACCCCCAGGCTTATCAAAGCAACCCCCAGTCCCGCTTTCGCTTAGGCAAATCCTTTCGGATTTGCAATGCGCTCAGGTCGGGTCTGGGGGTTGCTTTGTGGTGGGGGGCATGTGGGCTGGGGCAGTGTGGAGAGACCGTGTTCCTCTTTATTGGGATGACTCTAGGGGTCACCCCTCCTTTCCGCCGTTTTCAGCATTTGGAGGGGTATGGGCCAACCTTTTGGGATTCGCTCCGACGCCACATGGTCCGGCTCTGCTCCGGAGCCCTTACGCCGCCATGGCCCCCTCTTTCTTCCGGAGGAAGAGGAGGGAGAGGACGAGGGCAATGGCTACGGGGGCCAGCCAGCCCATGCCCAGCTTATATAAAGGAAGGAAGTTTTCGGGGAAGGCGAGGAGAGCGGAGATGGGGGCGGATTTGGCGATGGCTTCGGGGGTGGCGGCCAGGAAGTCGAAGAAGGCGGGGATGGCGGCCAGGATGATGGTCAGGGTGAAGGCAGTCTTCTTGAGGGGGGCTATGGCGTTGAGAAGCCAGAGGAGGATGAGGGTGATGGTCAGGGGGTAGAGGAACATGAGGGCGGGGATGGAGAGCTTGATGATGGCGTTGAGGCCGAAGTTGGCGAGGAGGAAGGCGACGCCGATGAAGGTCAGGGTCCAGGCCTTGTCGGAGGGGCCGTGGGGGAAGAGGCGGACGAAGGTCTGGGAGATGGAGACGGCCAGTCCGATGACGGTTTTCAAGCAGGCGACGGTGATGGTGAGGCCGAGGAGGAAGAGGCCGGTGTTGCCCAGGTAGTGCTTGGCGGTGAGGACGAGGACCTGGCCGCCGTTTTCCTGTCCCGGCATGATGCCCTGGGAGGAGGCGCCGATGTAGGTCAGGCCCAGGTAGAGGATGGACATGATGACCAGGGTGAAGAGGGAGGACCGGCCGGTCTCCCGGGCGATGCCCGTCTCATCTTCGATGCCCAGCTGGCGGATGGTGGTGATGATGGTGATTCCGAAGGCGACGCAGGCCAGGACGTCCATGGTCTGGTAGCCGTCGATGAGGCCCTGGGGGAAGGAGGCTTGGGCATAGGCGCCCTGGGCCTCGAATGAGGCGGGGTTGCCCATGGGATTGGTGAAGCTCATGACCAGGAGGATGCCCATGAGGAAGATGAAGAGGGGGGCCATGAAGCGGCCGATGACGTCAAGGATCTTGGCCGGCCGGAGGGAGAAGTAGAGGGCCAGGCTGAAGAAGACCAGGGAGTAGATGAGGAGGGGGAGGGTGGTCTCTCCGGAAAGGAGGGGCTTGATCCCTACCTCAAAGGCGACCGTGGCGTTTCTGGGCATGGCGAAGAGGGGGCCGATGGTCAGGAGTAAGAGGAGGGTGTAGAAGAGGCCGAATCCCTGACCGGCTTGGCCGGCGTAGTCCTTGAGGGTTTCTTTGCGGGAGAGGGCAAAGGAAATAATAGCTAAAATGGGGAGGCCGACGGCGGCGATGAGGAAGCCGATGGCGGCGGGGAGGTAGGACCCTCCGGCGTTTTGTCCGAGCATGGGGGGGAAGATGACGTTCCCGGACCCGAAGAGCATGCCGAAGAGAAGGCTGCCCACAGTCAGGGATTGTTTTCGAGTAAGTTTTTTCACGGCGAACTCCTTATTAATAAAAGCTGAGGCCTGCCTTCCCTTATTGGGGGACAAGGCCAAATAAATTTGAATGAACTAATTATACCAAATAATGTATAATGTGAGAATGGGGAAAAACTTTGACAAGTAAACGCTAAGTAGACGTTCCATGTTTACTATAGTCATAGTGAAATCCTTTTCAAACGGAGGAGTAAAAAAGGTTTCCTCACTGCCAACCGAAACCCTATGAAACTAGAAAGGACAAAACGATGTCAAACAAAGACACCAAGCAAGTCCGCTTGCCGAGCTTCTTGGAAGCCATCATCCCTATCCTGGTAATGGTCTGCCTCATGGTCTACGTCTTCGGCTTTAGTAACGAAGAATATGACGCGGCCCATATGCCCCTCATCGTCGCGACCATCGTGACTTGTATTATCGGAGTTATTTGCGGTCATTCATTTGATGATATGATGGACGGAATCATGGAGCGGATCTCTGCAACGATGGGGGCCATCCTCATCCTCTTCACCGTCGGTCTCCTGGTATCCTCTTTTATGATGTCCGGAACCATCCCGGCTGTGATCTACTACGGTCTGGACCTGCTCTCACCCAAGCTCTTCCTTCCGGTGGGCTGCATCCTGGTCGCTATCGTCGGCCTAGCCTGCGGATCCTCATGGACCGCTACCGCTACCATCGGTATTGCCTTCATGACCATCGGTGAAGGTTTGGGCATGAACCCCGCCATCACCGCCGGTATGGTCATCTCCGGCGCCTATGTCGGCGATAAGTTCTCCCCCCTCTCCGACACCACCAACCTGGCCGCCGGCGTCTCCGGCACCGGTCTTTTCGACCACGTCACCGCCATGATCTCCTCCACCGGCCCGGTCTTCCTGATTTCATTAATTATTTATACCATCATCGGCCTCAACGTTTCCGATGCCGGCTACGATCCCACCATTGCCGGTGGAATCCAGCAAGCTATTGCTGATCACTTCAACACCAACCCCTTGGTCCTCCTGCCTATCCTGGTGGTCATCGCGGTCTGCCTCCTCCGGGTTCCCGGACTGCCTGGCGTCCTCATCTCCGTGGCCTGCGGTGTTCTCTTTGCCTACCTCTTCCAAGGCGCCGGCAGTGTTGCTGACACCTTCACCATCCTTCACTATGGCCCCTCCATCGAAACCGGCAACGAGTTCCTCGATGCTGCCCTGGCCAAAGGTGGTATGGACAACCAGATGTGGACCATCAACCTGATTATCCTGGCCGTCTCCTTCGGTGGTGCCCTCGAGCGCTGCGGGATCGTCGAGAAGCTCTTCGGTCACCTTAAGGAACGGATCCATTCTGTGGGCTCCCTGGTTCTCGCCACCATGCTCACCTCCATCTTCTGCGACGCCGCCATGTGCGACCAGTTCCTCGGCATTGGCGTTCCTGCTCCTCTGTATGAAGATAAGTACGACGAAATGGGCTTGGGCCGGAACATGATGTCCCGGACCCTGGAAGATGCCGGTACCCTCTGGGCCGTTATGGTCCCTTGGACCGCATGCGGTGCCTATCAATCCAAGACCCTGGGTGTGAATTCCTTCAAATTCTTCCCCTTCGCCTTTGTCAACCTCCTGAACCCCATCTACGCCGCCCTGACCGCTTACTTAGGTCGGAATATCTTCTGGGCTGACGGTTCCTACACCAACATCTTCGGAAAAACCAGACAGGGCAAGGTTGCCGGTGCGCCTGAAAAGGCTCATGAGGTGGCTATGGAAGCCCTCCGCAAGGGTCGTGAAAACGGGACCATCCCCAAGGTTCAGGCCTAAGCTTCATGTCCGCTTTTTCTCACCATGACTTTCCCTGGAAAGATCAGGCCCCCAAAATTGTCAGCCGCCAATATTCAGGACAGAAGCCCTGGGTGGCGAAATATGGGGTGATCATGGCCTTCTTCTTGATCGGCATGGCCTTCCTGACCCGGTACAAGATCACCATTATCCTGGGTCTGCTCCTCCTTTTTTCCCTGGTCACCAAGCGCTACGCCGCAGTGACCCCCCGTGGCCTGGAGTTTTTTACCGACATGATTTTTCGGACCAACCACCGCCTGATCCCCTGGTCGGACCTTGACGCCATTACCTATGAGAAAATCCCCGGCCAAGCCGACCAGAACATCTTCTACTTCACCCGAGGCGACGTCACCAAGCGGGTGACCTTCCCCTCGGCCGAGCGGAAGAAGATCCTGGACCTCGCTCGGGAATACCAACCCGACATCCGGATCTACGATGGGAAAGACTACCGACAGAAGCTGAGCCAAAAGCTCAAGAAAAAGAAAAGATAAGCAGAAAAAAGAGGCGGTGTCCGAAATTTGGACACCGCCTCTTTTTTGGTGGGTGGGCTGGGGGACTGGAGGCGTTTCGGCGGGGCCTCTGGGGGGCCTGACGGGTCCTCATACCCCTCCAAATGGCGAAAACTGCGGGAAGGGGGGTACGGCGATACCCCTCCAACTGGCGAAATTGGTGGGAAGAGGGGTCTGGCGATACCCCTCCAACTAGCGGAAACGGCGGTAAGGGGGGGTATTTCCCTCGCTGCTGGCCCCTTCCCAAGAACTATTGCAGGCTGTTGACCCGGCCCACCATGAGAGGGCTTT
>JAQYCE010000008.1 GCA_029003555.1 Bacillota bacterium | reverse complement strand
CTTCGCCGCCCTGACCTCCTGCATCTCTGTCCTGGAATCCATCGTGGCCAATGCCACGGAAATCCTCCACACCGACCGGAAGAAGACCATCCTGGTCCTCTCCGTCATCTACCTGGTCGCCACCGGGGTCATCGCTCTGGGCTACAGCAAATTCTACGTTGAAGTCCCCCTGCCCAACGGATCCACGGGCCAGCTCCTGGATATCATGGACTACATCAGTAACAGCTTCATGATGCCCCTAATCGCCCTCCTCTCCTCCATCCTCATCGGCTGGATGATCAAGCCCAAGTGGATCCTGGAAGAAATGGAGCGCTCCGGACATCCCTACTCCCGCAAGGGCCTCTATGTGGTCATGGTCAAGTACTGCCTCCCCATCATCATGTTCATCCTCTTCCTCCAATCCACCGGCCTCATGGCCTAGGGCCAAGGATCCAATCGAAACACACAAGAAAAAACCCCGCCGCAGACCAATCTGCAGCGGGGTTTTCTTTTGTCTGAAATTCAGGAATTCCTAGACCAGGGCCATGGCCGACTCATAGGCCTGGCCTGTCGCCTCCAGGATGGACCCGGCCTTGTTGATGTCTCCGCAGGCGAAGACCCGGTTGAAGTGCTTGTTATACTCATCCACCAAATCCGTCTGGCCCCTGACTCCGGTGGCATAGACGACCAGGTCGCAGTCCAGCTTGGTCTTGTCGCCGGTCTCCACGTCCTCGATCTCCGCCTGGCCGGCTTCCATGGCCACCAGTTTCTTGTTGACCAGGATGTCGACCTGGTTCTTGGTCAGAGCTTCCACCAATTTATACTTGACAGAGGCATAGACCGAATCGGCCACCTCCCCCTTCATCTCCACGACCTTGACCTGGTTGCCCAGCCCTTCTTCCGAGAGGAGCTCGGCCACTTCCAATCCGGTGACACCGCCACCGATGACCAGGATCTTTTTCTTCTCCGGCTTGATTCCTTCCCGGAGGACCCGGTCCCAAACCAGGGTATCCATGGCCTCGGATCCCGGAATGGGGAAGACCATGGGCTGGCCGCCATGAGCCAGGAAGACCGCATAGGGCTCATGGGCCTGGATCTCTTCCAGGGTCGCCTCATGGTTGAGGACGACCTCGATGTCCCGCTTCTCCACCTGGCGGATCAGGTAGTCTCGGTATTCCCTGATGAGGTCTTTGTGGTTGGCCATGGACGCCATGGTCAGTGCGCCGCCCAGGGCCTCTCTCTTTTCATATAGAGTGACCGCATACTTCCGGTCGGCCAGGGTGATGGCGGCTTCCATGCCGGCCGGGCCACCCCCGATGACCACGACCTTTCTTCCCTCGCCGGAGGGGTTGAGGTCTTGGTAGATGTTCTCCCGACCCAGGCGGGGGTTGATGGCGCACTTGAGCCGGTGGAGGGCTCCGATCTCCTTGAAGCAGTAGAGGCAGCCGATGCACTTGCGGATGTCCTCATCCCGTCCCTCAAAGGCCTTGTTGCCGAATTCGGCGTCGACCAGCTGGCCACGGGCGGAGGCGATGAAGTCGCAAACTCCCTCTTCCAGCATTTTCTCCGCCACGGCGGGCCGCTTGATGTTGTTGACGGCGATAACCGGGATGGAGACAGCTTGCTTGATGGCCTGGGCTAAGTGGCCCTTCCATCCCTCGGGGATGGAATAGGGTTCGATGATGGTCAACCCACTCTCATAGGTCCCGCAGCTGATATTGAGGGAATCAACACCCAGCTTTTCCAGGGCCTTGGCGATTTCCACGACTTCGGGCAGGTGGTTTCCGTCTTCTACGAACTCATCCGCGCTCAAGCGGACGCTGATGGGGAAGCCAGGGCAGACGGACTTGATTCCCAAGATAATTTCCGTGATAAAACGGAGGCGTTTCTCGAAGCTCCCGCCATACTCGTCGGTTCTCTTGTTGGTGTGGGGGCTGAGGAATTGGTTGAGCAAGTAGCCATGAGCCGCATGGAGTTCCACCCCATCCGCTCCGGCCATTTGGGCATACTTGGCGGCTGTGACGAACTTTTTGACCAGGCCCTTGCACTCTTCCGTGGTCAGGGCCCGGGGCATTTCCTGGGTGACCTGGCAGGGGATGGCGCTCGGCGCAACGACGTCCCGGCCATCCATCATGTAGGACTTGGTCTGACGGCCCGGATGGTGGAGCTGGACGAAAACCTTGGATCCATGCTTATGGACCGCTTCCACCAGGTTCTCCAAGGCGTAGACGTGGTGGAGCTTGGTCAGGGCCATCTGGTTGGGCATGCCCACCCCGTGTTCATCGTCGACCCGGCAAATTTCCGTGATGATCAGCCCGCAGCCGCCCCGTGCCCGCTCCTCATAGTAGCGGATGATCTTTTCTCCGGCATCGCCGTTAGCCTCAGCGAAGCCGGACCCCATAGCCGGAAGGACCAGCCGGTTCTTCAGGTGGGCGTTGCCGATTTTTCCGGGTTGAAAAAGTAACTTGTTTTCCATACATCCTCCTCTAGAATTTTATTCTTCTGCGATATCTTTGGCCACCGGCCTCCATGAGTCGATCGCCATTGCCAATTATTGGACGTCGCCGTAGTCGATGGGCCTTTCCATGTCGGCCTCGAATTCCCCTTGCTTGCGGATCAGGCCATCATACTGGTCGTGGGTCAAGATATAGAACTGTTCCTTGCCTAAAGCCTCGAAAACCTGGGGAATGACCTCTTCTAAGGTCTTTCCGCCATCCAAAACCTGCTTATTGAAAGCAGAATAGGTCTTGTAGGTTTCGCTATGATACCAGGGCTCGTCTTCAATCTTGAAGCGGTCGGGCCGGTGCTTATCCGTCTCATACATCTTGGTCTGGATAAAGCCGGGGCAGAATACCGCAATATCAATATCCGCCTCAATCTTCTTCAGCCACTTATAGACCGCCTCCGAAAGGGCTACGGCGGCGTGTTTGGTCGAGAAGTAAAGCGGGGCGGACTGGGAGGTGATGATGCCCGCGATTGAGCAAACATTGAGGATCTGGCCATGGGTCTTTTGGTCAAGCATCTGGGGAAGGAACCGCTTCATCATATAGACATGGGCAAAGTAGTTGACCGAAGTGACCCAGTGGAGGTCCTTTTCCGTAAACTGGTTGATTTCGCCCAATGCGGAAACGCCGGCGTTGTTGACCAGGATGTCGCAGCGTCCATACCGGTCCATGGCCTCGCCAAAAATCTTGTCGCATTCCTCCGGCAGGCTGACGTCCGCCTGGAGAGCATGAGCCTCTCCGCCCTTTTCCGGATCTCTTGGGCAACCTGGGCGACATCTTCCCCTTCAATGTCGACCAAGAAAAGTTTGGCCCCCCTCTCCGCCATCCCTAGAGCTAAGGCTTTCCCGATGCCGTTCCCCGCACCGGTAATCACCGCCACTTTGGAATCATAGTCCGTAATCATTACATAACCTTCTTAAAAAATAGGTTTGAAAACGATACTTATCTTTTCAAAAAAATATTGATCATTTCCATTATAGGTCATAAAAAAACTTTCCGCTAGTCACAAAAAGACTTGCCGAGTGGCAGCCGGTGGCGGGCGCTCCTCCAACAAAAAACCGCATCTAGCAGTTAATCGCTGGATGCGGCTTCTCTTTAAGAATAATTCTCAGCCGGTCTTAGTGGACGCCGAAGAAGAGCCAGATAATCTGGGGCATGAAGACCAGGAAGATGGTGGCGATGGGCTGGGTGGCGGCGTAGTAGGAAGATACGCGGTCATCCTGGGTGACTTCCAAGAGGGCGCCCAGGGAAGGTGCCGAGGTCATGGACCCGGTGGTGGTTCCCAGTGCACCGAAGAGAGGAAGCTTGAAGACAAAATAGGCCATGAGGAAGCTCAGGACGGAGGTGAGGAGGGTGATCATGACGCCGGCGAAGAAGAGCTTGATGCCGTATTGACCAACCACTTCTACAAAGCCTGCGCCGGCGTTGGTGCCTGCACGCATGAGGAAGAAGGCCAGACCCAGGTCACGGATGAGCTGCATGTTGGACTTCTTGTAGGTGAAGTTGACGGGGCCGATATGGCCGAAGTGGCCCAGGACGATACCGGCAATGATGGAGCCGCCGCCTGCGCCGAGGGAGACGACAACCTTGTCGCCAACGGGGAGCTTGAGTCCACCAAGGACAGTGCCGAGGGCGATGGCTACGGCGACACCGAAGAGGCCGTGGGGTTCAAAGTTCACCAGTTTCTGACCCAGGGTTTCGGCTACATTCTTGGATTCGGGGACGGTCAGCTTCTCATTCTCCACATCCCGGTCAGCACCCATGAGCTTGGGAAGGATCTGGACCAGAAGAACTACACCCAAAACGCCGAAGGCATAGGCAATGCCATAGCCCACGCCGGGCAGGGGGGAGTCAGTTAATGAGGTGACGCTTCCCAACATGGCGGTGGAGGTCAGGGCGCCGGTTCCCAGTCCCAGGGCCAGCTCGATCGGAATATCGAAGATCTTGTTGGACATGACGATGGTCACCCCACCGATGATGCAGGTGATGATAGCAATGGCCAGGAACTTGACGCCGTTTTTCTTAATGTTGTTGACAAAGGTCGGGCCGGCCATGAGACCGATCGGGGCCAGGAACAAGACCAGGCCGATGGAGCCAAGGATGGGTGGGATTTCCGTCCCAAAGTGCCCGAAGAAGAGGGAGACGATCAAGATGGCGGATGCGCCGAACTTGACTCCCAGAATATTCAGGTGACCCAGAAAATACCCGATGGCCATAATGAGAAACATCGCAGTAATTGTGCTCATAAGTCCTCCTATACTGTTCATAAAATAGAAACAACCTGCAGCTGAAAACAAATAAAATAAAAGGAATAATCATGTTTTCCACTGGCTTTATTTACACTCCATAGTATAGCAAAAGACCCGATTTTCATCAATTTTTCCTGTCACACCTGATAGGGACAGGTCCATGGACCGGGAGAGGTCCATTCCCAAAACCTGGATGATCCCCCGGACAAAAAGAGTCAGGGCCAGGATGGAAAGTCCCAGCTTGTAGAACCTCATAAATATACGAGATTTCTTTTCTTCTTCCAGCCTTATGCTTTGGGAAAAATAAGCTTCTTCGGACCATCTCGACTAAGTCCGAGCTGCCCTTGGAAAACTAAAAATCCGCCATCTCCCAAGAATGCCCAACCCTGTTAATATAGAAAATTCCGAAAAAATCAGGGTTCAGAGCCCTGACAAATTGTTGGATCTCAGAAATATCAGGGATAAAAATAGCCCTGTCAATTGAACAAATCGAAAGAATATCAGGGTAAAAACCCTGACAATTTGCCGAATCAGATAAATAGCAGGGTCAAAAAAGGCCCTGCTATTTTGAAAAATTGTGAAAATGACAGGGTCAGAAACCCTGATGATTTATTTGTTCTCAAATATGGCAGGGTTTTGGAGCCCTGAAAAATAGTCGAATTCGGCATCCCCCCACAAAAAAGCCCCCTGCTATCCGCCAAGAGCGGATGCGGGGGGCACCTTGCATGCTATCTTTTATGCCTCGTTATCTTTTTTTGCCCAAAAATAGAACTTTCCAAGACAGGCTACTGAGAGAACCAGGAGACCGGCAAAAAGGATGATCTGCCCAGCATCGCCCGTGTTGGGGTTGTGGCCGTGAGGTGTCTTCGGTGGCTTATGAGTTTCCGGGGGTGTCTCGGGCTTCTTGCTGTTGGTCAGGGTGAACCCATCCGCCGCTGATCCGGTCAGGCTGGTCGTATACCCTTCCACCGGATCCTCAGAAATCGTATAGGAAATTTCCTTCCCATCCTCAAATTTCTCCAGGCCTTCGAAGGTCCATGTCCAGCCATTCGCTTGATTCAGCGTCACCGTCTGGATGATCTGACCATTTTTATGCAGGTGGACCGTAATGGCATCCGGCCGCTTACCGTCGGCATTGTTCCCATCATCCCAGACCTTCGTGACCTTGACCTTGGTCTTCTCCGTGGGAATCCGGGTGTTGGTGATGGTGAAGCCATCCGCCTGGTTGCCGGAAACAGAAGCAGTGTAGTCCTTGCTATGGCTGACTTCCACGACGGAATAGTCAATCCGCTTATGGGCCGCATCATAGACCGGGAGCGAATCGAAGATGCCTCCCCAGCCGGTTCCCTCGGACAAAGTCAGTCTTTTTCCCGTATCCTGTCCATTGGCCAGGAGGGCGACGACCACATGGTCTGGCCGGTCGCCAAGCTTATTGTTCTCATCCACCCAGTTTTTATTCACCTTGACGCTGGTGAATTCCTCTTTTGGTGTGGGGGTAGGAATCTTATTTTCCAACTGAATGGTATAGGTGGACTCATTCTCATTCCGAGACCGGCTCAGGATGGAGAAGACGTAATTCCCGGTTTTCTCTTCCTTGAAGTTGATGGGCAGAAGCTTGCCGGTCTTGTTATCTCTCAAGGTATCCGGATCCGGGAAGTCCTCAATCGTCGCTTCCCAATTCCCCTCTGCCGTCAGCTTGACATCCTGGATATAGTGGTCGCCGACATACATCTTGAGGACGATCTCCTTGGGCCGGGTTTCTTCCTTATCCCCGGACCAAGCTTTGTTGATCACTACCTTATAGGGCTTGTCCTCGCCGAAGATCAGCTTACCGTTGTTGGCAATGGCTCCGCCGCTAATGCCCGTGCCTTGGGCCGTATTGTTGGTGAAGATGGATGTGGCGATTTGCTCCGCCAGAGACTTGGAGGCCTCAGCAGGGACAGACTTGTAGACCAGCTGGGCCCCTTTCTTCTCTGCAATTTCCTTATTGTAGGGAAGAGGATCCCCGTGATTTTCCGGATTGTAGCGGGGCATGCGGTCTGCCTCTTCTCCCCAATTGGTATGAATGCTATAAAATGACCCATCCTGGTACCAGAGTCGGAAGCCGCCACCCAACATTCGGGAGGCAAGGACTACTGATGAGCTTCCCACAGGATTACCAAATTCGTGTTTGGTGATATTAGCGAAATCATCTCCGGCACCAATATGTGCCGGCTGGTTCGGCAGGTCCGGCGCCGAGTTCTCATAGAGCGCCAAGCCATTTGTAATATAAATCACCGTGCTTCCGGTCGGACAATTCCAGATCCCCCCTCCCTGACGGGAAGCAGGTCGATTCCCCGCACCGATAAAGTAATTCTCTTTGATCGTATTGTCCTTGATGAGCGCCCGGCGGATGACAAGCGTGCTGTGTGTGTCATTATAAATGGCACCCCCGCCCCAGAAACCATGGGAAGAATTCCCTTCGAAGAGGCCGGCATTGATTTCCGCCCTACTCGTTCCGCCTATCGACAAGGCACCGCCACTTCTCAAAGCAGAATTCTCTGTAAATTCACCTCCATTGATGGTCAACTTCGTCGAATCGGTATATAGTACACCACCGGAACCATTCGCCTCATTCTTCGAAAATTCGCCACCACTGATGGTCAGGTCACCATCGGTGGTCGAAATTCCACCACCAATGCCTTTATAATCACCATTGGTATTCTCAGAAATGCTCCCTCCGGAAATCTTGGCGGAAGAATTGACAAGATTAATCCCGCCACCAAGTTCCGCTGTATTCCCGGTAACACTTCCCCCCTTCATTTCAAATTTTCCATTTTCCAGGTAGATTCCGCCGCCCCAGGCATTTTTCTTCGGATGGATAGCCTGGTTTCCAAAAATATCTCCGCCATTGATGAGAATGGAAGTCTTGGATGGGTCACTCCCCCATCCACCGATGGCCCCGCCTTTCAAAAAACTCTTGTTGCCGGAAATCTTCCCTCTATCGAGTTGAAACTTGCCGTCTTTGACGGTGATCGGGGAATAGTTAGAAGAATCTTTCCCTTCCAAGGCCTCATTGTCGGTAAATTCCCCACCGGACATGATGAATTCGCCGCCATTAACCAGGACCGTCGCGCCCTCAAGCTTGGTGTCGGAAATCTTCCCCTCTTTGAGTTCGAGCTTGCCCTCAACCTCAATCTGAGCTTTAGTCAGGGATGGGCCATCAATAGTCAGGCTCCCCTTTTCAGCCACCTTAATGCTGGATAAGCCAAAGCCCGTGATCTTCCCTTTCCCGGTCAAGACAATATGCCGGTTCTCGAGAATAGAAATCGTCTTTTCTACATCTTTTACCGGATCTGCCGTGATGTCCTCATTGATTTCAATCTTTTGACCATCGGCCTCCTCGATTCTACGCTTCAGCTTTGACCAAGGAGTTTCCTCTTCTTCTCCTACCGCCTGAGACTCATCCGCTTCTTCGGAAAGCTCCAGCGACTCATTCTCTTCCGGTTCTGCCGAAACTTCTGCCTCCGGCTCAGCCGAGACCTCTTCTTCAACCTCTTCCGGAGCGGCCGACTCCACCGAGGCCTCCTGGGCGTTTTCTTCCGCTCCCTCTTCCCGGGCAAAAACCTCCCCTGGAAAGACCAGTCCAAGAACCATCACCAAGGAAAGACAAATCGCCATCACTCGTTTTTTCACTACTACCACCCTTCATTGCAAACATATGTATGTATAAATCCTACTAAATCAGCATGCTTTCTAGACACGTTTTTAATACTATTACAAACTCAAAATATTTCAAATTTTTCTTGGATCGCAGGTAGCAGATCGGGCGATTAAAGGATAGAAGCCCCCCCCTTCCCCATTTCCGTCAATTGAGGGGGGCTCCCAGCACACAAAAAGAACCCGGCTGCTGCAATCAGCAACCGGGCTCCTCTTCATGACTTCATTCCCCGGGCCTTCCCCTTCCGGGGCCATGAGCCACTCTATTTCTTGTAGTCGTAGAATCCCTTGCCAGCATTGACGCCGGTTTCTCCGCGGTCCATCTTTTCCTTGATCATGGTCAGGATCTTGTGGTTGAGGGAGTCCGGGTCCTGGGCATCGGGCTTCATGGAGCCGATGTTATAGACCGTCTCCAAGCCGACAACGTCCATGATCTGGAAGGGGCCGGCGGGAGCGCCGGTGGCAATCCGCCAGGTCATGTCGATCATCTCGGGATCGGCAACACCCTTCCCCCAGAGCTGCTGAGCAGCATCCAGCAAGGGGACCAAGAGGGAGTTCAGAACATAGGCGGGCTGTTCCTTGTGGAGCTGGATGGGGACCATCTGGATCTCCTGGGCGAAGCGGACCACCGCCTCATAGGTCTCGGGGGACGTGCCCGGATGGCCCATGCACTCGGCAGTGTTGTGGGCCCAGATTTCATTGGCAAAATGCAGGGCCATAAACTTCTCCGGCCGGCCGGTATATTCGGCAAAGGTCGAGGGCAGGAGGGTGGAGGAGTTGGTGCAGAGGATGGTCTTGTCGTCCATCTTGTCCTTGATCTTCGTATAGAGGTCGATCTTGGCCTGGGGGTTCTCCGCCATGGCCTCGATGACGATGTCCGCATCGGCCAGGGCCTTGTCAATATCCAGTTCCAGGTGGATCTTCTCTTCAAAGTTCTTCTTGGCCATGGCCATGAGGTTATCAATCTCCTCAGCCGTGACCTTGTTCCAGTCCTTGATCAAAGCCCGGGGATAGAGGTAGGCCCCCAGGGGGTTCCCGATCAAGGCCTTGGCTCTGGCCAGGGATTCGATCATCTGCTTGCTGTACTTCTCTAAGCGGGGCTGGGTCCGGCCGATGGTCCCCTCACTCCGCATCCAGAGGGTGGTCTCGTGGCCGGTGTAGGCACTCATAAGGCCGATCTGGGCACCTAAGACGCCACCCCCTAAGATAACCACTTTTTTAAATTCCATGTCCGCTCCTTTCTGAAAACAAAGTTTTCCTCTTTCCCCGGCTTGACTTCCTCATGGTCCGGGGAGTCCGTTTGCCTGTTAATTATCAACATATCTTTACCCCTTTTCGCCCCATTTTAACCGCAATTTTTTTATAAAAAAAGTTGAACAACGTTCATTCTTGTGCTATGATATTCTCCGTTAAAAAAATGAACGATGTTCATTTTATTTCCAAAGCCGGAAAATACGGAAAGGAGTGACTTTTGTGATTGAAGAAATTAAGAAAGAAAAGGAAACAAGGATCAAGGAAGAAGCCCTTTCTTCTTTTTTAGAAAAAGGGGTCCATCAAACTTCCATCCGGGACATCATGGGACGGACGGACTATGGTCTGGGGACCTTCTACCTCTACTTTAAGAATAAGGAGGACTTGGTCGAAGATATTGTCCTGGACCGGATGACGAAGCTGGTGACCGAGGCTGAGGACCAGTGTCAGGGCGATTCTCCCATCGAACGCTACATATCCTTTATCAGCTATATCATCGACTACCTGATTGACCACCCCGTGGAGCTGGACCTGATTTTTAGCAAGCTCAACTGGGCCCTCTACGTCAAGGTCGAGAACAACGACCGCTTCAAGGCCGCGGAATCCACCCTCAAGTTCATCTTGAGCAAGTATGACTCCCTCCTGCCCGAAAAGTATTCCGAGGATGAGAAGCTCTTTTCCTTGTCCTTGACCATAAATATCGTCCTGACCACCTGTAAATCCGCCCTGATGGAAAATGCGGTTTTGGACATCGATAACATGAAGACCATCCTTTTTGAAATGGGCGAGAAAATATTTAGGACCGGTGTATGATGAGAAAATATTCAACATTTATTGCCAACCATGCCAAGCTCGTCCTCTTGTTCATGACGGTCTTGCTGGTCTTTTCCTATTTCGGTTACAAGCAAACCGGGATCAACTACGACATCCTGACCTACCTGCCTAAAGACCTCAATTCAACCGAGGGACAGAAGATTCTGGATGAGGAGTTCAATAACGCCTCGACAGGCATGCTCATTGTGGAAGGGGACGATCGGGAGGCCGAGGCCCTCCGCGAAAAAATCCTGGAGATTGAAGGTGTGGAGGATGTCATCTCCAAGTCCTCCCTGGTCGGCCAGATGGTTCCCAAGGATATGCTGCCCGACAAACTCAGGGATACGCTTTATGCGGACGGGTCCACCCTCATGGTGGTGAAGTTCAAGGACTCCGCCTCCTCCATGACCACCATGTCGGCCATCGACCAGATCCGCAAGCTGGATTCCGCCCCCAAGTACCTGAGCGGGATCTCCTCCCTGGTCAAGGACACCAAAGACGTCATCGACAAGGAGACCCCCATCTATGTCTTGCTGGCGGTGGTCCTGGCTATCATCGTTCTTTCCCTGACCAATGAGTCGACCATCATCCCCTTTGTCTTCGTCCTGACCATCGGCTACGCCGTGGCCTACAACTTCGGGACCAACTTCTTCCTGGGCGAGATTTCCTACATCACCAAGGCCATCGCCGCCACCCTCCAGCTGGCGGTCACCATGGACTATTCCATCTTCCTCTATCGAAGATATGTGGAGGAAAAGAAGAAGCGGGAAACCACCCAGGAGGCCATGGCCCGGGCCATCGAAAATACCATCTCCTCCATCTTCGCCTCCTCCTTTACGACCTTTGCGGGCTTTATCGTCCTGGTCCTCATGGAGCTGGGCCTGGGAAGAGACATCGGCCTGGTCATGAGCAAGGGGGTCCTGATCGGCCTCCTGACCACGGTCAGCGTCCTACCGGCCATGCTCCTCGTGACGGACAAGTACGTCAGCAAGTACAACCACCGAGTCCTCCTGCCCTCCTTTGATAAGTTGTCCGATTTCAGCGTCAAGCACGAAAAGGCCCTCTTTGTCCTCTTCCTCCTCCTCTTTATTCCGGCCATCTACGGGTCCGTCAATGCCGAAGTCTACTACAACCTGGACCGGTCCCTCCCCCAGGATTTGGACTCCATCGTTGCTCTGAATAAGATGAAGAAGGACTACAACATGGCCACCACCCACTTCATGGTGATCAAGGAGGACCTGGCGGATTCCACCCTTACGGCCATGGTGGATGAGGTTGAGGATGTCGACGGGATCAACTCGGTCATCTCCACCAACTCCGTCCTGGGCCCAACCATCCCCAAGGATTTTCTGCCCCAAAAACTCAAAGAGAATTTCAACAAAAATGGCTACCAGATGATCATGATCAACTCCGAATATCAGACGGCGTCGGATGAGGTCAGGGACCAGATCCACGCCATCCGTGAGATCATGGACCGCTATGACCCGGAGGCCTACCTGACCGGAGAGGCCGTCCTCACCGATGACCTCACCCTAATCTCCAATTCGGACTTTACCCGGATTTCCCTGGTCTCGATCGCCATGGTCTTCCTGATCTTGGCCTTCGTTTTCAAGTCCATCGCCCTCCCCATCATCCTGATCGGGTCAATTGAACTGGCCATCCAGATCAACATGGGGATCCCCTTCTACATGGGCCAGACCATCCCCTTCGTCACCTCCATCATCATTGGGGTCATCCAGCTGGGATCAACGGTGGACTATTCCATCCTCATGACGGACCGCTTCCTCCATGAGTACAAGAAGCTGGGGGACGTCAACCAGGCCCTGAGCCTGGCCACCCGGGAGGCCTCCAAGTCCATCGTCACCTCGGCCCTCTCCTTCATGGCCGCCACGGTCGGCGTTGGCATCTTCTCCAAGATGGAGATCGTCTCCACCATCTGTATGTTCCTGGCCCGAGGGGCCATCATCAGCATGCTGGTCATCCTCTTCATGCTCCCGGCCCTCCTGTCCACCCTCTTTCCCTTTATCAAGAAAACAACCAAATCATTGCAATAAGGAGGTTTGTATGAATAAGAAAATCAAAAGAGCCCTTGCCTTTATGGTGGCTTTTTCCCTGGTGGCCGGCCAACCCATCTTTGCCGCTTCCGGGCTCATCGAGAAAAATGAAACCGTCTACGTCATCAAGGAAGACGGCCAGGTCAAAGAACAACTCGTCTCCGTCTGGCTCCATGGAGATAATAATATAGAAGGAAAGGACCCCACCGACCTCAAGGACATCAAGGACTTAAAGTCCGACCAAAAGATCGATGTGAAGGACGGGGCCATCCACTGGAAGGAGGATCGGAAGGACCTCTACTACCAGGGCCAATCGGATAAGGAAAGACCCGTTGATGTCCGAATTGACTATGAGCTGGATGGAAAGAAGGTGGATAACCGGGCATTGGAAGGCAAGTCCGGCCACCTCAAGATCACCATCCAGGCGGAGAACAAGAATGTGGCCCGGAAAACCATCGATGGGAAGGAACGGGAGGTCTATGCCCCCTACCTCACCGTAGCCAGCCTGTCTTTTAATGAGGATATGGCCACCAAAATCCAGGCCAAGGATTCCAAGCTGGTCAAGGACGGAAAGAACCAGCTGGTGACCACGATCCTGACGCCGGGGCTGGCAGTCAACTTCAAGGGCATCCTGAAGGAGGACCAGCTGGACCGGTTCAAGGATAAGGCGGTCATCGAGATGGAGGTGAAAGACTACCGGCCGGTGGAAGCCTATGTCGTCACCTCCAATGAGTTCTTCCAGGAGGATGTCAAGCCGGAAGGAATAGATGAATTAAAGGATGGCCTCTCTTCCCTGGAGGATGCGTCCGCCCAGCTGGCTGAAGCCGCCCAAAAATTTATCACAGCTCAGGATGACCTCCACCAGGGGATCGATGAACTGGGAAAGGGTGTCCACCAGCTCCACGCCGGGGCCCGGGAATTGGATGAGAAGACCGGACTCCTGGAAGAAAAGCTCATGCCCTCTCTGGGCCAGCTGGCGGCCCTCCCCGAACGGGTTCACCAGATGGCCCAAGGAGGGAACCAACTCCTGGCCGGCCTCAAGGACTATACCGGCGGGGTCGATGAGGTCTCCTCCCACATGGACGAATTGGTCCAGGGGGCGGAGGCTCTCCAGGCCGGAGCATCAGCCTTGGATGCCGGGCTGAGCCAAGGAAGCCTCGCCCTCAGCGATAATATGGGGAAGGCGGGGGATGCAGTGGCTTCCTTTGCGGAAAAAGAAGGGACCTTCAACGCCAACTTCCAGGCCATGAACACGGCTATCCAAGACCTCCCCTTGGATTCCCTGTCCCGGATGGGCCAAATCGACGTCAAGGATGACCTGGAGTCCATGGGAGACGAGGTCACTACCATCGGCGGATCCGCCCAAGACCTGGGCCCATCCATCGTCCGCCTGATGGCCCTGGCCAATAGTCTGGAGGAGGCCGGGAATAGCGAAGCCGCCCAAGCCCTCCTGACCGAGGCTCAGACCCTGAAAGAGACCGCATCCACCATCGGCGAGTCCGCCTCCCGCCTGGGCCAATCGGCTCAGAATCTGGGCACCTCCCTCCAGTCGGTGGAGGGCCTCCAAGATACCCTCTCCGACTTGGATAAACTGGGGACCTTGAAGGATAAGATGGGCGAATTGGCCGATGCCTCCCAGAAACTGGCCGACGCCTCCCAGGAACTTTCCACCGGCCTGGGCGCCCTGGATACCGCCGTCGGCCAGCTCAAGGATGGGGTCCACCAACTGGCCAAAGGAAGCCAGGCCAACGTCCAAGGGGTCAACCAGCTGGCTTCAGGAATGGCTGAACTTTCCGCCAACTCAGCCTCCCTCAACGAAGGCGCCGAGAAACTCGTCGCCGGACTGAACGCCTTCGACGAAAAAGCCCAAAGCCTGGCCGGCTTCAGCCAACTCCCCAGCCAGGGCATATCCCCCCTCCGGGCCGGGATCTCCCGCCTCAATGAAGGCCTGGGCCAGCTCGAAGACGGAACCACCCGCCTCCAAGACGGGAGCGGACTCCTCGCTGAAAACATGAGGACTTTCTCCGACAAAATCCTGGAATTCAAGACCGAGGGCATCGACAAACTCAGCCAAAAGACCGAAGAAATCCCCGAAATCGCTGACATCCTCCAAGCCATGTCCGACCTTGCCAAAAAGGATGCCTCATTCACCGGCCAGGGCCCGGGCTTCCAGGCCAAGTACCGGATCGTGGAGAAGTTGAAGTAGGGGGATTATTGGGCTGTGTTTTTGTATTACATTTAATTGCTTTCGTCCTTCTTTAGTGATAATATTTACTCATCTTAGAAAGGAGAGGATCAACATGGCGTTATCTACACTCACAGCCCGCGT
This sequence comes from Bacillota bacterium, assembly GCA_029003555.1. Taxonomy (GTDB): domain Bacteria; phylum Bacillota; class Clostridia; order Tissierellales; family Peptoniphilaceae; genus Kallipyga. The sequence goes on along the minus strand of JAQYCE010000008.1, from coordinate 2,264 downwards.
CGATAAAGAAGATAAGATCCGTTTTGATGCCTTTTGTTCATCTGTCGGTCTCACCTCATCTTCTGCAATAAATATGTATGTAAAGGCTGTACTTCGTGAAAACAGAATCCCCTTTGAAATCAAACAAGAGGACCCCTTCTATAGTCCCAACAACCAAGCCTATGTGCTTAAATCTATCCAGGAGTTAAAGGCAGGTAAGGGTACCGCTCACGAACTTATTGAAGATGACGATGAGTAAAATTATATGGTCAGATGATGCGTGGAAAGATTACCTCTATTGGCAGATGCAGGATAAGAAAACCCTCAAATGCATCAATCGATTAATCAAAGATATTGAGCGTAATGGCCCATTGGAAGGAATTGGTCAACCGGAGGCCTTGATTGGAAACCTTCAAGGTGAATTTAGCCGGAGAATTAATGAAAAAGACCGCCTTGTGTATCATATTGAAGATGGTCGACTCTATATTGTCCACTGCCGAGGACACTATGATGATAAATAGCTCTCTAGAAAAAATAGCCCCGAAACTCCATCCTGAGTTTCGGGGCTTTCTTTGCGATTCGAAGGCGATTCAAATGCGGTTCCATTGCAGCTCGACCCTGTCATTCCTATGATCCGCTCATTTATCAGGTTTCCGAACCCTGACATCCTCATAATTCTCCTGATTATCAGGGTTGCCTACCCTGCTATTCTCATGACCCGCCCATTTGTGAGGGTTCCAAACCCCGTTATTCTCATGGTCTGCCCATTTGTCAGGGTTCCCGCCTCGCAACTTTCTGGCTCCTCCCCCACCTCCTCAAAAAAAGAAACCCGAATGAGATGATTCCCCTGTTTTTCGGGTCATTTCTGCAACATCTTTTATGGAAAAATAAGAAATGTCATCCGATCGCACAAAGAAGAGCAAAGGAGATGCCTTGCAATACCTGCCCCAAGAAACACAAGAAAAAATAAAAGATCTGAAAAGAAAATTACAAAGAATTCAAGTGACGCCGATCCCGGGAAGCCTGGCCATTAAGCGTAATGGGGATCATCCGGAATATTACCACCAGACGGTCGATGAGAGGAAAATCCATCGGAAATATATCTCCCTCGACAATATGGACCTGGCAAGACAGTTGGCCCAACAAGCCTACAATCGGTCTATGTCTGCCCTCCTCTCCTGGATGGAGAAAGAGCCCATGAACCTTCGGGAGATCGACAGGGCTGTGGATCTTCAGCTTCTCAAGCTTTGCCCGGAGCGGAGAGCCCTGATTCGCCCTGTCCAACCAACCCTAGAAGATAAGCTAAAAGAGTGGAAAAGCAAGCCCTACCAGGGTCTGCCCTTTCGATCGGATGATTCTTTTCTCTATACGAATAACCAGGAGCGGGTGCGATCGAAGACGGAAAAGATTCTCGCTGACCTCTTTCAAAAGGAAGGCATTACCTATAAATATGAATGCCCCCTCTTGCTGAAAGATGGGACTACAATCTATCCGGACTTTACCTTTTATGATCCCTCTGCTGAAAAGGAAATCTATCGGGAGCATCATGGCCTCATCGGCGAGGGAGAATATATGAAAACCACAGTAAAAAAGATTCGTTCTTATGAGAATAATGACATCGAGCTGGGAAGGCAGCTCTTGGTGACTTTTGAGGGGGCCGGGTTAGGGGTGGATTATGGCCGTGTAGAAAGAATGATCCGCTCCCACCTCATCCCCTTAATCCCCCCGAAATGCAGCGCCGATTCCTAACACCGGCATAGAAAATAATCCCCTAGTCCTCCACCGGCAAGTCCACCAGCATGACCGTGCCTGTGCTGTCGCTCTCTTCCACCTCGATCCTCCCTCCGTGGAGGCGGCAGATTTCATGAGCCAGGGCCAGACCCAGGCCCACCCCCTTTTCCTTCTGGCTCTCCGGCGAAGACAGGCGATAGAAGGCTTGGAAGATATCCTTCTGGTTTTCCTTGGGGATCCCGTAGCCACTATCCTTGACCCGGACAATAGCCCGGCCGGCCGCCTTCTCCACCCCAATCTCCACCAACCCTCCCGGACGGCCGTACTTGATGGCATTTTCCGTGAGGTTGTAGAAGAGGCGGAAGAGGAGGGACAAGGGGGTCCGGAGCTCATGAGCCGCATTCCCGGTGAACTGTTTTTGAGCGGCAAAGGAGGCAATGATTCCGCTGACCAGGGTTACCGCTAAAGTAATGTAGAGGTTATTTGCGGTGAACCGGTCCCTGGCCTCATCAATGACAATAGTCACAGGGTCCTCCTTGCCCACCTGGCTGGGA
>JAQYCE010000007.1 GCA_029003555.1 Bacillota bacterium | reverse complement strand
TAGTTGGTTTTTTCTTCCATAACAATACTCCTTCTTTATTGGTCGATGGCCCTCATGAGCCGGAGCATGACGTCGATGTCCGGCATGGGCATGACCTGGTCGATGGTGGCCGGGAGGCCCTTTACCGGAAATTCCTTGGGGTCGGCGGTTCCGGAGACAATGGTCCGGAAGCCATGGTTTTTCCAGGCCATTTTCTGGGTTTCAGGGTCCTTCAAGGCCTCCAGCCCCCTTTGGCCATTCTTGCTGAGGGCGATGTAGACGTGGGAGGACCAGACAGTGGGCTCGGGATAGAGGATGAGGACCTCCTCCTTGATCTGGTCGAAGACCTGTGGGTCGGTCTTGGATAGCTACAGGATCTGGTTCTCATAGCCCGCAATGATGGGGTAGGACCCCATGCCCAACTTGAAAAATTGAGAAAACATATCCGAGGAAGAGGTCTGCATATTTCCGATCTGCTGGTAGATGGCCATGATCTTGGGGAGGACAGCGGGCAGGCTCTCTCCGGTGACGACCTTGTTTCCGTTGAGGGCATTGGCCAGGAGGCCCAGGAAGATGTTCCCGGAGTTGGAGGCCTTGGGGTCCGTGGTATCCACGAAGATATTGCCATAGAGTTGGGGGAGGCCGATCTTGGACCATGAGGTCCCGTCAGCGATGAGGGTAGCCAACTTCTCCATATTGACGTAGAGGATGGCATTGCGCTCCGTCACGATGCCCTGCTTCTTGAGGGCATCCACCACCGGCTTTCGAGAATAGAGGACGATGGGGGAGTTGAAGATGATGTCCTCCTGGAGGGAGGATCCCCCTAATTTCTTGTAGTATTGGGCGGCCAGCTGGGAGGCGGGGAAGAGGTAATCATAAGACGCCTCATTCTTATTTTTGGCGGTTTCCTCCACCATGGCAAAGGACCCGGCCTTCCGGTAATTCATCCGGAGGGCGAATCCCCGGTCCATATGCTGTCGGAAATCCTGGCTTTCAAAGAGGCCGATCTTTTCCCCGCCCAGGAGGCCTGAAAGTTCGACTTTTTGGGGCTGGTTATTCTTAAAGAAGACATAAGCCCCGGCAATCAGGATGACGGCCAGGACAATGGCTAATCCGGCCCACTTTCCTTTTTTCATTCCCTCCCTCCTTTCGATAATTTGACGGTTTTCTCCAGGAGATCGGACTCCGCTTCCAGGTCCATGATGGTGTTTTCCTGGTAGGAGTCCCTCTGACGGTTAAAGATATCCAGGAGATAGGTCATGGACTCCTGGACCTTATCCTCCACCCGGGCCAGTTTGTCCGGAGAAACGCCGGACTCCTTCAGGGCAAGATAATTGATCAGGATCCGGTTGCCCGAGCCCATGTAATAGTGGATGAAGTGCTCGGACTTGGAGAGGGCCTGGGGATGGTTGGCCAGGTAGTTCATGATATCCTTCCCCACCGAATGGAGCTCCCAGACCTTCCCGGCAATCCGGGCTTGGGCAATCTTTTGGTAGCCGGTGGCCAAATTCTCCAGGGCAGCCTGTCCATCCCGGTAGATGTCGGCCAGGCGTTCCCCCTGGTCCAGGTCCTCGATGGCCGTGTTCCCGATTTTTCGGACGGGCTTGGTCAGGAGGTAGACCCCGGCCCAGGAGAGGATGGCCAGGGGGGCGGCGACAAAGAAAGACCATTTGAGGATGAGGAAAAGGAGGAGGAAGAGGCCTCCGCCTAAGATGCCCGAAAGGAGGGAGACCCGGGTTGTGCGTCGGTCATCCATCAGTTGTATCCCTTCACTTTCTTAAAGGCATCGATCAGGTTCTCTCGGCCGTTGAAGACCCTGGCCCGGGTTCGTTCGGCCAGGGCCTTGACCTCCTCATCGTAAGCATCCCCGAAGGTGATGGTGAAGACGGGGATATCCTTCCCGAAGTCCTTGTATAACAGGGAGAAGCCCTCCATATCCATGGCTCCATTGGCCATCCCATCGGTTAAGAGGACGACAGCGGGCGAGTAGTCATTGAGATTGTCCACCTGGGAGAGGAGGTCGATGGCCTTTATGGCTCCTTCAAAGAGGTAGGTGGATCCCCCGACCCGGGTGTTTTGAGCTTGGGTCAGGAGGGATTCCAGGTCCCCGCCTTCGACGGTTACCGGCTGGCCCACAGAGGAGGCGAAGGGGAGGAAGACGGAGACATCACGGTCAGTCCCTAAAAGGAAGTTGGCCTTGGCCTTTTCCGGCTGCCAGATTTCTTCCAGGGCCCGGATCATCTCCTCATTCCCCTCACCGGCCATGGATCCGGAATAGTCCAGGACATAGACCGTATAGGCCGGTTTTTTGAAGGAGGTTTGGTAGAGGGTCAGAGCTTCCTGGATGGTGTCGTTGGCCGGGAAGCGGATGGGGGAGAGAGTCCGGTCGATGGAGATCCCCCATTCCTTGGGATAGTACTTCCGGTTGTGGTCGGAAATCTTCCCGAAGGCATTCCGCTTGCCGGTCTTCTCAATGGCATCCTGGCCCTTGTCGGAGAGGATATAATTCTGGAAGTCCAGGAAGGCCTTCTCCTTTTGGTCGTTTCCCTTATCCACATAGGCCAGGGGGGCATCCGAGAGGGAGAGGCCATCCACCGGATAGACGGCATAGAGAGGCTCCTCTTTTTGCCTTTCCAGCTCTCGGTTGGTCTGGATGATGAGCTGCTCATATTTGACCATGGCGTCATAGCCCCGGCTCATGAGGAAGAGGTCCATGAGCCAGTTGGAGGAGCCGGAGGACCGGTTGACCCCGGCCAGGAGGGCTGTGATCTCCTCGCGTAAGGCAGGGCTTTGGAGGTCGTCAGAGGTCAGGCCTTTGTCCGGTGACTGGGCCATAGAGGTCAGGAAGGCCAGGTAGGCCGAGGCCCCGGAGTTGGACTGGGTGGCCGAGGTCATGCAAAAGGAAAGCTTGCCCGCTCGGATGGCCCGGGTGATTTCCGCCATCTTGACGTCATCGCGGCCCACAAAGCCCAATTCGTGGGCCAGGGATTTTCGGATGCCGAAGATGACCGGGGTGACGGCGGTGGTCTTGGTGTGCTTAAGAATGTGCTTGGTGTCCCCCATATTGATCCAGAGGGTGGATGCTGGCCAGACCGCGTCATAGGGGATGTCCTCCGAGGAAAGGAGCTTCATGATATCCAATGAGCCCAGGTAGTCCACCTGGACTTTTTGTCCGGATTCCTTGGCGTATTCTTCGATGAGGGGTTCCAGGATCTTATTTTCGGAGCCCGCCACTATGGTCAGGGGGCTTCCGGATCCGGACCGGGTTTCAAAATCCGCCGCCCGGGAGGGGGAGTCGGATGGGCCTTCGTCACAAGCAGAAAAAAGGACAAGACGGAGAAGCAGAAGGGGGAGGACCAGCCTCTTTCTTCCAGCAGTCATGGGGTACCTCCAATCGTTTCATTCGAATAGGATTTTTTTGATCTTCTCTCATTATTATAGGAGAAGGAGCCGAATTTTTGTTCGTCAGCCCCCGGACGGCAGACGTTGAAAATGGCCATTTTTAGCCATTTAACACAGGATTCTCCTATATTTAACCCGGATTTTACAGAGGATCCCGGAAAAGGCCGGATTTTTGGGGAAGGGTTGGCCCCTCTTTTCTCCTCATGCTATAATTTAGCTATGTTTGACGGGCCATACAGGCATTGACCACGAGACCTTCGGACCCGGTGTCCGACGAAAGGAAGGAGATCACCATGTGCAAGAACCATAAGGGGGAGCCCTTTTATATCACTGCCCCCATTTACTATCCCTCAGCCAACCTCCACCTGGGGAATACTTATACCTCCATCATCTGCGATGCGGTCCGCCGGTATGCGGATGAGCTGGGTTATGACACCTACTATGTGACCGGATCGGATGAGCACGGGGAGAAGTTGGAGCGGGCTGCTGCCGCCAAGGGGAAGAAGCCCCTGGAATACATCGACCCCATCGTCGACTCCATCAAAGACCTCTGGAAGCTCCTGGATGTGGAGCCGGATAACTTCGTCCGTTCCTCATCAAAACAGCATGAAAAGGACGTCCAGGCCCTCTTCCAGAAGCTCTATGATAAGGGGGACATCTATAAGGGCGAATACAAGGGCTACTACTGCACCCCCTGTGAAGAGTTTTGGACCGAGGCCCAGCTGGAGGATGGAAACTGCCCCTCCTGCGGACGGCCTGTGGAATACCGGGAAGAGGCCTCCTACTTCTTCCGCCTGTCCAAGTACCAGGACAAGCTCCTGAAATATTATGAGGACCATCCCAACTTCATCATGCCGGAGAACCGGAAGAAGGAGATGATCGGGTCCTTCTTCAAAGACGGTCTGGATGACCTATCCGTCACCCGCCAGCGGCTCAAGTGGGGGGTTCCCGTCCCCTTCGACCCCGACCACGTCATCTACGTCTGGATCGACGCCCTCATCTGCTACCTGACCGGGGTGGGGATCGGCGACAAGCCGGAGGATTTCGACCGCTATTGGCCTGCCCGGGTCCACTTCATCGGCCGGGACATCGCCCGCTTCCACACCATCATCTGGCCGGCCGTCCTCATGGCCCTGGACCTCCCCCTGCCGGAACAGGTCTTCGCCCATGGCTGGATCCTCTTTGATGAGGACAAGATGTCCAAGTCCAAGGGAAATGTGATTTATCCGGAACCCCTGGTCGAGTTCTATGGCCGGGATCCCCTGAAATATTTCGTCCTCCGGGAGTTCAACTTCGGGTCGGACGGGAACTTCTCCACGAAGAAGTTCATCGAGCGGACCAACTCCGACTTGGCCAACGACCTGGGCAACCTCCTCTCCCGGACCCTGGCTATGGTGGACAAATACCGGGATGGGATTGTGCCCGCACCGGCCCAGGTCAGCGAATTTGATGAGGACCTGAAGAAGATCCAAACCGAGACCCTGGGCCTGGTCCAGGAACACATGGAGCACTTCGACTTCCAGAAGACCTTCGAGGCCATCTGGACCCTGGTCCGCCGGTCCAACAAGTATATCGACGAGACCCAGCCTTGGATCCTGGCTAAAGATGAGGGCTCTCCTGTTTTGGATACGGTCCTCTACCGCCTGGTTGACGCCCTTCGGACCATCGCCAACCTCCTGGCCCCCTTCACGCCGGAGACCTCCAAGGAGATGCTCCGCCAGCTGGCCATTGAAAAAGAAGATTACCTCCTCGCTTCCGAGGTCGACCGCTATCCCGCCGGGACCAAGGTCCAGCGTGGCGAGGCCCTCTTCCCCCGGATGGATGTCGAGGAAGAGATGGGAAAGATCTATGCCAAGAACAATGCCTTAATGGCCCAGCGTCAGGGGATTTCTTTGGAGGAGCTTTTGGCCCGGCAGAATGAGGCGAAACAGACCCCCCATGATGAGAAGAAAAAAGAAGAAGCCAAGGAGGAAGCCGTGGACTATATGACTTTCGATGACTTTGAAAAAGTGGAGATGAAGGTGGGCCAGGTGGTCAAGTGCGAGGTCCATCCTGACGCCGATAAGCTTTTGATTGAGACGGTGGACTTCGGGGATGAGACCCGGACCGTGGTCTCCGGCATCCGCGAATGGATGAGCCCGGAGGAGATGGAGGGGAAGAAGTTCGTCTTCGTGACCAACCTCCCGCCCCGGAAGATCCGCGGGATTGAATCCCAGGCCATGATCCTGACTGCCGAGGCGGAGGAAGCCGGCGTGGTTTGTCCCCTGACCCCGGTGAAAGATGTGCCGAACGGAAGTTTGATCGGATGAGCTTCCTTGTTGATGCCCACTGCCATCTCAATGAAGAGGACTATGCGGACGCAGGGGAAGGCCTGATTCAGGCCTTCCCCTCTTTTGGGCTCTTGGGGGCCGTGGTTCCGGGCTGGGACCTGGCCTCATCAGAGAGGGCCCTGGACTTGGCCCACCGTCACGAACGGATTTTCGCCTGCTGCGGGACCCACCCCCACGACAGCGACACCTACAGCCCGGAGATGGAATCCCGCTACCGGGCCATGGCGGAGGACCCCAAAGTGGTGGCCATGGGGGAGTTCGGCCTGGACTACCACTACATGACCCAGCCCAAGGCGGTCCAGCAGGCGGTCTTCGAAGCCCAGCTCCAGCTGGCTTTGTTCTTGGGTCTTCCGGCGGTCGTCCACTGCCGGGAGGCGGCGGAGGATGCCCTGGCCATCGTCCGAAACTTCCCCGGCCTCAAGATCCTCATGCATTCCTTTACGGATGGCCCGGAGGCTTTTGCCCCCTTCCGGGACCTGGGTTGCTATGTGTCCTATGGGGGGATCCTGACTTTCAAGAATGGGGAGGAGGTTCGGGCCCAGGCCAGGATCTCGGACCCGGACCGGATCCTCATGGAGACGGACGGCCCCTACCTGTCCCCGGTCCCCCGCCGGGGGAAGCTGACCAAGCCTTGGTGGGCCTGGTACACCCTCCAGGTCCTGGCCCGGACCCTGGACCGGGACCCCTGTGACCTGGCTGACCGGGTCCTGGCCAACACCCTGGACTTCTACGACCTGGAAGTGACCTTGGCTCCCTTGAAAGAGGCCACCAAACCGGTGGACCCCTGTTTGGAATTGGACTTTTGATATGGATAAGACATGGGATAAGTGGATGGTCAGCGAGGTCATCGTCGTGGAAGGAAAGGACGATGTGGCCCAGGTCAAGGCGGCCGTGGACTGCGAGTGCATCATTACCCACGGGTCGGGCTTCGGCCAGGACCTCCTGGACCTCCTGGAGGTGGTCCAGGAGAGGCGGGGGATCATCGTCCTCACGGACCCGGACTATGCGGGCAAGAAGATCCGGTCCCGGATCCGGGAGAGGATCCCCAATGCGAAAATGGCCTACATTCCTCGGGAGATGGCCCTCCGCGGGGATGATATCGGGGTGGAGAATGCGCCCCCGGAGGCCATCCGACAGGCCTTAATCCAGGCTCATGCGGGCTTGACCCAAAGGCGGCGGGAGTTCACCATGGAGGACCTGGTCCGCCACGGTCTGGAGGGGAGGGCCGGTGCCAAGGACCGGCGGATCCTCCTGGGCCAGGCCCTGGGGATCGGCTATGGGAACGGGAAACAGATCTTAGCCCGCCTCAATGAGTATGACATCCAAAGGGAGGAGTTTGAATCGTGCATGGAGGACATTCATGACCAAAGAGGGGAGACTCTACCAACCGAAGATCATTAAAGAGGTCATGGACCAGGCCAGCCTCCACTTCACCAAGTCCCTGGGCCAGAACTTCCTGATCGACGGAAACATTGTCCGCCAGATTGCCCATGCGGCTCAGCTGGGGGAGGAGGACCGGGTTCTGGAAATCGGCCCGGGGATCGGGACCCTGACCGAGGAGCTCCTCCTCCATGCGGGGAAGGTCCTGTCTGTGGAGATCGACCGGACCTTCATTGGCGTCCTCCAAGATCGTTTTGGAGACCGGGACAATTTCCTCCTCATGGAGGGGGATGCCCTTAAGCTGGATCTGGCCCCTGTCCTGGCCCAGGCGGCCCCGGGCCGGTACTGGAAGCTGGTGGCCAACCTTCCCTACTATATTACGGCCCCCCTTCTGGAGCGCTTCCTCCGGACCGACCTCCCCATCGAGAGCCTGACGGTCATGGTCCAAAAGGAGGTGGCGGACCGGATCATGGCTCGGCCCTCGACCCCGGACTACGGATCCCTGACCCTTTTCGTGGCCCTCTATGCGGACCCCGTCCGGGCTTTCGAAGTGCCCCGGACCGCATTCATGCCGGCCCCCAAGGTGGACTCCACGGTCTTGGTCCTTAAGCGGCGGCCGGCCGGAGGGGGAGAGCTTTCCCCTGAAGACCGGGACCGGGTCAACGGGATCATCCGCCTGGCCTTCCAGCAGCGGCGGAAGATGGTTATCAAGGCCATCCAGCGGGGAACGGGCATGGACCGGAGGCAGGTGGAGGAGGCCTTCGAGGCCCGGGGCCTGTCGACAAAAGCCCGGGCGGAAAACCTCCAACTGGAAGATTTCCGGCATATTCTGCAAAGTCTTGGGTATATAAAAAGTACAAGCAAGATGTAAAAATTGAGAGAAGGAGATCAACGATGGCACAAGTTACGGTTTTCACCTCACCCACCTGCACCTACTGCAAGGCAGCAAAGAAGTATTTGAAGGACAATGAGATTCCTTTTGATGAAAGAGACATCTCTGTGGACAAGGAAGCCCGCAAGGAACTTCTGGCCAAGGGATACACCGGCGTCCCCATCATCCGTGTAGACGGGGAAGATATTGTCGGCTTCGACCAACAGAAACTCAACGAGCTGCTGGGTCTGTAAGAAGATCACTAAGAGAAGGGGCGGTATCCGACCGGATACCGCCTCTTTTGTTTGGGGGGGTGTGGTATAATGAGCCATAGTTGTGAGCCTCATGGCCCGGACCATAATCGCTCTGCTCTCCGTGGGCATGAGCCGACCACTGACGAAGTAAGGGAAATGTATGAAGAAGACCGCAAAGCAAACACCACCCGTATTTGATGACCAAAGGAGATCGACCTTTCGGGCCATCTCCTCGACTTTAATCGTGATCCTGACCACCCTGCCCTTTATGTGGATCTGGTTTCAATTTGTTTCTGAGAACAATATCACCGGCCACCTTCTGGGTAAGGGGAACCTCTTCATGGCGATTGGAATTTATGCCATCCTTATTATCGCTTTCTTCCATTTCTTCGGGGCCTTCCGGATTGGGACCAACCGGGCCTCCGAAGTTTTTGCCTCGCAAATCCTAGGGGTATTCCTCGTCAACCTGACCGAGATCCTCATCTCCATGGCCATCACCGGCCAGGTCCGCTTTTGGGACAACTTCCTGGCCCTCTATTTTATGCTGACCATTTTCCAGGTCATCCTCCTCCTCATCTATACCAAGCTGGCTGTCGCCTATTATGTCGACAAATTCCCGCCTATGGAGGTCTTGGAAATCTATGGCAGCTATGTCAACCACCTGGCGGAAAAGATCAACGGTCGCTCCTACCTCTACCGGGTTAAGGGCCGGATGTCCGCCGACTCCTCCATGAGCCAGATCGAAAGCATCATCCCCAGCTATGATGCGGTTCTCATCAACGATGTCGAGTCAGAGAAGAAGAATGACATCATCAAGTTCTGCTACGGCATCGACAAGCGGGTCTACTTCACCCCCAAAATCTCGGACATCCTCACCCGGTCCGCCTCCGTCCTCAACCTCTTCGACACCCCCATTTATGTCTTGACCAACGGGAGGCGCTGGGTCATCCAGTCCGCCATCAAGCGGGCCTTTGACTTCCTCCTCTCCCTCTTTGCCCTGGTGATCCTGAGCCCCCTCCTTCTTTTCGTGGCCATCGCCATCAAAGTCAACGACGGCGGCCCCGTCTTCTATAAGCAGAAGCGGGCCACCCTGGGCGGCAAGACCTTCGAGATCCTCAAGTTCCGGTCCATGATTGTGGATGCGGAAAAGGACGGTAAATCCCGCCCGGCTAAGGACGGCGATGACCGCATCACCAAGGTCGGCCGTTGGATCCGTCCTACCCGGATGGACGAACTGCCCCAGCTCATCAACATCTTGAAAGGCGACATGTCCCTGGTCGGCCCCCGGCCCGAACGACTGGAACACGTGGAAAAATACTCCGAAGAAATCCCTGAATTTATCTTCCGGAATAAGGTCCGCGGAGGCCTAACCGGCTACGCCCAGGTCTATGGTAAATACAACACCACCCCCCTGGACAAACTTAAGCTGGACCTCATGTACATCCAATCCTGGTCCCTCCTCCTGGACTTCCAGCTCATCGTGGAAACCGTGAAAGTCATCTTTAAGCCTGAATCCACCGAGGGCTTCAGCGAAGAGGATAGCCAAAAGATCCACGACCTGACCGGGAAGTAGGGGGCGCCGGGCTCGGGGGGCTCATGGAGGCCCCCTTTGGAGGCCTCGCAGAGGCCCAGTAGCCGTGGGAAGCCCCCTTTTTGGCAGAATCGAGGGAAAAAGGGGGCTCCCATCAAACTTGACCCCATCCCTCCAGGACGATATAATTAATCCCAGTAAAATCCAGCTTATTTTCTTGGAGACGTATCGAAGTGGTCATAACGGGGCTGACTCGAAATCAGTTTGGCGGTCTCCGCCACGTGGGTTCGAATCCCACCGTCTCCGTAGCGTAAAAATATCCAAAATGATAAAACCCCTGAATCCTAGCAAACACGCTAATTTCAGGGGTTTTATCATGTTTTGGGTTTTGTATGAGATCTGTATAATGTGCAATTATATGCAAGTAT
>JAQYCE010000006.1 GCA_029003555.1 Bacillota bacterium | reverse complement strand
CGCTTGAAGACAGAGCCGGCGGAATAGTCGTCCAGGGGCTGCTTAGTCGTCCTCCGGTTGGTATAGTCCTCATAAGCCGCCCGGATCTTTTGGGGATCGCCTTCCTTGAGTTGGAAGACCACTTCTGTGACCAGCATCCCTTCCGTCATCATCCGGGAAGTCCGGTGGCCCCTCTCAATCTCATCAATGGTCAGGGTGATCAACTGCCCATCCTTGGTGACGGCATGGATGGACTCCACCACATCCTTCATCTCTCCCCCATAGGCGCCCGCATTCATATAGACACCGCCGCCGACGGATCCCGGAATCCCGGAGATTTCCTCCATCCCGGTCAAACCGGCCTCAAAAGAAAGGAGGGCGACATCCCGGAGGCCGGCCCCCGTTTGGGCAGTGATCTTACTTCCTTCGATGGTGACGTCTGAATAAAGGCGGTTGAGGAGGATGACCACGCCCGGAATCCCCCCATCCCGGATCAGGAGGTTGGATCCTCTTCCTATTATATAGTAGGGAATCTCTTCTGATTGAAGGTAGCGATAGGTGCGGAGGAGTTCCTTCTCCCCGGTGGGTTCAACCAAGAGGTCACAGGGTCCCCCAATATGGAAGGTGGTATAGTGGGATAAAGGGGCATTTTCCTTGGTCAAACCATAGGCCCCGTTGGTGAGTTCGTCAATCTGATAGGTTTTTAGCATAAAAATCTCCTCTCGCTTCGCCCTTTTTTATACCCCAGTCCGCTCTTTTGACCACCTTTTCAGACAAAAAAAGACCCCTCCAAAAGGAGGGGTCTTTTTGACGAAGGAAGATTAGTCTTGGTCGGCCAATCTCTTGTAGGTCTTGTAGCGGTCCTGTGCGATCTTCTCTGCCGCCGCATAGAGCTCTTCGGCTTCTTCAGGGAAGTTTCTCTGCAAGGAGGAGTAGCGAACCTCGCCGGCCAGGAACTCGCGGAAGTCCGCTGTGGGTTCCTTGGAATCCAGCTGGAAGGGGTTCTTGCCTTCCTCAGCCAGGCGGGGATCATATCTCCAGAGGTGCCAATAACCGGCTTCGACGGCCTGCTTCTCGCGGTACTGAGACCGGCCCATGCCGATGCGGATACCGTGGTTGATGCAGGGAGCGTAGGCGATGATCAGGGAGGGTCCCTTGTAGGCTTCGGCTTCCTTGATGGCTTTGATGGTCTGGTTCTGGTTGGCGCCCATAGCGATCTGAGCAACATAGACGTAGCCGTAGGTGGCCTGCATGAGGCCCAGATCCTTGGACTGGATCCGCTTACCGGCTGCGGCGAACTGAGCAACGGCAGCAAGTGGGGTTGCCTTAGAGGACTGACCACCGGTGTTGGAGTAAACCTCGGTGTTCATAACCAGGACGTTGATGTCCTTGCCGGAGGCCAGGACGTGGTCGAGACCGCCGTATCCAATATCGTAGGCCCATCCGTCACCGCCGAAGATCCAGTTGGACTTCTTGATCATGTAGTCCTTGAGTTCCAGGATTTCATCCAGGAGCTTCCGGCCTTCCTTGTCGGAAACAGAAGCTTTGGCACTGAGGATCTCTGCAGTGGCCGCCTTGGATTCCTTGTAGTCATCCTTGCCTTCTTCCCAAGCTTCAAAGAGGGCGTTGTACTCGGAATCAAGGCCCAGGTCGCGGAAGGCTTTCATCTTGCCGGAGATGAGGTCGCGGTTGGCTTCGTTGGCCAAGAGCATACCATAACCATACTCGGCATTGTCTTCAAAGAGGGAGTTCCCCCAAGAAGGACCGCAGCCTTCGCTGTTGCAGGTGTAGGGAGTCGCCGGAGCGGAAGCACCCCAGATGGAGGAGCAGCCGGTGGCGTTGGCAATCTGCATGTGGTCGCCATAGAGCTGGGTGACCAGGCGAGCATAAGGCGTCTCGCCGCAACCAGCGCAGGCGCCGGAGAATTCAAGCAGGGGTTGGACGAACTGGGATCCCTTGACGGTGGTCCGGTCCATGAGGTCGGGCTTGTTGGTAACTTCCTTGAAGGCATAATCCCAATAGCCTTTTTCCTTCTCGTACTCTTCCTCGAAGGGCTTCATGACCAGGGCCTTTTCCGGAGCCGGGCAGACATCGGCGCAGTTGCCGCAGCCGGTGCAGTCGAGCTGGGAGACCTGGATCTTGAACTTGAGACCGGCGAGTGCCTTGCCTCTGGCATCCAGAAGGGTCATGCCCTCAGGAGCATTGGCGGCCTCTTCTTCATCCAGGAGGAAGGGACGGATGACAGCGTGGGGGCAGACGTAGGAGCACTGGTTGCACTGGATACAGTTGTCAGGCTGCCATTCCGGAACATAGAGAGCAATTCCTCTCTTCTCATATTCGGAGGTTCCCTGGTCCCAATGTCCATCCGGACGGTCCGCAAAGGCGGAGACGGGGAGCTTGTCGCCCTGGTGGCGGAGCATGGGGAAGACCACGTTCTCAATGAACTCGGGGACATCTTTCTTGTCCACAGGCTCATCTTCCGCATTGGCCCATTCCGCAGGAATATCAATCTTAACCAAAGCGTTGATGCCGGCATCGACGGCCTGGTTGTTCATGTTGACAATGTCATCGCCCTTGTGGCCATAGGCCTTGACGATGGAGTCCTTGAGGTGGGCGGTGGCTTCTTCGATGGGCAGAACGCCGGAGAGTTTGAAGAAGGCGGACTGGATGATCATGTTGGTCCGGTTCCCCAGGCCGATTTCCTGGGCAATCTTGGAAGCGTTGATGGTGTAGAACTCAATGTCATTCTGGGCCATGTAGCGCTTCATGGATGCGGGCAGGTGGGAATCCAACTCATCCTCATCCCAAATGCAGTTGAGGAGGAAGCGGCCACCCTTTCTCAGACCTTCCAAGAGGTCATACTGGTGGACATAAGCCTGCTTGGAGCAGGAGATAAAGTCGGATTCATCCAAGAGGTAGGTGGATCGGATGGGGTTCTTCCCGAAACGGAGGTGGGAAACGGTCAATCCGCCGGACTTCTTGGAGTCGTAATCGAAGTAACCCTGGGCGTACATGTCGGTGTTGTCACCGATGATCTTGATGGCCTGCTTGTTGGCGCCGACCGTACCGTCGGATCCGAAGCCCCAGAACTTGCAACGGGTGGTTCCTTCTTCACGGATGAAGAGGTCCTCGGACATATCCAGGGAGGTATGGGTCACGTCATCGACAATGCCGATGGTGAAGTGGTTCTTGGGTTCAGCCTGCTTAAGGTTGTTCCAGACGGACAGGAGGGCCGTGGGAGTCACATCCGAGGAGCCCATGCCGTAGCGGCCGCCGATAACCAGAGGATGACGGTCGGTGTTGTAGAAGGCGGACTGAACATCCATATAGAGAGGTTCGCCGATAGCGCCCTTCTCCTTGGTCCGGTCAAGAACAGCAATTCTCTTGGCGGTCTTGGGGACCACTTCGAGGAACTTCTCGGTGGCGAATGGACGATAGAGGCGGACCTTGATCATGCCGACCTTCTGTTCGGGACGATTGACCTTCATCCAGTCAATGACTTCTTCCATGGCTTCGCCAACGGAGCCCATGAGGACGACGACATCTTCCGCATCGGGGTCGCCATAGTAGTCGAAGAGGTGGTAGGAGCGACCGGTTTTTTCAGAAACCTTCTCCATGTACTTCTCGACAACAGGAACGACGTCGATGTAGGACTGGTTGGAGGCTTCCAGGTTCTGGAAGAAGATGGAAGGATCCTGGGCCGTACCCATGGTGTGAGGACGGTGGGGATTCAGAGACCGTGCCTTGAATTCGTTGATGGCCTTCTGGTTGACCATTTCAGCCAAATCATCGAAGTCCCAGACGTCAATCTTGTTGATTTCGTGGGAGGTCCGGAAACCGTCGAAGAAGTGGCAGAAGGGCAGGCTGGATTCAATGGCTGCCAGGTGGGCCACAGCGCCCAGATCCATGGCTTCCTGGACAGAACCGGAAGCCAGGAAGGCCAGGCCGGTCATCCGGGCGGAGTTGATGTCGGAGTGGTCACCGTAGATGGACAGGGCATGGGATGCCACAGCACGAGCGGCGACGTGGAAGACACCGGGGAGCTGCTCGCCGGCAATCTTGTACATGTCGGGGATCATGAGCAGGAGACCCTGGGATGCGGTATATGTACTGGCCAGGGCACCGGATGCTAGAGCACCATGCATGGCGCCGGCTGCACCCGCTTCCGACTGCATCTCCACCACATGAACGGATTCGCCGAAGAGGTTTTTCTTGCCGTTAGCGGACCAGGTGTCCACATGCTCCGGCATGGGGGATGATGGGGTGATGGGGTAAATGGTCGCAACTTCAGTAAAGGCATACGAGACGTATGCGGCCGCTTCGTTACCATCCATCGTTTTGAAGATTTTAGCCATATTGCCTCCTATTATAAAAGATAGAAACAATGAATCGCACAGATAAAGGAAAGGACCTTTATGTACGGACTTGCCATTCAGAAAAGGAATTCAAAGCATTCCTTATAAAAGTATAAGCTTTCGTGAAATGCCCGTCAAACGGACAAGCTTTTCCCGGTCAAGATTTTTGATTTTGTTCGTTGGCTTCTCGAATCAACTTCTCATTGAGTTCGATGGCCGCGTTATAGCCCATCTCTTTTTGACGGGTATTCCGGACTGCCACCTCGATAATCATGGCGATGTTCCGGCCGGGCTTAACCGGAACGGTAATGGAAGGAATCCGGACGCCGAGAATTTCCGTGTAGTGGTCGGTGATGCCCAGGCGGTCATATTCCACATCATCGTCCCAATCCTCCAGTTCGATGACCATCTCCACCTCGGCCGCCTCCTTGACTGAACCGATCCCGTAAAGCCTCCGGATATCCAGAATGCCCAGGCCCCGGATTTCCATGAAGTGTCGGATGTTCTCCGGTGCCTCTCCCAGGAGACTCTGGTCCAGCTTTTTGATGTGGACCACATCGTCGGCGACCAAGCGGTGGCCACGGATGACCAGGTCCAGGCAGGTCTCCGACTTCCCGACGGAGGACTTTCCCCGAACCAGGACCCCCATGCCGAAGACGTCCATCAGGCCGGCGTGGATGGTGGTTTCCGGAGCCATGTAGCTTTCCAAGGCTGTGTTGAGCTTGGCGATCAGCCGGGTGGTTGGCCAGGGGGTCCGGAGGACCGTCTTATCGTAATAGTCGGCCAGGTCCAGGATGTCCCGGGTGATGGACTGGTTGTAAGCGTAGATCAGGGCCGGGAGGGGGTAGGAAAAAATCCCCCGGAAGCGTTCATAGCGGAGACCGGGTTCCATCTGCATATAGTAGACGTATTCCACCCGGCCGATAAGCTGGAGCCGTTTCCAGGCAAAATTGTGCATAAAGCCGGAAAGCTGGAGGCCCGGTCGGTTGACGTCAACTTCAGTAATTTGAATCTGATCGTAGTCGGAGGACCGGTGAACAACTTCCAAACCTACCGATTCCACAAGTTCCGATAAGGGAACTGATTTCTGCACTTCCTTCATCCTTCCTCCTTCTCTACTTCTTCAGGGTGAAAATAGTCATAGACATTTTGGGCCGATCGCCGATTCATCCCTCCTAGCCCAACCAGGCTTTCCAGGGAGGCTTCTTTGATCTTCTCCACCGACCCGAACTCCCGGAGGAGGGTCTGGCGCCGAACCGGGCCGATCCCCGGAATCTCATCCAGGACTGATCTGACCATGTCCTTGGACCGGAGCTTGCGGTGGTAATTGATGGCGAAGCGGTGGACCTCCTCCTGGACAGCATAGAGGTACTTATACAGGGAGGAAGTAAAAGCAAGCTTGTACTCCCGGTCCCGGTAAACCAGGGCCCGGGTGATGTGCTTATCATCCTTGACCATGCCCACCACAGGGATGGACAGGTCCCGGTCCCTGAGGATCTCTTCGACCAGATGGACCTGGCCTAATCCCCCGTCCATAAGGATGAGGTCGGGGAAGGCGCCGAATCCGGTCTTTTGGGACCTCCCCTCTGCCCGGTCTTTCAGACCGTGGTCGAAACGGCGGGAAACCATCTCCCGCTGGGAGGCGTATTCATCAGGCCCCTCCACTGTCCTGATCTTGAATTTCCGGTATTCCTTGGGGACCTTCTTTTCCCTTTGGAAGACTACCATGGAGCCCACATTTTGGACCCCGGAAATATTGGAGATGTCGTAGGCCTCCACCCGGCCCAGGTTTTCCAGACCCAGGAGGGCTTCCAGCTCCTTGATCCCCCGGTCCTTGGACCGGTTCTTCCGCTGGGCCCTCCGCTCAAGCTTGACCAGCTCCTCCTCTGCATTTTTCTGGGCCATCTGGAGGAGGGCCCGCTTGTCCCCTCTTTGAGGAACCAGGATGGAGACCTTAGTCCCCCGGCGGTCAGTCAGAAATTCTTCAATGGCCCTTTGGTCGACCGGAAGGGTTCCCACCAGAACCTCCGAGGGCACGTAGGTGGCCTGGAGGTAAAACTGCTTGAGGAAGGAAGAGATAATCTCCCCCCCTTCTTCCTGGAAGGCTTCTTTCATTTCAAAATGCTCCCGGTCCACCAGCTTCCCGTCCCGGACAAAGAAGACCTGGATGGTGATCTGGTGGACGCCCCTGGCGAAGGCTACCACGTCGGCATCCTTCCTCCGGGTGAAGGTGACCTTCTGCCGCTCCTGAAGGTCGTCCAGGTGGAAGAGGTCATCCCGGAAGCGGGCGGCCCGCTCAAAGTTCAAGTCCGCCGCCGCCGACTCCATCTCCGATTGGAGGTAGGCCCGGATCTCTCCGTCCTTGCCCTTGAGGAAGTTCCGGACTTCCTCGATGGCCTCCATGTACTTGGCCTCATCCGCCTTGTCTACACAAGGGGCCGGGCACTGGTCGATAAAGTAGTTCAGGCAGGGGCGTTTGAGTCGCTGGCCTCCACCCAAGTCCAGTCGGCAGGTCCGGATTTTGAAGACCCGCTGGAGGAGGCGGATGATGTCATTGACCGCGTAGGCATTGGGGAAGGGGCCAAAATAGTCCCCCCCGTCCTCCCCCACCTGTCGGACCTTGAGGATCCGGGGAAAAGCCTCCTTGGGAATATGGATATAGGGATACTGCTTGTCATCCCGAAGGAGAATGTTGTAGTAGGGATCGTGTTCTTTGATGAAGTTGGATTCCAGGACCAGGGCCTCCACCTCATTTCCCACCACGATGTATTCAAACCGGTCCACCTTCTCCACCATGGTCACCACCTTGGGGGACTTTCCCTTTTGGGAGGGGGTGAAGTAGGAGTGGACCCGGCGGAAAAGGTCGATGGCTTTGCCGACGTAAATCACCTCATTGTCCGCGTTAAACATGAGGTAGACGCCGGGCTTGTGGGGGAGCTCCTTAAGTTGGTTGGTGAAATCCTTCATTCCAAAACCGCTTCTCGCTTACCGGGATCTTTCAATGGCCCGGGTTCTTTCCTTGAGATAGGCCAGGACTTCCCCATCCAGGTGGTCGGCTAACTTCTCATAGCAGGTTCGATTATAGGCATTGACCCAATCCAGTTCGAAGTCGGTCAGGAGGTCGATAGCGATGGGCCGGGTGTCGATGGGAACCCAGGTCAGGGACTCGAATTCATAGAAGGTCCCGAAGTCCGTCTTCTCCCCCTCCACGCAGAGGGTGATGGATTCGGTCCGGATCCCGTGCTTCCCGGTGACATAAAGGCCGGGCTCGACCGAGGTGACCATGCCGGGGACGATCTTGACCCCCCGGTCTTTGGAAGAGAAGGTCTGGGGACCCTCATGGCAGGAGAGGAGCATGCCAACCCCGTGGCCGGTCCCGTGGTTGAAGTCCTTGCCCGCCTGGTTGAGGGGGTAGCGGACCACGTCGTGGATATAGGAGCCCGTTGTTCCTTCGGGGAATTTGGCGGCCATGCCGGCAATGTGGGCCTTCAGCACCAAGGTATAGTCGGTTTTCTCCTCCTCCGTAGTCTCCCCCATGGCGTAGGTCCGGGTGATGTCCGTGGTCCCCTGGAGGTATTGGCCGCCGGAATCCACCAAGAGGAGGCCCCTGTTCCGGATGGTGGCCGGATGGTCGGAGTGCATGGGGTTGTAGTGGACGATGGCCCCGTTGGCATCGTAGCCGATGATGGCGGGGAAGGAGTCCATGAGGAAGTCCTCTCCCTCCGCCCGGAATTCGTTGAGGCGCTTGGCGGCGGCCCGCTCAGACACGGACCCGGTCTTGGCCCCGGTTTCCACCCAGTTAAAGAATTTCATCAGGGCGACCCCGTCTTTGATGAAGGCCTGGCGGATGTTGTCGATCTCGGTCTCGTTTTTGATCGCCTTCATGAGGGTGGTCAGGTTGACCCCCTTTTCAATCCGGACATTATCCGGGATGGCCTGGTAGAGAGTGATGTTGGTGTAGTTGGGATCCAGATAAACGGTCTTCTGGGGCGGAATGGCGGAGAGCTTGTTGGCGATGTCGTCATAGGCATAGATTTCCACGCCGGCCTTATCGAGGGGGCGGCGGATCTCATCGGATAGCTTCTCCGGCTGGATGAAGACCATGACCTTGTCCTGGGAAACCAGGGCAAAAGAGAGGACCACCGGGGTGTCTTCCACATCAAAGCCACGGATGTTAAAGAGATAGCAGACGTCATCAAGAGAGCCCAGGAAAGTGTAGTCGACTTCCCTCTCCCTCATCATGAAGCGGAGGATCTTGATCTTCTCTTCCATGGAGGCCCCGGAATGTTCTACCGGGTAGTAGAAGGCCGGCCGTTTGGGCAGGGAGGGGCGGTTCTCCCAGATCTCGCTGATAAAGTCCACGTCGGTCACCAGGAGGCGGTTGCCCATGGACTGGGAAAGCTGGCGGTAAATCGAGGTGGGCATGGTAAAACCGTCGAAACCGATCTTGGCAAATTCAGAGGTTTCCGCCAAGAGGAATTCCTGCCAGGTTGGATCCCCGTCGTTGGTGTACATCCGGTAGAGCTTGAAGGGGCTGCCTTTGAGCTCCTCTTCGGCCTGGAGGAAGTAGCGGGAATCCGTCCAGAGTCCGGCCTTGTTCTTGGTGATCACGGCGGTTCCGGCCGACCCGGTAAAGCCGGTGATGAATTCCCGTCCCTTATAGTATTCAGGGACATATTCCGAAGAATGGGGGTCGGAGGTCAGGACGATGTAGGCGTCCAGGTCTCTTGCCGCCATCTTCTCTCTGAGTTTTTCTACGCGTTCTTGAATGTTCATCATTACCTCGCAATTTCTACGATTAGGGAGCGGGCTCCCCGATGACTAATCCGGGGCCTCCCCCGAATGCTTGGGTTATATTCATGGCCCCGGGTTAAATGCCCAGGAAGGCCTTACAGATGGTGAAAAAAAGGATGAGGGTCAGGGTGTCGGCGATGGTAGTCAGGAGTGGACCGGCCATGACAGCAGGATCCTGGCTGATCTTGACGGCCAAGAGGGGGAGAACGCCTCCAATGACCTTGGCGATGGTGATGCAGGCGATCAGGGTCAGGGAAACGGCTAAGGCAACCGGTACCGCCGTCGAGGTGAAGATAATCAGGCGGAGGAAGTTGACGATGGCCATAACAAGGCCACAGACAATTCCGATCCGGAACTCCTTCCAGAGGACCCCCATGGTGTGGGCGGGGTCGACCTCCTCCAAGGAAAGGGCCCGAATGACGGTGGAGGAGGACTGGCTGCCGGCATTTCCGGAAGAGTCCATGAGCATGGGGATAAAGGCAGTCAAAAGGACGTTGGCTGCCAGGACCTCCTCGAAGTGGGAGATGACCATGCCGGTAATGGAGGCCGATACCATGAGGATAAGGAGCCAGACGATCCGGTTTTTGAAAAAGGAGAAGACGGGGGTGTCCAGGTAGTCCTCTTCCTCCTGGTCAGTAATACCTTGTACCCGGGTGAAGTCTTCAAAGAACTCGTCCGAGAGGACGTCGAAGATATCGTCGGCGGTGATGATGCCCACCATCCGGTCTTCCGAGTCCACAACCGGAAGGACCAGGCGGTGGTACTTACCGAAGAGGTCACTCGCCACTTCCTGGTCTTCCGTGGCCCGGACGGTAACGAAGTCCCTCTTGATGTGTTTGTCAATGTCCTCATCATCGTCCTGGACCAGGTCGCCCAGGGGGATGGTCCCCAAAAGCTTTCGGGCTCCATCCACGACATAGATTTCCACCAGGTGCTCCGGGTCCACGTTAACGGTAAGGAGCTTGTTCCGGACCTCCGACCGGCGGGCACCCGGCCGAACCTTGACATAATCCACGGACATGAGGGAGCCGACGGATTCTTCCGGGTACTTGAGGAGGCGGTTGGTGACCTGCCTCCGGTCACCGGGGATGTACTTGAGCAAGCCGGTGACGACATTGGCCGGCATTTCCTGGAGGGTGTCGACCAACTCGTCGGAAGCCAGCTCATCCAGAAGGTCCACCGTCTCAGGCTGGCTCATGGTGGCCAGGATGGAGGTTTTCATCTCTTTGGAGCAAAGATAGAAGACGTCCGCGAATTTTTCCTTATCCAGGAGGTTGAGGAAGAAAACCCGGTCCTGGGGATCCCAGTCCTCCAGGACCTCCGCAATATCCTCTGCGGGCTTGTTGAGTAATTCCCGGTCTTCTTCGCTAAGGAGGCGTTTTGAACTTGTTGTAGGTCCTGGGTTTTGTGTTTTTAAGGACATACCTTGCTCATTTCTAATGGGTTATTGAACCTGAAAGGCGGCGCCCCCCGGCATCCAACCGGGAACCGGGGCTTTTTATAAGCCGATCAGGGAAGAGGAAATGGTGAAAAAGAGGAGGAGGGTCAGGGTGTCGGCGACCGTGGTCAAGAGAGGACCGGCCATGACGGCGGGGTCCTGGCCCAGCTTGGTGGCGATCAAGGGGAGTCCCCCTCCGATAATCTTGGCAATGGTGACGCAGCCGACCAGGGTCAGGGAGACAACAATGGAGGTCATGAGGTCAACCTTCATGAAAAGGGTCAGGCGGAGGAAGTTGACCAGGCCCAGGACCAGGCCGCAAACCAAGCCCACCCGGAGTTCCTTCCAGACCACCTCCAGGCTGTCTTTGGGTTCAATTTCCTGGAGGGAAACCGCCCGGATGACGGTGGATGAAGCCTGGTTGCCGGCATTCCCGGACGACCCCATGAGCATGGGGATGAAGGTGGCCAGAAGGACATTGGCCGCCAGGACGCTTTCGAAGCGGGAGATGACCATGCCGGTCAGGGAGGCGGAAACCATGAGGATGAGGAGCCAGACGATCCGGTTCTTGAAGAAGGATTTTACCGGGGTGTCCAGGTAGTCCTCCTCTTCCTGGTCGGTAATTCCTTGTACCCTTGTGAAATCCTCATAGAATTCGTCTTCCATGACTTCAAAGATATCATCGGCGGTCACAATCCCTACCATCCGGTCCTCGGAATCGACCACAGGCAGGACCAGGCGGTGGTATTTGATAAAAAGGTCGGCCGCCACTTCCTGGTCTTCTTTGGCGCCTACGGTGATGAAGTCGGTTCGAATCAGGTCGTCCACATTCTCTCGGTTGTCCTGGACCCAGTCACCCAGGGAGATGATCCCTTGGATCCTCTCCGCCTTGTCGACGATGTAAATGTCCACCAGGTGCTCGGCATCAAAATTAATATTTAACAGGCTCTTTCGGATTTGGCTCCGACTTGATCCCGGGGGAACCTTGACAAAATCCACGGACATCAGGGATCCTACCGATTCCTCCGGATAGCGGAGGAGGTGGTTGGTGATTTTTCGTCGGTCGGGTTCGATCTTTTTCAGGAGGGCCGTGACCACATTGGCCGGCATCTCCTGGAGGGTGTCCACCAACTCGTCGGAGGCTAGCTCATCCAGAAGTTCAACCATCTCCGGGTTGGTCAGTGTGCCCAAGATCGAGGACTTGATGTCGCGGTCGGAAAGAAAGAAGACGTCGGCGAAGCGTTCCTTGTCCAAGCGGTTGAGGAAAAGGACCCGCTCTTCCGGCTCCCAGTCCCGGATGGCTTCCGCAATATCTTCCGCCGGCTTGTCCATGAGGGCCCCATAGTCCGTCTCATGGAGGTTGGGCTTTTTTAAGGTCTCCAGACTCATGGGTTCCTCCTTTCTATAGGGAAAGCGACCGTGAAATTTGGTCGGTAAAGTCAAAGCACGTCATTTTTATTATACCACGTCCCCGGGCCTGACCCGGTCCCTATGACGAATTTGCAAAGAGGATTTTCATCCCTTTTTCCGACGGTCCTCCCTTGCAAAATCAACTTAGTGGTACAATGGAGGGGACTATTTTCAAAAACAGACCCTGACAGAAAAAGGAGCCTTTATGAAACTCGGAATTGTCGGCCTGCCCAACGTGGGCAAGTCCACTTTATTTAATGCCATCACTAAGTCCGCGGCCCCGGCCGAAAACTACCCCTTCTGCACCATCGACCCCAACGTGGGCCTGGTCGAGGTGCCGGATGACCGCCTCCCCACCCTGACGGAGATGTTCCACTCCAAAAAGACCATCCCGGCCGCTGTGGAATTTGTGGACATCGCCGGCCTGGTCCGGGGGGCTTCCAAGGGAGAAGGCTTGGGCAACAAGTTCCTGGAAAATATCCGGTCCACGGATGCCATCGTCGAAGTCCTCCGCTGCTTCGAGGACCCCAACGTCACCCATGTGGACGGCCAGGTGGACCCCCTCCGGGACATTGAAACCATTAACTTGGAGCTCATCTTAGCCGACCTGGAGCAGATCGAACGCCTCCTGGCCAAGCAGGAGAAGGTGGCCAAGGCGGATAAGTCGGCCCGGCCCGAGCTGGACCTCCTCCGCCGACTGGATGAAGTGCTATCCCAAGGCAAGTCGGCCAGGGTCCTGGACCTCAACGAAGAGGAGGAGAAATTCCTCCGGAACTACCAGCTCCTCTCCCTCAAGCCCATCATCTATGTGGCCAATATCGGCGAAGAGGAAATCAGCGAACAGGGCGAGTCCAACCCCCACGTTCAAAAAATCAAAGACTTCGCCCAAGGGGAAGATGCCCGGGTCCTGGCCATCTCCGCCAAGGCCGAGCAGGAAATTGCCCTCCTCCCCGATGAGGAAAAGAAGGAATTCCTGGACATGCTGGGGGTGGAAAGCTCGGGTCTGGACCGACTGATCGTCGCTTCCTATGACCTCCTGGGCCTCATGTCCTTCCTAACCACAGGCGAGGATGAAACCCGGGCCTGGACCATCAAAAAAGGAACCCCCGCCCTGGAGGCGGCCGGCAAGATCCATACCGACATCCAAAGGGGCTTCATCCGGGCCGAAATCGTCTCCTACGATGACCTGGTTGATTACGGATCCATGAACGCCGTCCGGGAGGCCGGCAAGGTCCGGCTGGAAGGAAAAGACTACATCATGCAGGATGGCGATATCGTCCACTTCCGCTTTAACGTCTGATCCATCTCCATCGTGTCCATAAAAAAAGCTTCGGCCTAAGCCGGAGCTTTTTCTTTTCTCATTTTTTCTCCCGGAGGGTGACCAGGTCCAGGTATTCCCGGGGATCCTCCCTGACCCGGTCCGGATCCTTGAAGAAGTCCTGGCTGAGCCGGACGACAACGCCCGAAAGGCCAAGGAGACCGATGAGGTTGGGGAAGGCCATTAGAGCATTGAGGATGTTGGCCAGGGCCCAAACCAGGTCCAGGCTAATGACGGCGCCCAAGCCCACGAGGATGACATAGAGGGCCTTATAAGGACGGCGGACCCGGTCGCCGAAGACATAGGCCGCCGCTGTCTCTCCGTAGTATTCCCAGCCCAGGATGGTGGAGAAAGCAAAGAGGACCAATCCGATGGTAACGATAGAGGATCCCAGGGGGAAGCCGGTGGAGAAGGCCCGGGAGGCCAGGGTGGAGGCATCGGTTCCAAAGTCCGTCAGCCCGGCGGTCAGGATGACTAGGGCCGTGATGGTGCAGACCAGGATGGTGTCCACAAAGACCTCAAAGACTCCCCAGATCCCCTGACGACAGGGGTGGTCCACCTGGGCCGTGGCCTGGGCGATGGGCGATGAGCCGAGGCCGGCCTCATTGGTGAAGACCCCCCGGGAGATCCCGGACCGGATGGCCTGCATAAAGCCGAAGCCGGCGGCCCCGCCCAGGGCGGCCCGGGAGGAGAAGGCCGAGCTGAAGATGGAGGCCAGGGCCCCCGGGATATTTTCAGCGTGAATGACCAGGAGAACCAGGCCGCCCAGGATATAAAAGAGGGACATAAAGGGAACCAGCTTTTCCGTTACCCGGGAGATGGACCGGATCCCCCCTAAAATAACGAAAGAAACGAGGACAGGGAGGAGGATCCCCATGGCGATCCGGGGAAGGCCGAAATTCCCTTCCAGGACCCCGGCAATGGCGTTGGCCTGGGTCATGTTCCCGATCCCGAAGGCAGCAAAGGCGGCAAAGAGGGCAAAGAGGCCGGCCAGGCGGGTGAAACCCAGACCCTTCTGGAGGTAGTACATGGGCCCGCCCACATACTCCCCTTTGGCGTTCTTCTCCCGGTAGGCCAGGGCCAGGGTGACCTCGGCGTATTTGGTGGCCATGCCCAGGAAGGCCGCCAGCCACATCCAAAAGACCGCCCCGGGACCCCCGGTCAGGATGGCCGTGGAGACGCCCACAATGTTCCCGGTGCCTACCGTAGCCGCCAGGGCGGTGGACAGGGCTTGGAAGGGACTAACCGCCCCCTCCTCCGTCCCCACCTTGTCAAACATCCGGAGAAAGGTGTTCTTCATGATGAAGGGGAACTTCCGAAACTGGAGGGCCCCCAAGCGGAAGGTATAGAGGGTCCCCGCCCCAAGGATGAGAAAGATGAGGGGTGGTCCCCAGACAAAATCTTCAATGGTCTTTAAGATGGCTTCCAAACCGGTCTCCTTTGTTCTCAATAAAAATAAAAATAATGGATTAATTATAACAAAAAAAGACGGCTTGAAGGGAAATTTTCCCTCCAAACCGTCTCTTCTTTAGAAAAAATCAGCCTAAAAAGAGTGGAACGAAGATCAAGGAGACCGTGGTCATGAGCTTGATCAAGATGTTGATGGATGGACCGGAGGTGTCCTTAAGGGGGTCGCCCACGGTATCGCCGATGACGCCGGCCTTATGGGCATCAGATCCCTTGCCGCCGTATTGTCCGCTTTCGATATACTTCTTGGCATTGTCCCAAGCACCGCCGGCGTTGGACATGAAGATGGCCATGAGGACGCCGGTGATCAAAGCTCCGACCAGGAGGCCGCCTAAGGCGGAAACGCCCAGGAGGAAGCCGACCACAACCGGGGCAACGATGGCGATGGCGCCCGGGAGGATCATCTTCCGCAAGGAGGCCTGGGTGGAGATGTCAATGCAGCGGCCGTAGTCCGGCTGGGAAGTCCCCTGCATGATACCGGGATCGGATTGGAACTGGTGGCGAACTTCTTCGACCATATGATTGGCCGCATCGCCCACCGCCGTCATGGTGAGGGCGGAGAAGAGGAAGGGGAGCATGCCGCCGATAAAGGCACCGGCAATGACTTGGGGGCTGGTGATATCCAAGCCCTCCAAGCGGGCAGCCTGGGTGAAAGAAGCAAAGAGGGAAAGGGCGGTCAGGGCGGCAGACCCGATGGCGAAGCCCTTTCCGATGGCGGCGGTGGTGTTGCCCACGGAGTCCAGGTGGTCGGTGATGTCCCGGACGGATTCGGGCAGGCTGGCCATCTCAGCAATGCCGCCGGCATTGTCGGCGACAGGGCCGTAGGCATCAACAGCAATGGTCATGGCACAGGTGGAGAGCATACCCAGAGCAGCCAGGGACAGGCCAAAGAGACCTGCAGCTTCCCCCATGGAAGCCATGGAGGCGTAAGAGAAGATGATGCCCAAGGCAATGAAGATCAGGGGGGCAGCGGTGGACTGCATACCGGCAGCCAGGCCGGCAATGATGTTGGTGGCTGCACCGGTCTGGGATTCCTCCGCAATCTTCTGGACGAAGGGGTAGGAGTCCGAGGTGTAGATTTCGGTCAGTTTGGAGATGATGAGCCCAACCGCTACGCCGACAATAACGGGGAGGAAGGGCTTGTAGTCCTGGAAGAAGATGAAAGAGAAGACCAAAGAAGCGATCAGCATAACTCCTGAGGAGATCAGGGTCCCCATGTTAAGGGACTTTTGGGGATCCTCGGACTCTCCGCGGACCGATTCAATGCCTACTACCGAGGCAACAATCCCGGAGGCAATGATGGCGAAGGAGTAGGAAATTCCAGTATCCTGGAAAGCCAGGAAGCCCAGGGTCAGGGCGGAGAGGATGGCACCGACATAGGACTCAAAGAGGTCAGCCCCCATCCCGGCTACATCACCCACGTTGTCGCCGACGTTATCTGCGATAACAGCTGGGTTTCTGGGGTCGTCTTCAGGAATGCCGGCTTCAACCTTGCCGACCAGGTCAGCGCCCACGTCAGCAGCCTTAGTATAGATCCCACCACCCACACGGGCAAAGAGGGCAACGGAAGATGCCCCAAGGGAGTAGCCGGTGATGATTTGGACATCCTGGAAAATCATATAAAAGAGGCCCATACCGCAGGCGCCCAAGCCCACGACGATCAGGCCCATGACGGATCCGGAGCTAAAAGCCACCTTCAGGGCATGGCTCATCCCTCCCCGGGCGGCGGCATTGGTCGTCCGGACGTTGGCTGCTGTCGCCGAGTTCATCCCGATAAATCCGGCCACCATGGAGGAGAGGGCCCCGAAGAGGAAGCAGAGGGCGGTCATCCACTGGCCCAGGAGCAGGCCGATCAGGAAGAAGAGAACGCCGACGAAAACAGCGATGGATATGTACTCCCGGCGGAGGAAGGCAAAGGCACCATCACGGATCAGTCCGGCGAGGTAGGTCATCCTCTCATTGCCGGTGGGCAGGAGCTGGATCTTCCGCATCTTTTGGATGGACAGGAAGATGGCAGCCCCTCCGACAATAATGGAGAGGACACCAAAAAAGATCTTTGTAAACATAAGAGCCTCCATAAATAAGTTAAAAAATTGTTTTCGGACCTTCCGCATTAAGCTCCAAAAGGGTGGGATGCGGTGTCCTTTTCTTACCACATATTAACACGGGTCAAAGGATTTCACAATTGATCCCCGAGTCCTTTTCACGGATTTCTTCCCCCTTTTTGTTGATTTTTTTCCTTTAATGGTATAAGTGAAGGAGGGATAATTGATGAATGAATCCAAGGGCCCCATTTCTTCCTATTTCTCATGCAAGGGGTCCAAACGAAAGGAAAGAGTAATGATTAAAGAATTTAAGGAATTTATTTCCCGTGGCAATGTCATGGATATGGCGGTTGGGGTCATTCTTGCCGCTGCCTTCAAGGCCATCATCGACTCCCTGGTCGCCGATATTATTACCCCCCTCCTCAATGTCTTTTTGGAGGACGTCAACTTCCAAGACTGGGTGATCAAGGCCGGACCTGTGGAATTCGGTATCGGGAACTTCATCAACCAGGTCATCTCCTTCCTGGTCATTGCCCTGGTCCTCTTCTTCATTATCAAGGCGATGAATAAGGCAAGGAGTCTCAAGGGCACAAAGGAAGAGGTCGCTGAAGAAGCAACCACCAAGATCTGCCCCTACTGCAAGTCGGAAATTGACATCGAAGCCACCCGCTGCCCCCACTGCACCAGTTCTCTAGAGTAATTAGCATCAAAAGAAAAGAGAGGGCTGTATCAGAACGAGCAAATCGTTCGATACAGCCCCTTTTTTATTGGTCAAGCTCCATATCGGCGCCTTTTTTTGCCAGGAGGTCAGCCTCTTCATTGTACTTGACCCCGGTGTGGGCCTCCACCTTGACAAAGGAGAGATCCATGACCTCCCCCATCTTTTGGGCGAAGGACCGGTAGTCTTGGGTTAAGGGGAGGTTGGCCTTCCATTCCCCCAGGGCCCAATGACGGATCCCGGCATAATCATAGTGGATGGTCAGGGACTTGGCTCCTCTCTTTTGGGCCTCCTTCATGGCCACCTTGGCGGCCTTGACCTCCCCCACCACATTCCGCGACTTGATGTCCGCCCCGGAAACGGGGCCACAAAAGCTCTCCATTCCCCGGTCCGAAAAAAGAACGACCCCGTAGCCGGCCCGCTTTTTCT
The DNA here is from genome assembly GCA_029003555.1 of Bacillota bacterium. GTDB lineage: Bacteria > Bacillota > Clostridia > Tissierellales > Peptoniphilaceae > Kallipyga. The sequence goes on along the minus strand of JAQYCE010000006.1, from coordinate 1,906 downwards.
TGGCTTGGTAGGACCCGTCCACATAGGCCACGAAAACGCCCGGTGGCAGGCGGTCCGTGTCCACCACTCCCTTATCAGGAGCCTTCCTTCCGCCCTCTCCCTCCATGAAGGCCAGGGCTTCTTCCCGGCTGGAGAATTTCTTGTAGACGGCCCCCTTATGGCCCATGACCTGGGCCTTGCAGGCCTCCCAGGACTCATAGATGCCGGGGACCCGCCCCTCTTTTACCGCATAAAATTTCATTCCATCCTCCCGGTCTTCTCTTATTCCTGAGTCCGGCCCCCATCCAGGTCCAGGTCCTCCCTGGTCCAATAGGTCACCGATCCCGGTGCCACGGTAAAGGTCCCGAAGCCTTCTTCATCAATGGTGATTTCCTCATTCTTCCCCGACCAATCCTTATAGACCCGGCCGGCTTCCTCTTGTCCCACAAAGAGCCTCTCCTGGTCCATGTCCCCGGTCGAAATCAGGACGGCCAGGGGATTGGGATGGTCCTCCGTCCCCCGGCGGACCCAGGCCATCTTGGTGGGTGTGACCATATACTCGTCCTGGTCCCCGTAGGCCGCTTGTTGGCGGAGCTTGAGCATGGTCCTGAGCCGGTCACCCATGCCCGGATAATCCACATCAGGGATGCCCAGGAGGTCGCCGGCAAATACACAGGGGTAACCGTCTTTACGGAATAAAATGAGAGCATAGGCAATTTCCTTGAACCAGTCCCCCACCCAGGACTCCAGGGACTGGCCGAGCTGGGAGTCATGGTTGTCCACAAAGGTGACGGCCGCCAAAGGCTTGTCCTGGACCAGGGAACCGTCAAAAATCTTCCGGATATCATAAGAAGGATCCGAGGCGGCTTGGGCAAAATTGAAGTGGAGAGGAACATCAAAGAGGTCCACATTGTAGTCCGTTTCATTGAGGTAGTGGCCCATGACCCCTTCATTGTTTTTCCAATACTCGCCGACGAAATAGAAATCCGGCTTCTCCTCCAGGATATGGGCAGAGAGCGTGTCAATGAAATGGGAAGAGATGTGCTTAAGGGCATCATAGCGGAAGCCGTCATAGCCCATCGTGTTGACCATGAAGTCGGCTACCCGGGTAAGCTCCTCCACCACATCGGGATGGTCATGGTCGATATCGGCCGCCATGAGGTAGTCAAAATTCCCCTTCTCCAGGTCCGTCCCCTCGTTCCAATACTTGCCTTCCCCCAGGATCCGGTAGATGGCCTTTGTCCCGGTCTTCTGGTCAAAGTCAATCCCATTAAAGTGGTAGTAGTGCCAGGTGAAATCCGAATACTTCCCCTTTCGTCCCGGGAAAGTGAACTTGGTCCAACCTTCAATATCATAGGCTTCCGAGACGTCCTTGGACCGGTCATTTTGGTCCACCATGACGGCCTGGAAGACTTCGCTTTCGTCCGCCCCGTTTTTATGGTTGAAGACCATGTCCGCATAGACCTGGAGGCCTTGGTCATGGAGGGCTTGGATGGCCTTCTCCAATTCCTCCCGGGTCCCGTAACGGGTCCGGATGGTTCCCTTCTGGTCGAACTCGCCCAGGTCCCAATAGTCATAGGATCCGTAGCCCACATCCTGGGGGCTGGTCCCCTTGGCAGCCGGAGGCATCCATACCCCGGAAATCCCCAGGGCGGCCAGGTCCCCGGCCTTTTCCACCAACTCTTTATATAAGTGATCCTCCGGATAGTCCCAATAAAAGGCCTGGTACATTACTCCATTCTCTTTCATCTTTCTTCTCCCTATCTCTAAAAAAAAAGAAGCCCATTGGGCTTCTCCATAAGACCGCACACCCGGCTTTGAAGCCAGGAGCAGGTTTCTTTCCAGGTAGTTTGCTCGTACACGGCTGCCTCAGTACACATGAAGGTGGACCACTTAATGCTGCTTCCTTCCGGACCTGACATGGTTC
>JAQYCE010000005.1 GCA_029003555.1 Bacillota bacterium | reverse complement strand
TTTTTTCTTATCTTTCTTTGCTTCCCTTTGGTCAAAATTGTGGTTGGGACAATCTTCATTGGCGCAGATCACCAGATCCTCCCTCCGGTTCTTCCGGTGGACCAGGAGGTCACCGCACTTGGGGCAGGTCTCCCCGGTCGGCTTATCCCATGTGGCATAGTCACACTTGGGGTAGTTCTGGCAGCCGTAAAAGACCTTCCCCCGCTTGGAGACCTTTTCAATGATCTCTCCCCCATCTTTGGGGCACTTCACCCCTATTTTTTTCACAATGGACTTGGTGAAGGTGCAGTCGGGGAAATTAGAGCAACCGATGAACTTACCATTCCTCCCGTGCTTATAGACTAGGTCATGACCGCATTCCGGACACTTCTCCCCGGTAGACTCATCCTTAATTCGATAGGACCGGTCATCTTCCTTGGCCTTGGCCAGGTTCTTTTCGAAGACGGCATAGAAATCCCCTACCATCTTTTGCCAATCCAGTTCCCCCTCAGCCACCTGGTCCAAGCGGTCCTCCATTTGGGCGGTAAAGTTGATGTCGATGATCTTTTCAAAATTCTCTTCCATAAAATCATTGACTTTTCTTCCCAGTTCAGTGGGTTGGAAGCGCTTATCCTCCAACTTGACATAGAGTCGCTTTTGGATGGACTTGATCACCTGGGCATAGGTGGATGGACGGCCGATTCCGTTTTTCTCCAAGGTTTGAACCAGGGAGGCTTCGGAATAACGGGCAGGGGGCTGGGTAAAATGCTGACGCTTGTCCAGCTTAACCGCCTTGAGGGTCTCCCCCTGGAGGATCTCCGGAAGGATGAGGGACTTTTCCTGGATGGGCCAGACCTTCTGGAAGCCGTCAAAGCTAGGCTCCACACCGTTGACCCGGAAGAGGGCACCGGCATTGACCATATCCACCGTGGTCGCCTGATAGGAGGCGGATTTCATCTGGGAGGCCACCGCCCTCCGCCAGATCAAGTCGTAAAGGCGGAACTGGTCATTGGTCAGGTAGGACCGGATGCTCTGGGGATCCCGGGTAACATCTGTAGGACGGACCCCCTCATGGGCATCCTGCTGGTTGGCCTTCTTGGAGGCATAGGAAATCCCCTGGGTGGCATAATTTTTTCCATAAGTTTCCGTAATATAGGCCTTGGCTGCGGAGGTAAACTCCTTGGACAGACGGGTGGAATCCGTTCTCATGTAGGTGATCAGACCCACTTCCCCGTGCCCCGTGGAAAGACCTTCGTAGAGCTGCTGGGCCACCATCATGGTCTTGGAGGTCGAGAAATTCAACCGCCGGGAGGCCTCCTGTTGGAGGGTGGAAGTGGTGAATGGAGGGTAGGGCCGCCTCATCCGCTTTTTCTTCTCTACGGATTTGACCGTAAAGTCGGGGCCCAGACTCTCAACCAAGGCTTTGGCCTCCTCTTCCGTCGATAAATCCACTTTCTTTAGCTTTTTCCCCTCATCCATCCCCATAAATTGGCTCTCAAAATTAACCTTGTTTTTATTATGGATGGCGTGGATGGTCCAGTATTCCCGGGGGATGAAGTTTTCAATCTCCCTTTCCCGGTCCACAATGATTTTGACGGCAACGGATTGGACCCGGCCGGCGGAAAGGCCTGATTTGACCTTCTTCCAGAGGATGGGTGAAATTTCATAGCCCACAATCCGGTCCATGACCCGACGACCCTGCTGGGAGTCAACCAGGTCCATATCAATGGTACGGGGGTTCTCGATCCCCTGCTTAACCCCCGTTGGGGTGATCTCCTGGAAAGAGATCCTATTCTTCTCCTGTGGGTCCATGCCCAAAATATGGGCCAGGTGCCAGGAGATGGCCTCGCCTTCCCGGTCAGGGTCGGTGGCTAAGTAGGTGATATCGGCATTCTTCTTGGCCTTTTTCAGGGCATTGATGGTGGATCCCTTTCCCCGGACATTGATATATTTGGGCTCGAAATTATTTTCAATATCCACGCCGAACTGGCTCTTAGGAAGGTCTCGGAGATGGCCTTTGGAAGCGAGGACTTCATAGTCCTTTCCGAGAATCCGGGATATAGTTTTTGTTTTCGTCGGTGATTCCACAATCACGAGTTTCTTGGTCATAATCCATCCTATCTATCCGAATTCATCATTGAACAAATTTCATGAAATGCATTCCCGAATCTGATAACGGCCGGACAAGTCCTTCTCAATAATCCCCTTCATTTCCATCAAGATCAAAACCGTCCAAATATCGGAAAGCTCTCCGCCCAGCTCCCGAATTAAAAGTTCGGGATACATGGGCCCGGAAGATAGCCTATCATATATCAAGACCTGGTCCTTTGGCAAATTCAGCGTTTTTTCTCTCGACTTGTCTTTTTCAGCAGGCCCGGATGGCATCCTCCCTTTCAGGGCCATCAGGATATCCGAGGGCCGCTGGGCCAGCATGGCGCCTTGTTGGATGAGCCAGTTGCAGCCGGAAGACCGGGGCTGGTTGATGTTCCCCGGTATGGCAAAGAGATCCCTCCCCTGTTCCCCGGCAAATCGGGAGGTAATCATGGTCCCGGACTTGTCCCGGGCTTCCACCACCAGGGTGGCCATGGATAGGCCGGATAAGATTCGGTTCCGATTCATAAAGTGGTGCTTCAGGGGCGGGCTTCCGGGCGGGTATTCGGTCAGGATTCCCCCTTCCCGGCAGATCTTCTCCGCAAGGTCCCGGTGGCTGGCCGGGTAGACCTGATCAATCCCACAAGCCATGACGGCCAGGGTCCGCCCCATCCCTTCCAGGGCTCCCCGGTGACAGGCCCCATCAATCCCCAGGGCCAGGCCGGAGACGATGACCAGGCCTGCCGAGGCCAGGTTCCTGGCAAAACTGTTGGCGACACTTAGGCCATAGTTGGAGGCCTTCCGGGTCCCAACCATGGTCAGGCAGGGGCCCGATAGAACTTCCTTTTGCCCCCGGCCATAAAGGACAGCCGGGGGATCAGCCATCTCCCGGAGAAGGGAGGGGTAGTCCGAATCCAGGTAAGTGAGGATCCAATAGGACGGATCCGGCCTGTGGTTGGGCTGTCGGTCATCCTTCCTCCCCTCTTTCAAATATCGGTAGAGCCGGGCCGGTTTAGCCGGAAGAGAGGAAAGGTCCACCTCCTCGGATTTTAAGTCAGCCAACATGGCCCGGGATAGGGCCATGGGGTCAGAGCCGGCCAGGGAGAGGTCAATCAGCCTGGCTCGCAGGACCTCCTTTTCTTCCGGACTCCTGGGCCAAACCATCAGGCTCCCTCTTTCAGAGCAAAAGCGTTAGGAATTCGGTGGATGGTTTTCTCCCTAAGGTTGACCTCGACCACATCAAAAAGATAGTAGGTCCAGGTCCCTTGCCTTGCCTGCCGGGAGAGAAAATAGAAGGCCGTTCGACGAATTTTATCCCGCTTTCTCCGGTCGACAAAATCGGCAGGCCGACCATACTTGGAACTGGTCCGGGCCTTGACCTCCACAAAACGGAGGCAGTCTTCCCGGCTGACAATGAGGTCGATTTCGCCAAAGGGAGACCTGTAATTTCTTTCCAGAACCTGGAAGCCTCGGGATTGGTAATAAACGGCGGCCGCCTCCTCCCCCCACCGGCCCTTCTCTCCCTCCGTCATCTGTCTAATTTGGAAACTCCCATCCGAAGGGGCTTTTTCTATTTTCTGACCGGATCCCTCATGGCCGGTCCTTCTTTTCTTGACATCCTGCATGCTTGAATAATCCCTCTCTGTGGATAAAAGACATGCGGTGGATAGGCAATAGTCCGTATTTTTCGATGGCCTCGTAATGCTTCTTTGTCCCGTAGCCCTTGTGGCTTTCAAAGCCATATTCCGGGTATTTCTTCCCGTATTGGACCATCATCCGGTCCCGGGTCACCTTGGCAATAATGGAAGCGCAGGAGATGGCATAGACTCGGTCATCTCCTTTGATGATGGATCGTTGTGGAAGGGTGGTTTCTACCGTTTCCGCATCCACCAGGACCAGGTCCGGAACCACAGGATTTTCCTCTCGGTTCCGGAGCCCTTCCAAGGCATCCTTCATGGCCGCCAGGGTGGCCTGGCGGATGTTCATTTGGTCAATTGCCCGCTCATCCCGCATCCCAATCCCCCATGCCAAACATTGAGAGAGGATCCTGTCATACAAGGATTCCCGCCTTTTCTCCGTCAGCTTCTTGGAATCCTTAACGCCCGGTATCGGTTCACCGCTCGGCATAATAATAGCACAGGCAAGAACCGGTCCGGCAATAGGACCACGTCCCACTTCATCAATACCGCAGACCAAATTGACCCTTTCCATTTCTTTTTCCAGGGCTTCCTGGTCTTCCGGCGTCCAGTGGTCACGCTTCATACTCATCCTCCGGATTCTCCAAGCTGATCCGACCCAACTTTCCCTTTTGGAAGTCATCCAAAAGCCTGGCGGATACCCGGTCATAGTCCGTATATCCCCCCACCATGGCCCCCATTTTTCCCCCGATCCGGTCCATGGCCTCCAGACCGGATAGGCCGGCAGGGAGGTCATAGCGGTCTTTCAGGACTTCTCCATAGTGATCCACCATAAAGTTGATGAAGGCGTAGCCGATTTCCTGGAGGTTAAGAACCTCCTCCTTGATGGCCCCGGTCCAGGATAAATGAAGGCCTTGGGTCCGTCCCATCTTCTTGACCATAATGCCCGGGGTATCCAAGAGGAGGAGGTCGGTTGGGGTCTTAATCCACTGGTTGGCTGTGGTCACCCCCGGCCTATCTCCTGTTTTCGCACTTTTCCGCCCGGATAACTTGTTGATAAAGGTAGACTTCCCGGAATTGGGGATCCCAAAAACCATCATCCGGATCTCCCGGTTTTGGAGTCCTTTTTCTCTTCTTTTCTCCAGAATGGACCGGCAGAGGACCTTAGCCCGCTTTTCCACCAAAGAGGAAAAGTCCTCATCCCTGGCATTAAGGGCCAGAACAGATTGGTCCTTCTTTTCAAGGGCCTCCATCCAGGCCTTGGTTTTGTCAGGGTCCGCCAGGTCGGCTTTATTCAGGATGATGAGCCTGGGTTTGGATGCCGTAATGGCTTCCAGGGCCCGGTTTCTTGAAGACTCGGGAATCCGGGCATCCAGGACTTCGCAGGAAAGATCCACCTGGTCAAACTGAGTCTTGATCCGGTCTGTAGCCTTTTTCATATGGCCCGGAAACCAATTGATATTCATAGGACCTCCTTCCTAGAAAAAACCAGCGTCTGGTTCAACCAAACGCTGGTGGAAGACTTTAATATTCCTTCTTTTCCTTAACCTTAGCCCGCTTACCGACACGGTTTCTGAGGTAAAAGAGCTTGGCTCTGCGCGCCTTACCCCGGCGGGTAGCTTCAATCTCCTCCACTCTGGGGGAGTGAACCAGGAAGGTGCGCTCTACACCCACGCCATAGGACAGACGACGGACGGTGAAGGTTTCATTCATGCCCCCACCCTGTCTTTTAATCACAGTGCCTTCAAAAATCTGAATACGCTCGCGGGATCCTTCCTTGACCCTGTAGTGGACCTTGACGGTATCGCCCACGCGGAATTCAGGCATTTCTTTTCTCATTTGCTCCTGTTCGAGCTCTTTAATGTAGTCCATTCTTACCTCCTCAGTATTCTCTCAAAGATTCTTCTTCGATGGTGGGTTTTCTTGGCAGTATTTTTGGTATAAATCAGGTCGCTTCTTCTTGGTGTTTTCCAGGGCCGATGCCTCCCGCCACTCGGCAATCGCCTTGTGGTTTCCGGAAAGAAGAACCTCCGGAACAAGATAGCCTCGAAAATCTCTGGGCTTGGTGAATTCGTCGTGCTGGAGAAGGCCCTTGGCCAGGGAATCGGTCGATGCCGATTCTTCATTTCCAAGAACCCCGTCAATCCAGCGGACCACGCTGTCAATCAGGACCATGGCAGGAAGTTCCCCACCGGTTAAGACATAATCACCGATGGAAATCTCCTCATCCACAAAGTGGTTGACCACCCGGGAATCAACCCCCTCATAATGGCCACAAAGGAGGACCAGGTGGGGAATTTTTGCCAGATCTCTAGCCTTATCCTGGTCCAGGACCTTCCCTTGGGGAGAAAGATAAATGATATGTCCATCCTCCCCCTTGACCGACTCCAAGGATTCCACAACCGGCTCTGCCTTCATGAGCATGCCGGGGGCTCCCCCGAAAACGCCGGCATCAACTGTCCGGTGCTTGTCGTAGGTAAAGTCCCGGATGTTGGTCACTTGAATATCCAGTTTCTTTTCTTTCATCGCCCGACCGATCACCCCATAGGATTCCATGATGGTGAAGATGTCGGGGAAAAGAGTCAGGATATCAATTTTCATCAAAGAGTCCTTCCCATTCATGGATGACGATTTGATGACGGTCCAAGTCAACCTCCCGGATAAAGGCTTTGACAAAGGGGATGAGGATCTCCCGTCCTTGGTAACGAAGGGCCAGAACGTCATTGGCCCATGTGGATAGGACGGATTCCACCCTCCCCCGGTCCAGACCCTCTTCATTCACCACGTCCAAACCTTCCAGGTCCAAGATATAAAAGCGGTCCTGGGGAAGGTCAGGTAGGTCGGTCCGGTCAACGTAGAGAGAAAACCCCCTCAGGGCTTCCGCCCGGTCCAGGCTTTGGCAGCCTTCCAAATAGAGGATGCCGAAAAGGCCCTCTTCCGAATAGGATTTGACCTGAAAGGTCTGCCCTTCTCCCCTTTCTCTCGGTCCCTTTAAAAGGATAGTCTGGCCCGCCTGAAAGCGGTCAGGGCGCTCATCGGAAACCTTGATCTTGAGTCCCCCTCTTACACCATGGGGTCGGACAACCTGACCCAAAAATACCGGATTACTCATCGAGAGAAGCGATCTCCAAGCTGACTTTCACATTTTCTTTAATGGCACAAGCCTTTAGAATTTGTCGCATGGAATTGGCAATCCGGCCTTGCTTTCCGATAACCTTACCCATATCTTCGGGATTGACCTTTAAGGTTAAGTCAACAACACCGCCCTCGGAACGTTCTTCGATTAGGATGTCTTCCTTGTGGTCAGCCAGGCTTTTTGCCATCATCTCCAATAAATCTCTCATGGAATTATTCCGCTTCTTCTGTGGCTTCTTCGCCAGCTTCAGCCTCTTGAGTTTCCGCTTCCGCTTCCTCCTGGTCATCCTCTTCCGGAGCTTCTACGCTTTCTTCCTTGGGAGGCAGGGGTTCAGCATCATAGTGCTTCTTGGGTTTGGCTTCATTGGAGCAACCCTGCTCAATGATTCCCTCCCCTTCATAGACACCATACTCCTTAAACAGGCGGTTAACGGTATCCGAAGGCTTGGCTCCATTGCTCATCCATTCCTTGACCTTATCGGCGTTAATCCGGAACATCCGGGGATCGGAAATGGGGTTGTAGAAGCCGATCTCTTCAATGAACTTGCCCTTAACGGCCCGACGGGAGTCGGCAACAACAATCCGGTAAAAGGGTCTCTTTTTTGCACCAATGCGTTTCATTCTAATTTTTACAGCCATGCATTCCTCCTACTTGAAAAACCGCTGGAAGGGGTTTTTCTTGTTCTTTTTCAGCTTGTTCATCTGCTTCATCATCTTCTTCGTCTCCTTGAACTGCTTTAGGAGACGGTTGACGGTCACCGGAGACGTTCCGGCGCCCTTTGCGATACGCTCACGCCTTGAGCTATTTATTATATCGGGATTCCTGCGCTCTTCATCGGTCATTGACGTGAGGATCGCTTCGATGTGGACGATTTGTTTGTCATCCACATTCATTCCCGCTATCGCCTTTTGATTGAGTCCCGGGATCATGCCCAGGATGTCTTCCAGGGGTCCCAGCTTCTTCATCTGTTGGATCTGGTCATAGAAGTCATTCAGGTTCATCTGGGACTTCCGGAGCTTAGCCTCCATCTCCCGGGCCTTTTCCTCATCCAAGGAGGCTTCGGCCTTTTCAATCAGGGTGAGGACATCCCCCATCCCCAGGATCCGGGAGACAATTCGGTCGGG
>JAQYCE010000004.1 GCA_029003555.1 Bacillota bacterium | reverse complement strand
AGATTGGGAAGTTGTTTCAATTAATTCATTGGTTTTTATGTCCTTCGTTTTATAGGTTTGGTCATGGAAGGCAGTATCGTCTATATTTAGGTTGAATTTACCAATTAGATTGTAGTGATCGTAGCGGTCAATACCTTGTAGATCAACTTCAACTTCTTTACCATCGTGGCTGATTTTTTCTGTGCCAGCACCTGTTTCTGTATAGGTACCCTCGTTTGCTCCAGCAATAGCTGTAAATTCTTCAGCTGTTCTTGGACGAGCTAAAAATTTAACTTCCAAATTTTGAAGTGCCTTGTATTTTGGATCACTGTAGAAAATAGAGTCTTTATTAATGTTTCCATTTTCATCTACTGCACCTTTAGGCATTTCAATAACCACTTTATCTTGCTCATTTATATAAGCCTTCGCACCTGGTACTATTTCACCTGTGATTGGGTGATAAACTTGACCTACTAATCTTTTTCTTGCATTGTCGTCAAGGTTTTCTATTGTTATATCAGTTGTAATAGTTTGTCCTTGGACAAATTCTTTTTTATTATGACTTCCATTTAACTTAATAAGTGAAAGCATATCATTTTCATTAGGCCATGGGTTTACTGCAAATCCATATGCAGAACTAGGTCCTTGGGTAGCCCATAAAGGACCATTCGGATTATCTTTTAGATAATTGCTTTGCCAAGCCATAACAGTATTCTTATTCTCAATACTATTAATATATTTTAGATCTTCTTCATTAGCATATAAATTAAAGTTCCTTTGAGCCCTAGATCCTATAATTTCAATCTCTGAACTTGCTTTATAAGTAGGATCTTTGAAACCATCCTTTACTGAAAGATTTTCTCCTACACCATTGGCAGGTATATTACCAACACCTACAAGAGGACCAAGCAGCCCGGTATTAGTAAAATAAAAATTTGTATAGGTTCTTTGTGATTTCTCTTTATCAAATTCAATCTCGATACCCCAAAGGGTCATATCAGCACTGGTTGCACTTGGTTCTAAGCTTCTATAGCGAAATCCATCTATGAACTCATTTTCATGGTCTAGGTTATCAAAGTTAGCCGAAACACCCCCACCTTGTTCTAATTGTGTTGAACGGTAACGTTCAGAGTCATTAAAGTCTTTGATTTTCTCTTCATCTTCAGCGTAATTTGACTCATTATTTTCAGGTGCCCGAAGACTTCCGGGAATCATATCCTTGCTGATCTCTAGACCTAATAATCTTTCCGCGAGAAAATCATTTCTCTCTCCATGACCATAAATCGCTTTTTCTGATACATTTTGTGGCAAGTCTATGGGGTTTGCTTGGACAACTGGTCCACTGGAAACTACCAAGCCGGCCAAAGATACGCCCAATATTGTCCGAGTTGCTTGACGCTTGATTTTTTGATTCTTCACAATTCCACCTCCATGGTTCTCTAAAACTTAACTAAAATTAAAAGTTCTGGATTTATATTCAATAACATCTTGACAAAACACTAGATATATGCATTTAATCTTCACTATCGAATAGTATTATACCCTTAATGAAGTCATAAATCCACTGGATAGCTTATTTGTTATTTTTCCCAATATTTATAGCGGGCCCTTCGATACTGAAAGGCTTCAGCAAGATCTTCATCCAAGATTTTGTCACCTCCCCGGTGGATTGCGATAGTCCTTGCCAGGGAAATCAGCTTCCTCTTACTCCGGCTTGACAGATGAAAGTAGCTGGAAATATCGTCCAAAAAACTTTGTCCTTCCCGGCTCACCTCTAAGGGCCAAAGTCCTCTCTCCTTCATGAATTGGATCCGGTCGATCCCCTCCTCCACTTCCTCCCTCATCGTTTTGGAATCTTTCCCAGACGAATTCTTCCTCGTTTTTTCCGCTGGTCCCACTTCAACCACCATATCAAAACGGTCTAAAAGCGGTTGAGAGATCTTCTCTCGATAGGATTTGACCTTGTGGGGAGAGCAAGCACAGTCATGGTCAGGTGAACCATAATAGCCACAAGGGCAGGGATTCATCGCTGAAAGAAGGAGAAAGTCCGAGGGGTAAGTTCGGCTTCGGTGGTTCCGGAGAAGAGAGATTTCCTTCCGGTCCATAGGAAGACGGAGGGCATCCAAGCATTCGTTTGAGAATAGGGGAAGTTCATCCAATACCAGGATTCCCCGGTGGGCCCTGGTAATCACCCCCGGCTGGATAGGACTTCCTCCCCCAACGAGTCCAGCTCGGGTGATGGAATAATGGGGACTAAGGAGGGGTGGCCGGGTGGAGAGGATCTCCTCTTCCCTTCCGGTAAAGATGGACCGGACCCCCATGACCTCCCGAAGGGCCTGACCCTCCAGGTCAGGCTGGATGGTTCCAGCCCTTTCCAGGGCCATGGATTTTCCATTCCCCGGCGGACCAATGAAAAGGAGGTGGTGGTGACCCAAGACGGAAAGGACCATGATTTTCTTAAGTTGGTCTTGCCCTTTTATTTCCTTGAAGTCCAAGAGGCTATCCTTCTCTCCCGGATTTCTAGTTAATGATCTAAGGGGACATGGTAAAATTTCTTTCTCCCCTCGGAAGTATCTGAGAAGGTCATCCAGACTTTTTACGGGATAAATTCGGATCCCTTCAATGGTGGAACAGGTCCGGGCCTGGCTTTCCTCCAGATAGATCTCATCCACCCTGCCAACCAATCCCAAGACCATTTGAAAGATACCGGCAATGGGCCGGAGGCTGCCATCCAGTCCGAGTTCTCCCACAAAAGCTGCCCTTTCGCATCGATTAGGATCAACCAGGCCCATGGCCGAAGCCAGGGCCATAGTGATGGGAAGGTCCCATTGGGTCCCGCTTTTTCGCTCATCCGCAGGATAGAGGTTCACCAAAATTTTTCCGGGCGGGAGGGCGATCCCCGAGGCCCGCATGGCAGAGCGAACCCGCTCCTTGGATTCCTGAATGGAGGGACCGGCCAGGCCGACAATAGAAAAAGCGGAGAACCCGCCAAGGGTCTCCGCTTCCACCTGAACAATCCCCACCGAAAGACCGTCAAGCTGACAGGTCATGGTGCGTCCTAACATAAGTTTTCCTTTCATTTATACAATCACTGGCTCCTTTTCCAAGCTTCCGGAAAACCCAGCTTATCCAGAACTTGCTGAAATTCGGGATCCGGATCGGCTTCAAAACTGACCCATTGGCCGGTCCGGGGATGGGGAAAGTCCACCTTCCAGGCATGGAGCATCTGGTGGCTGGTTCGGATCTTCTGCTTTCTAAAACCGTAGACCCCGTCTCCGACCACCGGATGGTGACAGTGGGCCAGGTGGACCCGGATTTGATGGGTCCGTCCCGTTTCAATGTCCACCTGAAGAAGGGAGGCCTTGGGCTGGTGGGCCAGGCAGGAAAAAGTGCTGATGGCTTCTTTCCCCCCTTCAACCACCGCCATCTTCTTCGGATTGGAAGGATTTCTTCCCATGGGAAGGTCCACCCGGAAATCCTCAACCGGCCAGTCCCCCTCCACCAAGGCCAGGTAGGACTTTTTGACCTCCCGGTCCTGGAAGGCTTGGGCCAGAGCCCTGTGGGCCGGATTATTTTTTGCGACAACTAAGAGACCCGAGGTTTGGGCATCCAAGCGGTGGACGATGCCGGGCCTCTCTTCTCCGTTGACATCGGAAAGGGTGAGCCCCTCTTCCTCCCGGAGGTAAAGCAAGCCATTGACCAGTGTGCCTGAACGTACCCGGTCACTGGGGTGGACGATCAGGCCGGCTTTTTTATTGACCACCAGGATGTCTTCATCCTCATAGACCAGGTCCAAGTCCATGGCTTCCGGCTTGATCTCTTCTTTCATAAAAAAGACCCGGTCCAGGTCCACACGGTCCCCATAGGCCACCGGGCTTGAAGGTTTGACGGATCCTCCATTAACCAGAACGGCCCCTCTTTTGATGGCTTGGGCGATCTTTGACCGGGATAGGTCCTCAAAGCGGTCGGCCAGGACCCGGTCCAGGCGGTCTCCCACTTCCTCCTCTTCCAAAAGATCAAAGGAGATCCAAGCCTCTTTTTCCTTATTTATCATCCGGGATCCTCCAGTCAATCGGGTCCTGACCGACTTCTTCTAAGAATTGGTTGATTTTCGAGAAGGGCCGGGATCCGAAGAAGCCGCGGTAGGCAGAAAGGGGAGAAGGATGGGCAGAGGAAAGGACCAGGGACGAGGGGTTGGTTACATACCTGGCCTTGGACTGGGCAAAACGACCCCAGAGGAGAAAGGCCAGGGGCTTATCCCTCCGGCCCAGGTCCCGGATGATCCGGTCGGTCAGGACCTGCCAGCCGATATTGGCATGGGAATTGGCCGCATGGGCCCGGACCGTCAGGGAAGCATTCAGTAGAAGAACACCTTGCCGGGCCCAGGCCGTCAAATCCCCATGCCCGGGCGGAGTGATCCCCAGGTCCTCCTCCAACTCCTTGTAGATGTTCTGGAGAGACGGCGGGATGGGCATACCTTTTTGAACGGAAAAGGAGAGGCCATTGGCCTGTTTGGGGCCGTGGTAGGGATCCTGGCCCAGGATGACCACCTTGCAGTCCTGAAAAGGAACATACTTGAGCGCATCAAAGATGTGATCAGCCGGGGGGTAGACCCGATAATGGCGGTATTCTTCAATAAGGAGGGTCCTCAACTCCTGATAATAGGGCTTCTGCCATTCATCGACCAGGATCTCATCCCAGTCATTCCCGATCTCTACGGTCATGGTCCTCCCCTCCTTTCTCTTTGTTCTCTTCGCTGAAAAAGAAGAAATAGACAAGAAGAATAAGAACGCCAAGGGTGACAAAGCAATCCGCCACATTGAAAACCGGGAAAGAATAGGACCCGAAATGGAGGCTGATGAAATCCACGACGAAGAAATGAACCAGGCGGTCGATGACATTGCCGATGGCCCCACCCACGATGAAGGCTGTGGAAAAGTCGACCAGGCGGGATTTCCCTTTGAGTTCTTTATGATAAAAATAAAGCAGGCCGGCAACGATGGCCAAGGCTAAAACGGGATAAAGAGGAGCTAGGGCCTGGCCCATGCCAAAGGCCACCCCCCGATTCTCCAAATAGGAAAATTCCATAAAAGATCCCAGGACCGGAATCTTCTTTCCGGAAGCCAGGTTCTCAACCACCCACCACTTGCTGACCTGGTCCAGACCAATAACGACCAGGCTGATTATCAAAATTGACATACACCACCATCCTTATCATAAAGGGTATTTGGGAGAAAAAGGGCCCGAATTTCCCTGTATTCGTCCCAAACTGTCCCATTATTACGGCTTAAAAAAAGAAAAAAAAGGCATTCCAACCGGGAGGGTGCGGAATGCCAAAGAGAAATCATCGTTAAAGCTGGTAGGGAGAATCCTTCTCGACCGTTTCCTTGGTCTTCTTGTCCACTTGGACACCCTTTGGAGTCAGAATGTAGATATCCTTGGTGACCTTCTCAATCTTTCCATCCAGGGCGAAGAGACCACCGTTGACAAAGTCAAAAATTCTCTGCTTTTTGTCGGGCTCGACCAATTCCAGATTAAGAACCACCGTCTTATCCTGGGCAATGGACTGGATGACCTTGGCCCCATCATCATATTCAATGGCCTCATGGATGTTGATCCGGCTCTTCGGATTTGTTGCCGCCATAGACACAACATTGGAAGCACGTCGGCTGGTGGTAGATCCTGAGCTATAGGAAGCGGCGGAATAGGTCGAAGAATAGGAAGGCGCAGCAGCAGGCTCCTGGGCCTCTACTTCTTCCTTGTCATCCCGACCGTAGTCGTTGCTGTAATCATCGGTGTAATCATCATCATAGTAGTCATCTTCTACGCCGATGACATTCTTCATCTTGTCAAAAAAACCCATGCTTCCTCCTTATTTGCTGTAATCCCTCTCGCCGAAAATAGCCCGCCCGATCCGGACCATATTGGCCCCTTCTTCCAGGGCAACCTCATAATCGTGAGTCATTCCCATCGATAATATATTCATTTTGATTTGATTATAGCTTATCTGACTGATTTTTTCGAATAAATTTCGCATATCTCGGAAGTAAGGACGGACCTCCTCCGGATCGTCCAAAAAGGGGGCGATATTCATGAGCCCTTCAATTTGGACATGGTCCAAGCTCTCGACATAGTCTAAAAGTTCGGGTAAGTCCTCCTTGTAGACTCCCCCCTTCCCTTCTTCTTTGGCATTATTGACTTGGATGAGGCCCTTGAAAATCATATCTTCTCTTTGGCCGATCCGGTTTATTTCCTTAAGGAGAGATTTCCGGTCAATGGATTGGATCAGGGCCACCCCTTGGGTTAATTTTCGGACCTTATTGGACTGGAGCTGGCCGATCATGTGGACTTGGGCGCCTTGAAAAATCGCCATTTTCCGCTCGATCTCCTGGACCTGGTTTTCCCCCACTTCCTTAACGCCCCAATCCAGGGCCTGACGGATCCGGTCCTCATCCACAAACTTGGTCACAGCCACCAGGTGGATGTCCTCCCAGGAGTGACCGAATTTCTCCGCTGACCGGATGACCCGGTTCTGAATATCATCAAGATTTTCTTTTACGGACATGGTCTTATCCCCTTTCTTCTCCAACTAATAGTTCTTTCCTTCTTGGATGGCTGCCGGCTTATAGAGGACCTGGTCGTAGGCGGAAAGGCGAGGAAGCTTGGGATCCTCCGGAGCTTTTGCGGAAACGTAGAGATAGTCGCCTTTTTTCTCCAGGATTTTGACCGGGACCTTTTGAGCGGAATTGGTCCTGTCCAGGCGGAAGCAATAGGACTGGCCCTTTTCGTCACTGGCCACGGTATTGATCGGAAGAAGAAAGGCATCTTCCTGGTCCTCGAGGAGTTTGACGGAACAATATCTTTTTTCTAAAATCTTGGAAAAACCCTGACGGATGGAAAAGATGTAGAGGGCCTCCCCCTCCTTGCTTTCCACCATCCGGTCCAAACGGCCTTCCAGGTCAGTGGATCCGTCAATCTGCAAACTTACTCTTTGACCGGGCTGAAAGTCCCTCTCCCCCACACTCTGTCCCAGGTCCACCACCAAGTAAAAGACCCGGTCTTCAACAAAAGTCAGACCTTCCTGTCGCTTGGGAAGACCCAGGGCCTTTCCCCGGACGTCTCCGGGTCCTAGGGCAGAAAGAATAGAGGGGGTGATCCACTCCTCCAGGCCATCCGTCGAAAGAAGGATCCGGCCATAGGGAGAGGAGAGGATTTGTCCGGAAGAAAGGCAGCTTTCGATATAGTCTTCTTCCCAGTCCCTGGCCTTCTCATTCAGGTCAGGAACCGGCCGGTCATCCCCTAAAATGGGGTAGGAATGATTCCCCTCCCGGCTCTGGGTGGAAAAGGGGGTTTGATAATTCTCCCGGTCGCCCCCCTCCCCTATGGCTGCCGGAAGCAGGGGCATCCTTCCTTCGATGGGGAAATGAATGGCTTGGACTCGGTCGCCCTTGGACCGGAGGCTTTCCCGGTGGTCGAGGATTTCCTTTCCCTTGGCACGAAGGGAATCCGTCAAATTTCCCAAGGGGGTCCGGTCCGGGTATCTTTGGTTGGGATCAAGATCGAGTCCGGACATATCTTCGCCGGAATATAGGAGGGGGGCATATTGGTAGAAGACAAAGAGTCCCTCCCCCTCCTCCGCAGTCTGGAGCCTTTCCTGGGGCATGACCGTGAAGGTCTTAGTATACCCGAAGAGGCTAAAGAGGACAAGAACCAGGACCAGGAAAAGGAGGATGCCAGCCAGAACAATTTTTTTCCTCGATGAAAACTTGACGTCAACCATAAAAACCTACTTTTTCTTTTTGAAGGATGATTCCTCTCCCCGAAGGAGACGGCCGATATTCGAAGAATGCCGGTAAAAGATGATGGTGACCAAGGCCAGGAAGGCCACTTTCACCCATGCCCCGTAGGGGGAGAAAATGACGGCAAAGATGGTTCCCGCCAGGCTGGAAGAGAGGGAGCCCAGGGAAACGTAGCCGGTCGCAAAGACCAGGATAAAGAAAACAATGGCAAAGACGACCAGGATCCGGTAGTCCATGATGAAGTAAATTCCACAGGTGGTCGCCACTGCCTTTCCTCCGTTAAAGCCCAAGAAGGCTGAATAGCAATGGCCCAAGCTGACTGCAATCATGGTCAGGGCCAGGGTCCACTCCGGCATATGAAAGTGGAGGGCTAAAAAGCATGGAAAAGCACCCTTGAAAAAATCCAGGAGGAAGGTGATCAGGCCTACCTTGGGACCCAAGACCCGGAGGGCATTGGTCGCCCCGGTATTTCCGGATCCATACTGACGGATATCCTTGTTGGCCAGCCACTTTCCGACCAGGTAACCGGAGGGAAATGACCCCAATAAATACGCACCGATGGTCAGAAGAATATTCATTCTTCCCGCTCCTTTCTTTCTCTGGCTTCCAGGACCAGGGGAACTCCTTCGAAAGAAAAATTCTTCCGAATGGTATTTTCAAGATACCGCATGTAGGAAAAATGGAACATATCGGCATCGTTGCAGTAGAAGATGATCTTGGGGGGACGGGTGGTGACCTGGGTCCCATAGTATATCTTCAGCCGCTTGCCCTTGTCCGTCGGAGGAGGGCTCATGATAGTGGCATCCCGGAGGACCTGGTTGAAGAGGGAGGTCGGCATCCGGTAGGAATAGTTGTCATCCACCCGGTTAATGGTCTCAAAAAGCTGGGCGATGTGGTAGCCGGTCTTGGCGGAAATAAAGACCACCGGGGAATAGGGCATGAAGGCCAGGTCGTTTCGGATCTTATCCTCATACTCTTTCATGGTATTGGTTTCTTTTTCCACCAGATCCCACTTGTTCACGACGATAATCGAGGCCTTGGCATTGTTATGGGCATAGCCCGCAATCCGCTTGTCCTGTTCCGTCACCCCCATGATGGCATCGATGAGGAAGAGGCACATTTCGGACCGGTCGACGGAAGAGAGGGTCCGGATGACGGAATAGCGCTCGACCAGGTTGTCGATGGACCGCTGGCGCCGCATCCCGGCCGTGTCGATGAGGATGTATTCCTTGCCATCCCTCTCATAATAGGAGTCGATGGCATCCCGGGTCGTTCCGGGTATGTTGGTCACAATCATCCGGTTCTCCCCCAGGAGCTGGTTGATCAGGGAGGACTTGCCCACGTTGGGCTTTCCGATGACGGAAATCTTCAGGGCGTCCGATTCGATGGAATGGCTGCTTTCCTTGGGGAGGCGATCAATAATGTCATCTAGGAGGTCGCCCAGGCCGAAGGACTGCTCGGCGGAGATGATGGCCATGTCGGGGAAGCCCAGCTCATAGAATTCATAAACCGTATCCGGGGTGTGGTGGGTATCCACCTTGTTGACGACCACCAGAGGGTCCCGTCCCCCTTTATGGAGTTTTTCTGCGATCATCCGGTCCAGGTTGGAGACCCCCTCCCGACCGTCCACTAGAAAAAGGATGAGGTCGGCGGTTTCCAGGGCCATATCCACCTGGATTTCAATCTCCTTGGCAAAGACGTCATCGGACCCCAACTCCAGTCCCCCGGTATCCATGAGGAGGAAGTAATTGTTCTGCCATTCCACCTCCCGGTAGAGCCGGTCCCGGGTAACGCCCGGGGTATCCTCGGTGATGGATACCCGGCCACCGACCAGACGGTTGAAGAGGGTGGACTTGCCCACATTGGGGCGGCCAATAATGGCGACAACCGGTCTAGACATGGGAAACCCCCAAATCCTGGTCTCCGCCATCGTTGTCGTCCCCCTTCTTGTCCAGACAGGAGGTGATGGTGCCCAACTCCTCCTGGGAGAGAATCCGGACCATCTTGACCATATCCTTGGAGGCGGACTTGTCGATCCGGCGGGCAATGACATAAAAAAATCCCAGCCCCACCAGGCCTCCTAAGAAAGACAGGACCTCATCCTTCGTCACCAGATAGATGGAAAAGAGGCCCGCCAAGAAGAGGAGGAGGGGGAGGACATAAAGGATAAAGACCGACCCGATGAAGATGTGGTCGGGCATATCCAGGGAGACTGTATCCCCCGGCTGGGCATCCAAGGAATTCCTCACCCACTGGGTAGAGGCCTTCTTGCTCTTGCAGATGCCGGAGGCCGAACAGGACCCGCAGGCCTCCTCCCGGTAAACTAAAATATGGGAAAGGCCCTCTTTATTTTCTATTACAAATCCATTGTTTTTCATCGTCTATCCCCTTTCTCGGGTCGATCAATCGGACTCGACGGGATCTATTGGTCCGTTTCCACCTTGAGATGGAGCTCATCCAGCTGGTCCCGGGTTACCGAGGTCGGCGCCTGGGTCATTAAGTCGGAAGCCGTCTGGGTCTTAGGGAAGGCAATGACGTCTTTGATGGAATCTCTCCCGATCAAGGTCATGACCAGGCGGTCCAAACCATAAGCAATTCCGCCGTGGGGTGGAGTTCCGTATTGGAGGGCTTCGGTGAAGAAGCCAAAGCGGTTGTCAATATCCTCCTGGGTAAGTTTTAGGAGTTGGAAGATCTTGTTCTGGAGTTCAGCATTGTTGATACGGATAGACCCTCCCCCGCACTCATCTCCATTAATGACAATATCGTAGGCCTTGGCCCGGACCTTTTCCGGTTCCTTGTCCAGGAGGGGAATATCTTCTTCCACCGGGTGGGTAAAGGGGTGGTGCATGGCCACATACCGGCCCTCCTCTTCAGAGTATTCGAACATGGGAAAGTCCACAATCCATGTCATGGCAAAGTCTTCAGGATCGAAGGTCAGGTTTTCTCCGGCCATATGGATCCGGACCATGCCCATATAATCCTGGGTCTTTGCCCGGTTTCCGACCATCATGACCGCCAGGTCCCCTTCTTGAAGGCCCAGCTCCCGGTCAAGATAGGCCACCAGGTCGTCGGTCAGGAATTTGTTGAAGGAAGAAGCTACTTCCCCATTTTCCTTTTTCAACCAGAGGAGGCCGGACGCCCCGATCCCCTTGGCATAGGAGGCCAGCTTATCCAGCTTTTTACGGGTATAATTTTCCGCAAGGCCATTGAAGTTAATCCCCAGGACGGCATCGCCATCTTCGGATGATACTTTCAAAAGGTCAAAATCGGCCGTCTCCCCGATTCCCGACAGGTCATGGATCTCAAAGCCGTAGCGGAGGTCCGGCTTATCCGAACCATACTTTGCCATGGCTTCGTCATAGGACATCTTGGGGAAGGGGCGTTTCAGTTCAATCCCCTTGAACTCTTTAAAGAGGTAAACCAGGAGCTCTTCGTTCATGGCCATGACATCATCCATATCCACAAAGGACATTTCGATGTCCACCTGGGTGAATTCCGGCTGGCGGTTGGCCCGGAGGTCCTCATCCCGGAAACAACGGGCGACCTGGTAGTAGCGGTCGGTTCCGGCGATCATGAGGAGCTGCTTCATGAGCTGGGGGCTCTGGGGAAGGGCATAAAAATAGCCGGGATTGACGCGTGAGGGGACCAGGTAGTCCCGGGCTCCTTCCGGAGTCGGCTTGCCCAAGAAGGGGGTCTCCACTTCCACGAAAGCTTGGTCATG
>JAQYCE010000003.1 GCA_029003555.1 Bacillota bacterium | reverse complement strand
ATCCCTCCAACCAATACGACACCACCCTCTGCCTGGTCATTTTTGACCGGGGGAAGGTCTTTTATGGCCAATCCGGGGATAGCGGGGCGGTTGCCCTCATGGAAGACGGTCATTATCGGGCCCTGACGACCCAGCAGCGGGACGAGGATGGCCATGTCTTCCCCCTTTGTTCCGGACCGGATAAATGGGTCTTCGGGGAGGTCCATGAGCCGGTTTCTTCCGTCATGGTGATGACGGATGGGGTTTGGGAGGAGGTCAACCCTCCCCTCCTTCGCCGGGAGGAAGTCAAGGTCCACGTTGCCCTGGCCCGGCGCTTTATGGACCGGGAGGAGGAAAGTCTCCGGTCCGTCAAGGCCTTGGAGAAGGCAGCCAGGTCCTATTTGGAGAACTACCCCCGCCGCCTGATCGATGACGATAAGACCATCGTCGTCCTCTTCGACCCCTCCCGGCCGGCGAAAAGACTGGAGGAGGATTACTATAATAGGCCTGATTGGGCCTCCCTCCAGGAAGCGGCCAGAGCCAGGCTCTATCCGGAACGGGAAAGGGAAAAAAGAGAGATGAGCCTGGTCCCCCTTTCCTATTGGGATTTTTATCGCCCTTTATAAGCGGGAATAGTAGATTGGTGGGATGAGAATGACTCGCTATTACGATCATGCAGGACAAAGAATCCACCTGACCGACCGGGCCCTGGGCTCCGGGGGAGAGGCCAAAGTCTTCGAGATTATTGGCTACCCCCAAAAGCTGGTCAAGGTATACCACCGGGAAGCCGATGCGGACAAGCGTCGGGAGAAAATCCTGGAAATGGTCAAGATCGGCGCCAGCCCTTCTTTTCAACGTTCCCGGCTTGAATCGGACTTAGCCTGGCCCTTGTCGTCAATTTACAATCAGAGCCATCATTTCATTGGCTTCGGCATGAATAAGATCCGGTCCACCAAGGAATTGGATGACCTCTACGTCTACCCGGCCAAGGACAACCTCCATGTGACCATCAAAGACCGGATCGATTGCCTGATCAGCCTGGCGGATCTGGTGGACCGGATCCACCGGGTCGGCCTGGTCTTTGGCGACGGAAACCCGGACAACCTAAAAATTCGGGACGACTATACCGTCTGTTTCCTGGATGTGGACTCCTTTCACTTCACGAGTGGGGGAAAGACCTTCCCCTGCGAGGTATGCGCCCCCGGCTACGTTGCCCCGGAGCTCATCAGAAAATGTAAGGGTCGGACCTATGCGGACTGTCCCGGCGATACATTCACGGAGGAAACGGATAATTTTTCTTTGGCTGTCCACTGCTTCCGCATGCTCATGAACGGCTGCCACCCCTTTAGCTGCCAGTTAGAAAGCAAGGGAAAGAGGTCGGATCCTCCCAGAAAAACCCTGGACCAGCGGATTGAAGCCGGGGAAAGTCCCTTTTTCCAGAAGATTCCCCATTTTACGACACCCGGCTATGCCCCTGATATTGTGTCCCTCCCTCCCTATTTCCGGGATCTATTTAAGAGGGCTTTTATTGATGGTATCGACCGCCCCAAGTTTCGACCAAGGCCGGAGGAGTGGAAAGAAGCCCTGATCCGCTTCCGGAAGGAAGTGACCCCTTGTGGGAAGAATGCCAGCCATTATTATTGGGAGAAAAACAGGGTCTGTCCCTATTGTGAAGCTGACCACCGCCACCAGTCCGCCATGGAGGAGAGTATCCAGGCCTCCGCGGAAAAGCTTCCATCGAAAAAGAGGACGCCAAGGCCCCCGGTGGTCACTGTCCGGGTGACTCCCAGCCCGGCTCCTGCGACCGCTACCGCCGGTCCCGCGGCACCGGTCAGGTCTTCGGTTGCCGGATCTACCACGCCCTCGATCTTTTCCCGGCTCTCTCTCTTTTGGCCCATCACCCTCCTGGTTTCTTTGACTATCCTCTATTACCTGGGTCATCGCACCCTTCCCGGCCTTATCTATTCAGTGACAGAGAACGAGACGGTCACCAAGATCGGAACGGTAGGAAGCTGCATTTCCGGCTTCATCGGGACCATCCATTTCAACCGGAAGTGGGCTCCGGGCCGCCACACCCATAGCCACCGCTGGTTTGAATACCTTCTTTCTCCTCTATGCTGTCTCCTCTTTGCCTTTGCCTTCATCTTAGCTATGGCCCTAGCTTATATCGCTGTGGGGATAATCCTCCGCCTCTTAGGTATTCTTCTCGTCATTCTTGTTCTCATCGCATTAATTACCGGTGATTAAAAGAAAGATCATTGAAATTTTTGTGAATATAGGGTGTAATAAATGGGAGATGAAAAAGCATCGGGAATAGGAAGGACCGAAAGGAGGAGGTAAGATGGCAAATGTACTCGACCAAATGATCGCTGAAGTCACTAAACAAAAGCTGGGTCTGGATGGGGAAGAGGCGGCCCTGGAAGAGGAATTTCTTTCCGGTCTCCAGGCCCTGAAGGAAGTTCTGGGAGAGGATCCTCCTGAGGAAGTGGTCAAAGAAGCGCTCGAGAAATTCATCGTCGATTTTTTTGAGGAGGATGATGGGGAAGAGGAAGATCCGGTTGAAATCAGTGAAGAAGAGAAAATCGCCCTGGACCGGGACTCTTCTGTGGTTGAAAAATTTCTGAAAGAAAATGATTGGTCTTATGAGAACCAGGGCATCCGAGGGGATGAGGCCCTCTTTGAGCTGGGCCTAGACGTCGAGGGCATTAAGCTGGATATTAATGTCTACTGCCAGGTCAATCCCAGAGCCTGTGGCATTGAAGCCGTCCTCCCCATTTTAGTGGATCCTACTTATGAATTTCCCCTTTGCACTCTTTTGGCGAAGAAAAACTATTACATGCACTACGGCTCCTTCAAGTATGATGAGGATAATGGTGTTATTTCTTTCGAGCTCAACTTCTCCACTCCTCATGGAATAAATAAGGAAATCCTGGCTGAATATTTTCAAGCGGTCGTCGAATCGGCAGCCTACGACTATGAGGACATTCGGAAGACCTGCCAGGGTCAGTTTAACCAGGAAGAAACGAAGATGATCCTGGATATGGCAAAGGATTTAGTGAAGGAGATCAAGAAATAGAGAGGATGGACGATGGAAAAGATCTATGATGATTTTTGGAAGCTTACTTTAGATACAAGAATTAGCCAGGAAAAGGACGGCGCCTACACTTTCGACCAAACCGTTTTTTGGGGAGATAAAGGGGGGATGCCTTCCGACAAAGGAAAGATCAACGGCCTGCCTGTAACAGAGGTTTTTTGGGAAGGTGACCGGGTCTGGCACCGGGTGGAGGGGAACCTATCCAACCCCATCCATATGGAGGTGGATCCGGATACCCGGCTGACCAACACTTCTGCTCAAAGCTGCCTCCACCTCTTCGACGGCTATTATGAAAAGAGGGGTCATGTCATCATTGCCATTGGGACCAGGGAAGAAAACCAATGGTTTGAGGTGGACCAGAAGGAAGTGACGGACAAGGACCTGGACGACCTCCAGGCTTATATTGATGGGGCCATCCTCCGGGATGTTCCTCTAGAGCTAACCTATATTCCCGGGAAGGACTACCCGGACCCCGCCTACCAGGCATATGATGAGGTCCGGATGGTGAAATATGGGGATTTGGATGAACAACCCTGTTCTACGCCCCATGTTCATTCAACGGGGGAGATCGGGGCCTGCGTGATCTTCAGTGCGGAAAAGACCTCTCGAGGCACTCGGGTTCACCTGGCCATGGGCCCGACAGTGGGACGCCTTCTGGCAAAAAAAGAGGCATTACTCAGGAAGTTGGAGGGGACCCTGCAAGCGAACGAGGCCTTGCTCCAGGACCGGGTAGAAGCTTTGGTGGCCGGTGAACTTCAGTTAAAAGAGGAAAAGAAGGCCCTGGAGGAAAGGCTGGTTGACCTGGAGGCTGACCGTTTAGCAGGTCAAGATGACCTGGTGGCCTGCTTATCCGGCTATGATGGGGGAGGCCTTCGTCAGCTGGGGCAAAAGCTGGTTTTTGAGAAGAAGTTATCCAAGGTCCTCCTTTCTGAAGACCAGGGAAGGTGGAACCTGGTCTTTGCCTCGGCTGAGGGTAAGGCCAGAGACTGGTTGGACCAGGTCAGGGAGCCCCTGGGGATTAAGGGAGGGGGGTCCCCCCAGCTGGTCAATGGCCAGACCCAGGCGAGTCAGGAGACCATCTTGGCTGCCCTTCAAAATCTGGAGTAAAAATCAAAATCCCGGCGGAGGAAGGATTCCTCGGCCGGGATTTTTAGGAAGATAGGTCCAGTAGGGACCTGGTATTTTACTGGGCTTTTTATGCGCCCAGGGCCTCCGCCAGGGACTTGCCCAGGTCTTGGCAGGCCTTTTCTGCTTCTTCATCGGGATGGTCATAGGCGATTGTTGTGCCAACTACGTTGAGATTGGCGGTGGCGCAGCGTTCCTTCCAGAGGATCATCCACTCTCCGTCCGCCCAGGAATAGGAGCCAAAGAGGACGATGGGCTTTTGGCCCAGTTTGTCTTCACAGGCCGTGAAGAGGGGTTCAAATTCCTCTTCTTCCAGCTCCTCATCGCCCATGGCGGGGCACCCAAAGGCGATCCCGTCGAAGGAATCCACCATATCGGCGGTAAAGGCGGATGAGGGGAAAAGGGTGGCCTCGGCCCCTCCTTCTTCCACACCGGCCAGAACTTTTTCCGCCATGGCTTCCGTATTCCCGGTCATCGAGTAGTAGACAATTGCAACTTTTTTCATGATCTTTCCTTTCCTTTAGCCGAGTGCGGATAGGTCCGCCAGGGCTTCTCCTTGGTGGAAGCGAGCACAGAGCTCCTTCCGGCAATGGTTGTAGAGACAGAAGGTTTCCTTTGCCGCTTCCTCATTGTCATATACCTTCCAATAGCCAATGAGTTTGGCATTTTTGCCTTGGTGGGTGATGTAGCCCACCACATCGTTAAAAGGATAGCCCAGAAAAAGGCCCACCTCATGGGGGAAGAGGGCAGGGTTCTTAAAATGGTCTGCCAGCTGGTCCAGGGCACCTGGAATAGTGAAATCTTGATAGCCGTAGCTGGAAAGGAATTGACGGCTTTGTTTCGTATGTAAGAGTTCTTCCAGGGCGCTCCGCCGGTAGATATAGAGGAGGCAGGAGGAAGCATTCTCCCGGAGTATTTTTAGGTCAATCCCGGCCCCACAAAGCCTTCGTCTGCATTCGTCCAGATCTTCCTGACAGCAGATGGTTTTGGCCAGGTTGATGAGGTTGGCTACCTTACAACCGGCTAGAGTAGGTGCCGCATAATAGACGACCTTCTCTTCAATGGGCATAGGTCTTCAAAACCTCCCTTCTAAGTTAAAGTTAGCTATAGCTAACTAAGTTAGAAAAGAACGTTAGTTATGACTAACTAAGTAGATTATAGCCAAGGGTCTCTTTCGCTGTCAACTCCCATGAGGCATATTTTTAACCCATTTTATGACTTTTTATATAAAAAAACACAAGCTCCTTGGTCGAAGGAGCTTGTGTTAGTGGTTCTAACAAGGGAAATTAGATGTTGGTTAACCCGCTATCGGAAACGATGACCTGTACATACGTAAGGTCATGTTTACCTCCCTATTTATTTTTTCTTCTTGGAATTCTTGTAAGCCGCATAGCCACCGACAACGGCACCGAGGACGATGAGTCCGATGAGCCAGGTCGGGACACCGGATGAAGAGGAGCTTTCAGCCGGGGCGGCAGAAGACTCTGCTGGGGCCTCGCTGGTTTCAGCAGGAGCCTCTTCGCCGGCTACTGCATAGGTGAAGGCGGTTTGGTCGGTGGAGAAGGTGTACTTATCGCCATCTTCTTTGAGCTCAACTACCTGGTCGCCGGCCTTGATTTCAGGCTTGTCGGCAAAAGCGGACTTGGGCAGGGAGAAGAGGACTTCGTTGGCCAGCTTCTCAACGGGGTTACCGTAGTTATCAACGATCTCGATCTTGCCGGACTTCTCATCTTCCGGGCTGACGGAAAGGTTGAGGTAGGTGTCAGCGGTTCCCTTAGGAACGGCGATGGACATATTGGTGAAGTCAGCGGTCTTTCTCCGGCCATAGAATACGGAAGTGTAGTCTTGGTCCTTGAGGAATTCATCGTATTTGACCTGAACCTTGCCGTGGAGATCCTTCAGAAGGTCAAAGGCCTGCTGGGCATCCTTCTTGTTCTCTTCTGTCCGGTCACCCTTTGCAGCAATGTCGGTCTTGGCAATGAGTTCATTCTCCAGCTTCTCCACCTCAGGACGGATAATTTCCATCATATCCTTCCGGTTGGCTTCCACCATATGGAGGATGTCCATGACTGTCCAATAGTGGGACTTTCCGGGCTCAGGATCGTTGGTCGGATTCTGGACCTCAGGAATAGCCGCTGTCTGGTTAGGATAGTAGGGAACATAGGGCTGGACCAGGGGGGATCCCAGGGTCAACCACATGACGCCGGGTTCTTCCTTGGACGCATTGGCAGGAATCTGGAAGATATGGGATTCCATGGTGTTCCGGTTTCCAATGGGGTAGAGGCTGTCACGACCACGGTCGTTGGCTTCTTCCTCCGTGATGTTTTCCAGACGGTTCCGGGTGAAGTTCATGGCGTCCTTGACGGTGAGCTTCCGCTGGGGAGCGTCCTGGAGGAAATCATAGGTTTGGCTGTCCATGGAGACCTTGGCATCGGGGTTGATGGCCAAAATACCGGAGCAGGCTCTGGACTTGTTGGAGTCGGACAGGGTCTCTTCGGAATAGGAAGCAAAGAGGTCGATGACGCCCTTTTTTTCATCGCCGACTAAGGTACCGGCTTTTTTCGCGGTTTCAAAAATCCCCTTGGAGTAGATGTAGTTATCATCCTTGCTGGTGATGTAGTTGTCGGTTTCTTCGCCCTTTTCCAGGGTGACTTCATTGATCCAGAAGGAGTTGGGGAAGACGGAGAATTTATCCTTGGGATACTTCATGGCGAGGAATTGGTGGCCGGAATAGACTTCCATGTACCAAACCTCATCCTTATCCGCTAGAACAAAGGCATTTCCTTCAGCGGTTCCCTTGGTCGCGACTTCATTGGCCACCAACTGGATTCCTTCGCGGGCAGTGGATGCAGTGGAAAGAACGACGGTCGTGATGACACCCTCGCTGATGCCGATGGGCTTGCTTTCATCGCTGCCGTCCAGGTAAGGATCCACCTCCTGGACCTTCTCATGGCAGGATGCGGAGACGGTCATATCGGCGATCAGGCCCTGGTCGTTGAAGCCCGCTTCATCGAAGATGCCGTATTCCGGGGTGGTATCCGATACGGAAGTGTAGCGGAAGGAGTCGTGGGGCATGGTGAACTCATAGCCCTTTTCTTCATCATAGGAAACGTCCTTGATGACTTCGCCCTTCTTGTGTTTTCCGGCTTCGTGGATCATGTAGATCTTGTTGTGGTTAACTTCCAGGTCCTCTGTACGGGTGATGATGGTTGACCCGTCTTCCGTTAGGTCGGAACCGATTAAGAGACCTGTGCAAGCCTTGGCCGTGGTTACAGTCCCTAGGACCAGAGCAACGGTGAGCATAAGTATAAGTAAAACCTTTGCAATTTTTTCCATAAAAAAATACCTCCTGGATACAGTATAAAGGAAATCCAGGAGGAAGCAAAAAAATTATTATTGAGCGAAATCTTTCTCACCAACGGCCATCCAGGCCATGGGTGGGGAGGAATTCAGCCCTCCTCTATAGGCTGGCGGATTTTATTGGTTAAGGTAGTCAAGGGCATATTGGGCATAGACCCCGGCGCCCCCGGCTAAGGCATCCTCATCCATATCAAAGTGGTCGGAGTGGTGGGAGTAAGAGGCTCCCTTATCCGGGTTCCCGACCCCGATGAAGGCGAAGCAGCCGGGCTTTTCCTTGAGATACCAGGAGAAGTCCTCCCCGCCCGTCACCTTCTTCATCTTGATCAGGGCATCCGGTCCCAGGACCTTGCGGGCGGCCCCTTCTGCGATTTCCGATGAAGCGGGGTCATTGGCTAGAGGGCCCATGACTTTATTATATTCCAGCTCGTAGCCGGCCCCATAGGCTTCGCAGACCCCCTTGATGATCCGGTCCATGTCGATGTCGATCCGGTCGGCGATTTCCTGGGTGAAGTAGCGGCAGGTTCCGGTGAGCCGGGCCTCGCCGGCGATAATGTTAAACCGAGTTCCTGCTTCGAAGGTCCCCACACTGACCACGACGGAGTCCAGGGGGGAGTAGGTCCGGGAAACCATGGCCTGGAGGGCCTGGACGACGGCAGAGCCCACAAGGACAGCATCCACCGAGGACTGGGGCTCAGACCCATGGGCCGACTTCCCGTGGATCTTGATCTCAAACATATCCCCGGCGGCCATCCGTTCTCCGGCTTCCACGGAGACGGTGCCGACCGGGAGGTGGACCCAGACGTGGGCGCCGAAGATATTGTCCACTTCCTCCAGCCAATGTCCCTGGCGCATCATGTACTTGGACCCCAGACCCAGTTCCTCCGCCGGCTGGAAGATGAGGTAAATTTTTCCGTCAAAATCATCCCGACATTCGTTCAGGAGCTTTGCCGCGCCCAGAAGGATGGCGGTGTGTCCATCGTGGCCGCAGGCGTGCATCTTCCCTTCTACCTGGGATTTATAGGGAACCTCATTCTTTTCAAAGACCGTCAGGGCATCGATGTCGGCCCGGAGGGCCAGGGCCTTCCCCGGTCGGCCGGAATCGATGAGGGCGACCAGACCCACCCCGGGCTCTTCCTGAGAGAGCTCATAGGGGATCCCCATCTTGTCCAGCTCTTTGGCGATGGCTTTAGTGGTCTCAAATTCCTCAAAGGAGAGTTCGGGATGTTGGTGGAAGTGGCGGCGCATGGCCACGACATAGTCTTTAATTTCCGGCAGGCGGTCTTTGATGGTCATAGAAATTCCTTTCATTTACTGGTGTTAGATACCGGGGACCAGGAGGTTGGAGAGGAAGCCGGCGAGAACGACGGAGCCGATGGATACGGTGACGAAACCGGCCACCAGCATCTTGGGAAGGATCTGGCCCAGGATGACCTTCTTTTCTTCCTCATTGGCGGCCAGAGCAGAGGCCACTTCATTGGAGACAACGTAAGTTCCCGGGAAGCCGAAGAGGGCGGTGATCCCGATGGCGAAGGACATCCAGGGGGAGACCTTGAGGATCTTGCCCATGATCCCGGCCAGAATGATGATCCCGATGGCGCCCAGAATCAGGCAGATGACCAGGGGGCCGGCCAGGGAAAGGATGTCCTGGGGTTGGGCATTGGCCAGGCCCATGAAGATGAGGATGGTCAGGGTGGCCATGCCCAGGCCGAAGGAATTTCCCTTGACCAGGGGTTGGCGCTCCAGGATGTTGAAATGGGCGGCTAAGATACCGAAGATCAGGCCCAGAACGTTGGCGTCCAAATGGAGGAGAACATCCAACCAGCCGATCCCGGTCACAATGGACTTGGAAGAAGTGGAAAGAAAAACGGCCAGGGCCGCTATAGCGGCCGTTTTTGCCAGGTAGTAGTTGGCTGTCCGGAAGCGGTCGGGAAGCTTAAAGATGGAAGGCTTTTCGACGATCTCCACGTCTTCAATTTCCTCAAAGACATGGCCTTGGCGGTGGGCTTCAACCACCTTCCGTCCCTCCTGGCGGAGGAAGAAGGAAGCCAGGGGATAGCCGACAAAGCCTTGGATAACAACGAGGAGGGAGGCCATGAGCTGGAGGTCGGGCCGATTGATGGCTTCAGCAGCCTTGGACATTTGGAGGCCGGCAATGACTCCGCCTGAGATAGGGGGTGCAGCCACAAGGACTGTCTCTTCACCGACAATGGGCTTGCCGACCAGGAAGAGAAGGACGGCAACGCCGACAATGCCGGCGGCCCCGATCAGGACGGTCTTCCACTGTTGGATGAGCTGGTTGAGGTTGAGCATGGATCCCATGTGGACCAGGAGCATGGTCATGATGGTCGGACCAAAGACAGCCATGGTGGAGTCAACAAACAGGGTGTTGGGAACCAATCCCGACCAGAAGGAAAGCAAGAAGAGGACGGAACAGGTGAAGAGCGACGGAACCAGTGACTTGGTCAAGCTGGCCACCAGGTCGCCAATGAAGTAGACAATCAAAATAAAAAACATGGCGTATAAAGGTAACATAAAATTTCCCTCCTTAATAAAAGAATACGCCTATTCTACCATTTATTAGGAGAAAAATCTCAATATTTATTCGAAAAAAATAAAGAAAATAGATAATTAAGCGTTTTCCAGCCCAGTTGAGAGGCCTTTTTTCAGCTTTCGAAGGTAGACAATCGGCCTAGTTGACGGCAGAAACCGTGGAGTCAGCCTGTTGGAGGTGGGCCGGCTTGGGAAAACGAGTCTCTACCACCGAGATGAGGTTGGAGGAAATCAAAGTGGACAAGATGGACCAGAAGAAATTGGGCCAGGGCAGATAGATAAAGACCGAAACCAGGAGGACGATAAAGTCCGATAGGAAGTAGGCCTGGGCAATGGAAAGCCGGGTGTATTTTCTCATAATGAGGGCATAGGAGTCGTCCCCACCGGCGGCGGATCCCCGGGTGATGACCAAACCGCAGCCTAAACCGATCCCGATACCTCCGAAGATGGCGGCCAGGGCAGGCTGGCTCTCAAAGGAGGGGAGGATGGGGCCGATTTCCAAGAAGAGGGCATAGAAGACAGCCGTGGTAAAGGAGGCCAGGAGGGAACGGCCCAGGAAGCCTTTCTTTAAAAGAAGGAAACCCAGCCCATAGAGGAGGGCATCAATGACAAAGGAGACGATGGCAGGGTTGATCCCGAAAACCGACTTGGCTAGGATGGCGATGCCAATGACCCCGCCCTCGGTGATTTTGGAGGGGATATGGATGTTGACCAGGGTGAAGGCCATGATGATGGCACCCAGGGTCATGAGAAAAAGATCCAGGTTATTTAGGCGCAGGTGGGGCTTGAAACGGACAATCATTTTTACCTCAAAGATTCGCTTTCTAAAAAAATAGTACAAATAAAACATGAAAACTACCTTTTTATCTTATCACAGGATATTTCGGAAGGCGAATGGGGGATGGATATCCGAAAATTTTCCTTGTATTTTTTGAAGAAAATGAATTTTTCCTATTGAAATTTCCAAATAGAATGATTATGATATACATATGAACATTTGAGCAAATGATAAAATCAAACTTCAAATTCTTTGAGATAGGAGGATTGATATGGATAAGGAAAGAAAGAGGAAGGATCCGGTATCTTGCGGATCCTGCACGATTGAAGAAGACCATGAGGAGGAAATGAACCCCAAAATGCTGGTCTTGGGGGCCCTGGTTTTTGTATGCGCCCTGGTCGCCGACCGAATGGAGGCCAAGACTCCGGCTCTGGTCCTCTTCCTGGTTTCCTACGTCATACTGGCAGCCCCCATCCTCAAGATGGCCCTGGAGTCCATCCTCCATGGCCAGGTTTTTTCGGAACACTTCCTCATGGCCCTGGCTTCCATCGGAGCCTTCGCTATTGGACAATATCCTGAAGCCGTAGCGGTCATGCTCTTTTATACGGTGGGGGAGGTCCTCCAGGATAAGGCGTTGGACTCCTCCAGACGGTCGATCAAGGAAGCCCTGGACCTCCGGGCGGATGTGGCTCACCGAAAGACCGACGATGGGGTGGAGGACCTGGACCCCAAGGACCTAGTTCCCGGGGACATCATCTTGGTCAAGTCCGGGGAAAGGGTCCCGGTTGACGGGCGGATCCTCGAAGGGTCCACTTATATGGATACGGCAGCCTTGACGGGGGAGCCCACCCCCATCCACCTGAAGGAGGGGGATGACCTTCTCTCCGGCTTTATCAATAAGGAGGGGGTGGTCACGGTGGAAACCCTCCGTCCTTTTGAGGACTCAGCCTTGGCCCGAGTTCTGAATATGGTGGAAGATGCCTCAGCCAGGAAGGCGCCCACGGAGCGCTTCATCAGCAAATTTGCCCGTTACTACACCCCTGTTGTGGTCCTCAGCGCCCTTGCCCTGGCCCTCCTTCTCCCCCTCCTCTTTCCGTCCTTTTCCTTCCGGGACTCCATCTACCGGGCCCTGATCTTCCTGGTCATCTCCTGCCCCTGTGCCCTGGTTCTTTCGGTTCCCTTGGGCTATTTTGCCGGTTTGGGCGGGGCAGCCCGCGAGGGGATCCTGATCAAAGGGGGAAACTTCCTAGAGACCCTCTACCAGGTCAAGACCATGGTCTTCGATAAGACGGGGACCCTAACCCAAGGGAGTTTTGAGGTGCGTGAGGTCCGTCCGGTCGAAGGCATTACGGAAAAGGACCTTCTTGGCCTGGCTTCCCGGGTGGAGGTCGCTTCCAACCATCCCATCGCTCAATCCATCCTTCAGGCTTATGAGGCAATGGGGGGCCAACGGCCGGAAGACCATCCGGACCAGGTCCATGAGCTGACCGGTCGGGGGATGGTGGCCATGGTCGATGGTAGGGAGGTCTTGGCCGGCAATGGCAAGCTCATGGAGGAAAAGGGAGTTTCTTTCCAGCCGGTTGAGGAGGTGGGAAGCCTGGTTTACCTGGCCCAAGAAGGAAAGTACCTGGGCCACATCCTCATTTCCGACCAAGTGAAGGAAGGAGCCGGCCAAGCGATTCGAGGCATCAAGCAGGCCGGGGTGGAAAAGACCGTCCTCCTGACAGGCGACGGGGAAAAAGTAGGCCAAGCCATCGGGAAGGACCTGGGCATAGACCAAGTATACGGCGACCTCCTTCCAGAAGAAAAGGTCCGCCATTTCGAAGACCTCCAGAAGGCCAACCCGGAAAGCAAGATCGCCTTCGTGGGCGATGGAATCAACGATGCCCCGGTCCTGGCCCGGGCGGATGTGGGCATTGCTATGGGGGGACTGGGCTCGGATGCGGCCATTGAAGCCGCTGACGTCGTCATCATGACCGACCAGCCCATGAAGCTGGTCACCCTCCTCCAGCTGGCCCATAAGACCCGCCGGATTGTTATGGAAAACATCATCCTCTCCCTGGGGGTCAAGGCCCTCTTCCTGGTCCTGGCCGTCTTCGGCCTGACCACCATGTGGGGCGCCGTCTTTGCCGATGTGGGCGTAGCCCTCTTGGCCGTCCTCAATGCCGTCCGGGCCTACCGGCTCTAGGGTGGTAGAATAGATCTGATGAGTTGTAGCAGAAGGATTCAAACCTTCTGCTACAACTCTTTTTTTTCTCTCGTCTCCATGAAAGGTCCATCTTCCCTGTTATAATAAGTACTGGAAAAGAAGAAGGGGGAGATCATCCCCGTCTTTTGTAGATAGAAAGGATAAGATATGTTTCAGGATTTGATTGAAAAACGCCGGTCCATCCGGAAGTTTACCGACCAGTCTGTTTCAAAGGAGTTGGTTGAGGATATTTGCAAGGCTGTTTTTTATGCCCCTACCGGGCGGAATGAGGACGATATTCGTTTGATCGCGGTGGAGGATCCGGATAAGATCCGGGAATTATCCGCCTTCAAGCCGACCGGAGCGGCTCCATTGAAGGAGGCCAAGCTCGCTCTATGCGTTCTCTCAGACAGGGAATTGGCCCCTAAGACCCACCGCCAGGATGCCTGCATTGCCACGACCTACGCCCTCCTGAAGGTGGCCGATTTAGGCCTGGGAGCCTGCTGGATCAATGTCAACTCGGCCGAGGGAGGACAGGAGAGGGTCCATGAGATCCTGGACCTGGATGACCGGTGGAATGTGGAATCCGTTATCGCCATCGGCCATCCCGGGGAGGACAAGGGGCCCAAGGAGCCCAGAGACTATCAGGAGAGAACCCAGTGGATTTGATGGAAACCCGCTTTGTCAACCGCTTCACCCTGACCCCCACG
>JAQYCE010000002.1 GCA_029003555.1 Bacillota bacterium | reverse complement strand
GGGACGGCAAATGTACAGAAAGCTCAAGGTCTATGCAGGCCCTGAACATGCCCATGCTGCCCAGATGCCCGAAGAACTCAAGTTTGATTAAGGAGGTCATCTATGGATCAATTTTATCGTGGTACCGGCCGTAGAAAATCTGCGGTAGCCCGTGTCCGTCTCCTTCCCGGCCAGGGCAAGGTGACCATCAACGACACCCCATTTGAAGAATATTTCGTCTATGAGGACCTCCGCCAGGATGCTCTTTCTCCCCTGACCCTGACCGGAAACCTCAACGGTTTCGACGTGGTCGCCACGGTCAAGGGCGGCGGCTATGCCGGCCAGGCCGGTGCTCTCCGTCTGGGCATTGCCCGAGCCCTCCTGGAATTCAACCCCGATCTGAGAAAGACTCTCAAGTCCTCCGGCTTCCTGACCCGGGACTCCCGGAAGAAGGAACGCTACAAATATGGATTCAAGAAGGCCCGCAAGAGCCCACAGTTCTCCAAGCGTTAGGGGAGACCCATTCCGATTTCAAAAAGAGGCTGTGTCGAACGATTGGTTCGTTCGACACAGCCTCTTTTATTTTGGGAGAATCACACGGTTTTTTGGGAGAGAGGCTGGAGGCCGGACAGGACCCATTGGTAGGCGCCTGTGGTTACCGTTGACCCGCAGTATTCGCACTTGCCGTTCTGGTCGATGGAGATGTTGGCTCCGCAGTTGGGGCACTCGGTGACCCTGGTTTCCTGGTTGCCCTCGGTCCTGGCATCGATCTTCCGTTGGAAGGTCATCCGGTAGGTCATGAGGTACTTGCGCTTGGGATTGCCTTTGACCACTTTGCCCGTCTCATCATCCACAACATAGTCCTTATAGCGGGCCTGGAGGATGACGGTCAGGTATTGGTTCTGGGCATCTTGGGTAAATTCTTCCAGCTTTGTGGAAAGGACACTGATGTCCTCGACCACATTGGTCTGTCCCTTTGCTTCAAAGGCCTCCAGTTGCTGCTGGTGCTGGAAGAAGAGCTGGTCCGCCTCGAAGGGCCGGATGGAAGGCCAATTTTTCTCTGTCCAGGCCCTTTGGAGGGTGACGAAAACGTTGGAAGCCCTGGTCAGGAAATTGGGTTTGGAGAAATTGGGGTCCAGGTCCATGAGTTGGGCAAGGCCCTTGTCTTCTGGGAATTGGTTGGTGCCGGATCCTGCCTGGTAGGAGGACCGATTTTTCCGACGCTTGACCCCTCTGGCATTCATGTACCATAAAAAGAGGAAGAGGAGGACGGCCGGCAGGATGAGCCAGGGTTGGCGTTCAAAGAGGTAGAAGAAAAAGAAGAGGTCTCCGGAGGAGCCGGAGCTGCCACCCCAGTCGTCATCCCAGTCATTGCCACCGCCCCAGTCATTGCCGCCACCCCAGTCGAAGTCGCCGCCACCACCCCAATCGGTATCCCAATCCACCCCGCCGCCGACATCAGCCAGGGCATGAGGAAGGGCCAGAGCGCTGATAAGGATAAGGGCGACGAGGAATATGATGATCACTCTCCGTTTTTTCATGAAAGCCTCCTCTTCCTTCTTTATTTATCTTTTTCATTTTTACCCCAAATGGGGAATTTTGTCAGGGAGTTTCATTCGTGGTATCATTATACAAAATAAGTCAAGGAGACTTCTATGGCAAGTATTTTCGGCATCATCAATAAATACAAGGGTCAGCTCAACCTCCTGCCCATCCTGATCCTTATCTTTGTGGCGGCAACCATTCTTGTTTACGTCTTTTTTAACCGGGAACCCAAATTCAAGTATTTCCCTGCCCTGGTTGGTATCCTGGGGGGGCTTATCCTCATTTGGATGGGGTCCATGAATTTTACCACGGATAACGGCCTCCGTTGGGTCTGGTATGGGGTGGCTACCTTTGTCGCCGGCTGCGTCGGCCTGGGGACGGCATGGCTCTTGGCCCTCTTCACCTCCATGCCGGGGATGGGGAACTTCAGCAAGAAGACCCGGCGGTCTGCGGGCAAGACCGGTCCTAAGCCAAGGACGGCGAAGAAGCCGGCCAATAGGCCAACGACCAGGTCCGCCGCCAAGGGCCGCCACCGGGGCGATGAATAAAATATGGAATGATGATGAAACAAAACCCCTTCCGGGAGGAACGATCCCGGGAGGGGTTTTTTGTATGATGGAAGAAAGGAGTATTTACAGGAGTCGGTATTCCAGGGTCAGGGAGTCCGGGGCCAGGGAAGCCACTTCGAGAGACCAGGGACCGATCTCGGCCGTAGAGGTCAGGTGGGGCCCTCTCCATGGCCCGGAAAAGAGGCCGAAGACAGCGGTTTTCAAGCTGTCCTCCCGGCTGGTCTTGACCTGGAGGGCGGCCCGGCTGACCCGGTCAACCCGGTCCTTGAGGATCCGGGTCATGTCCAGGACCTCCTCCCGGGTGAAGTGTCCCTGGACGGTCAAGAGGGTGGGGGTAGGGGAGGCCTCAGGATTTTCGGACTGATCCTCCTCTAGGAAGGTGACCTGGGCGGATTGGACCCGGTCGTCCTCCTTTCGACGGAAGTCAAAGGCTTGGCGGTTGAAGTAGTAGGCCAGGGCATGGCTGGTCAGGATTCGGAGGGTGACATCCCTCTGGTTGTTGATCCGGTCCCGGGGGTCGACTTCAATAGTGACCTCGGAAGAAGAGGGGGCACCTTGGACGACGTGAACCAGCTTGCCTCCTGATGTATAGGTTCGGATTAGGCGGAGGCCGGACAGGCTGGCCCCCTCAAGAGGAAGGCTCAATTGGTTGTAGTCCATCAAGATGGTATCTTTCAGGACCAGGTGGCTGGTGACTCCCTCCCTCCGGCGTTGGATAATTTCGCTATTGAGTGTGATCTGATAGGGATTGCGTATAAGGCTCTTCATAGGTCCTCCTCGGCCTATATTGTAGCACAGGAACGAAAGGGTTTTCATAAACTTTGACCGATTCTTTATTGGTGGAAGGGGGGTCGGGTGTCCTCTTTTGAATGTTTTCTTGTCGGGCTTCTATCCTCCTACTTCTTGACCCCTCTGGGCCTGGGCCCTTTTCTTCAAATGGGGGTCTTCCTGCTATTGGGACTCTTTCTTCTTCTTGCCGTCATCCGAAGAGGGGGAAGGGAGGAGAGAAGAAAGTCCATCCTCCTCATGACCGGACGGACTTGGGTCATAGCCCTGGTCCTTGGCCTTGCCCTGGGTCAGGCCAATCTGGCTCTTCGACCCGTCCATATTGATGAGGCTCTTTTTCCCGAAAAGTCTCAGACCCTCCGCCTGACCTGGACGGGGTCCCTGGAAGGAGGAGAGGGGGACCTGGGCTTATGTCGAGCCGAAAGCGGTCCATTTAAAGGAAAAACATTCATTTCCTCATCACCGGTCAGCGAGTCGGAGGCCATCCTCCAAGTGGGGCAGAGGGAAGAAGCCTGGGCCCACTACCTTCCTCTGGACAAGGCAGCCTATGAGGGGGCCTTCAACCGGGAGGCCTGGCTGGAGGGAAAGGGAGTTTCGGGCCAGGTCCGCCTGACCCGGAGGGTCATCTCCGGCCGGCCCGGTCCCCTCCAAAGGATAGGAAACCGGGTCAAAGACCGGGCCTTAAGCAGGACGGAGGGTCTGGGTGGCCCGGCCGGATCCTTTTTTCGCCGGGTTTTCCTGGGAAGAACCGGAAGTGGAGGCCTCGACCTTAAGGACCCCATGAAAAAGCTAGGCCTCTCCCACCTCCTGGCGGCCTCAGGTCTCCACGTCAACCTCCTCTTCGCTTGGGGGCTCCACGTCCTGGCCGGCCTGGGTTTGTCCAGGAGGAGTGCCGACCGGGTACTCTTCGTCCTCTTAACCGCCTATGCCGGCCTTCTTTCCTTCCCGGCCTCTATCGTCCGAGCCGGCCTCTTCCTGATCTTCAGCGAAGCAGGCATCCTTTACCGGGGGAAGGTCAAGCCGGTCCGGACTTTCCTGGTCCCCCTGGCTCTTTACCTGACCTTCCGCCCCTATGCGGCCTATGACCTGGGTCTCCTCCTCTCCTTTACCTGTGCCCTGGCCCTCCGGCTAGTGGAGCAGATCAACCGGCTCCACCCGGTAGAGGGATCCTTCCTCAAGGATGTCCGGACCAGCTTTTGGATCAACCTTTTTACCCTCCCCCTCTTATCCGGTGTCGTGAAGGAAGTTTCCCCCGTCATCCTCCTGG
>JAQYCE010000001.1 GCA_029003555.1 Bacillota bacterium | reverse complement strand
CCGTGAAGGAAGTCTTTTCAATGGTCAAGGGAAGACTTGTCCAAATTTCCCCACCGTAATAGGCTTTATTTTCCTCAAAGTGAGCATTTTGAAATTTTAAAGTTCCACCTTGTGACAAGCAAACTCAACCACCGGATAGCGCCTCATTTTTGTTCAGCTTGACCCCATCAATGGTGATGGTCTCGCCATCCGGTAAACTGGAGTAGATGCCTCCTCCGGCATAGCTTGCCGTGTCCCCATCCCGCCCCTAGAAGCGGAAATAGATAAAGGGATTGAAAGTGGCACTCACGGAAAAAAGGATGCAGACCGCCAGGAGGACCAGGCAGGCGGTATTGCGGACGGCTTCGGCCCGCCAACTGTCGCTGAGCCGGATGCCTTGGCTGATGGGGGTGGAGAAGATGAGAGCAGGGACCATCCAAAGGAGGGGCGGGACAATGCTAACGTCTGCCGCCAGGGACCGGACCAGGGGAACGTGGGTGAAGTTGAACATCCGGACCAGGGCAAACCGCATCTGGGCGAAGTCGGTCAGGTTGAACATGACCCAGCCTACGCAGACGACGATCATGCAGAGGAGCCAGCGGACGGGCTTGGGAAGTCGGTCCAGGTACTTGCCCAGCCAAAGTTTCTCGACCAGGAGGATGAGGCCATAGGAGAGGCCCCAGGCCAGAAAGTTCCAGTCTGCCCCATGCCATAGGCCCGTCAGTCCCCAGACAATGAGGATGTTCCGGATCCACTTTCCTCGGGAGACCCGGTTCCCGCCTAGGGGGATATAGACATAGTCGCGGAACCAGGTGGACAGGGAAATGTGCCAACGCCGCCAAAACTCGGTGACCGAGAGGGAGATATAGGGGTAGTTGAAATTCTCCAGGAAGTGGAAGCCGAACATCCGGCCCAGGCCGATGGCCATGTCGCTGTAACCGGAAAAGTCGAAGTAGATCTGGAGGGTATAGGCAATGGCGGCCAGCCAATACATGAGCGAGCCATAGTATTTGGGGTCACCGGCGTAGACAATGGTCGCTACCTGGGCCACCTGGTTGGCCAGAAGGAGCTTTTTAGCCAGACCCATAACAAATCGCCGAAAGCCGGTGGCCAGGTCATCCATGGTCACGCTTCGGGAGCGAATTTCTTTTTCCACCGTCTCATAGCGGACGATGGGGCCGGCGATGAGTTGGGGGAAGAAACTCACATACATAAGCAGATAGAAGAAATTCCGTTGGAGGCCGATCCTCCCCCGGTAGAGGTCCATGACATAGGAGAGGACCTGGAAGGAGTAGAAACTGATCCCAATTGGAAGGGCGAGATTGGGGTCTTCCAAGCCCAGGAAAGACAGGGTCCGGCAGAGGAAGTTGAGGTATTTAAAGACGAAGAGGTTGCCGATAATGACGAAAATGGCCACCACCAAGACCGCCTTCTTGGCCCCGGGCCGCCCCTCGAAATGGACCATGGCAAAGCCGCTGAGGTAGGCGACCAGGGTGACCAGGGCCATGAGGACCACCATCTTGGGTTCGCCCCAAGCGTAGAAAAGGAGGGAGGCCATGAGGAGGAGGGCGTTTTGCAGGGGCTTGGACCGGACGAAGACGCAGAGGCCGGCCAAGGGAAGGAAGAAAAAGAGGAAGGTTTGACTGCTAAATACCATAGCTTAGTCCTCCAAAAGAAAAGTATCCACTGTGAAGTAGTTCATGCAACCGACCCAGAGGACCTTGGTGATCTGGTGTTCATCCAGGTAGTCCGCCAGGCGGAAGGGCTTCCTCATGTCCTTCTCATAGCTTCGGAGGTCGACACTATAGACCCGGTCAAAATGGCTGGCCATGAGCTTGAGGATGGCGTTGTCGTAGGATTCGCCGAGCATGAGGAGGTTACCTCGTCCGGTCGTTCCGCTGTCGAAGATGATCTCGCCATCATCCTGGCCATAGATCTCGCCATAGCTGAATGATGTGACCCTGCCCTCCGCTGCGGCCGTCTGCTGGCCATAATCTTCCGCCGGCTGTCCGCAGATTTGGATGGCCGTGGACGGGAAGGAAAAGCGGTAGATGTCCATGGGCTCGAAAAATTGGCCCTGGGCGCCAAGGGATCGGGACTTGGACCCGGCAAAGCGGTCCGTTAAAGAGACCCTCCCCTCCGGCTCCACCGGGTCAGTGACACCGAACATGGATGCCGCCTCGCGGTAGCCCCGGTAGGATCCCTGGTAGGACCAGTGGTGGTCGGTCTGGTAGAAATCCCGCTCGAAGGTCGCCAGGTCATCCACGGCGAATTTCTTCATCCGGTCCTTGGGGAGGTTCACGCGGGAAGCCAGGTATTCATAGACACCGGTCTTTTCCCCACTATCAAAGAAATTGTCGCTATCCCGCTCAATATAATAAAGATAGAAAGAAACATCCGGGTGGGCGGCAATGAGCCGGTTACAATTATCCACACGACGGTCAAGGGCCTTGGTAAGGCTTTCTAGCGTGGTCGGTGGATAGGCAAGATACTTCCCCCCATAAACATAGAATTTCCCATACTGGACGGGGATATCCGGATGCCGGGAGGAAATCCGCATCATCGCCTCATATCGAATCTGGTTTTCTATATCGTTATAGGTCTTTTTCATCGTCTGGGCCAAGGGAACCTGGTCGCTGAGTGCCGCCTCCACTGAATCCTGAAAGGTCCCATCCAACCAGGAAGCCAAGGTCGGAGTTGCGATCCGGTTGGCCGGACGGTTTTCATAAAGATTGGTATCCTTGGGCTTGACCAGGGTCCTCGCCAGTCCTGCCAGGAGGACCAATTGAGCCAGACAAAGCATGAGTCCATTGCAGATATTTCGGATACGCTTGTTTTTCTCAGCGGATTTCACCAACATTTCCTCCCCTATCTAAATATAGAAAATCGTATCGAAATAATCATGCCCTCCACAAGCCGGATTGTCAAGAATGACCATGAGGGGTTTCCTTGCCTTGATTATTCCGCCTCATTCGTGGTGGTTTCGTGTTTTTCGGCAAACCAACACTATGGTAAACCGCCATTCTCGCCGTCAAAGTAGTGGTGGTTTGGCCTTCTCGGCGAATCAACACTATTATCAGCTTCTTACTCCCCAAAAAAATAGTGTTGGTTTGACATTTTCTGACAAACCAACACTATCTGGGGGCAAAATCAGTAGTGGTGAAGCGAAGTTCATTTTCTCGTCCGAATAATCCCAAGTATTGCAAGAACCAGGGCGATTGGAGCAATGCGAATAAAAGCCCATTCGAAAGACTGAAATGCAACCCCAAGAACCGCACTTTCCGGATTACCATAGTCCCAATTTAGGTATGGACTATTAAGGAAGAGCAAGACCAGGAAAATGACCGGGATCATCAGAGCCAAAATAATAAAGAGACCATGAATTCTCTTTCTCTTTTTTTCCTTCTCCTCAGAGAGCATAAAATTGATCACTTCTAATTTTTTAGCAAGGATATCCAGGTCATCTACCTCTGCTTTTATCATATTTTCCCCCAGCAAGCTGCTAACCGGTGTTTCAAGCGCTTTGGATATGGCAATCAACATTTCCGAATCCGGCACAGAAAGCCCCTGTTCCCATTTCGAAATCGTCTGTCGCACCACATACACTTTGCCGGCAAGTTCCTCCTGAGAAAGTCCCTTTTCTTTTCGTATCCTTTTGATATTCTCACTTAGCATAGCTGAATCCTCCTTTTGTAGTCAGAATACCGCCTTTGTATCCATTGCCACAAGCAACGAAAAGTAACATGAGGATGGATGGGGCTTATCAGGCTTGTCCACAGAAAATACCGGTCCAAATATGCGTTGGTTACAGCCAAAAATCATTTCATCAAATGATTCTCTTCTAACTTCAGCAATTGGTAAAAGACATCAAAGTTGTCCGGATAGTCGTTATAGCCTTCTTTTTTCACCGCTTTGTGGTCATTGGAGAAGTAAATACTCAGGCTCCAGTGGTATCCGTCCAGAACCATCAGATTTTCATAGCGCTCCTCCCACTCGTCAACATGTAAGGCGGTCAGGGCATCCAAGAAATCTTTTTTCTTGCCGGGGAACTTCTGAGTAAATGGCTTTGCACCATTCTGATTGAAACAAGAATAATTGACATCCAGGAAAAGATCTTCCCCTTTGAACGTAATCTTCCTCGTCTCATATCCGATAAGCCATCCACCATACCTAAATTCAATTTCTTTACTGAAGGGAATACTCTCCTCAAAGGATTG
This sequence comes from Bacillota bacterium, assembly GCA_029003555.1. Lineage (GTDB taxonomy): Bacteria > Bacillota > Clostridia > Tissierellales > Peptoniphilaceae > Kallipyga. Next base: position 5,229 of record JAQYCE010000001.1, on the reverse strand, counting down.
GATCCCTTTTTTCCGCTCGTTTGGCCTAGGATTGGTCATCATCTTGCCTCTTTTCGCTTTTTATACCAACCAACTCCCCTTGATTCTCTAATGTTATCAAATGAAAACCAGGATTTGTCGAGTGCGTAGTGGTGGTTTGGTATTTTTCGGTAAATCAACACGATGTTTTTAGCGGTCCAATAGTGTTGGTTTGGCTTTTTTTGGCGAATCAACACTACCATGAGCCACCCTTCTCCATGCCACAGTAGTGGTGGTTTGGGCTTTTTTGCCGAACCAACACTACCATGAGCTGGTCTTACCCCCGCCAGAGTAGTGGTGTTTTCGCCTTTTTCACCAAACCAACACTACCATTGACCATAAAAAATAGTGTTGGTTTGGCCTTTCTTCGCCAAATCAACACTATTATCTCCTCGCTAGAGTAGTGGTGGTCTGCCATATTTCGCCAAACCAACACTATTCCGAGGCCAAAACACTAGTGGCGGTCTTCTCGATTTCCCTAAACCACCACGTCCGCATAGTCCGGATGCGTGGAAAACCACTTGATAGCATAGGAGCAGGAGAGTTCCGCTTTCATGCCCTCATCGCGAAGCCGGTCGGCCAGCTCTTGAGTAATTTTCCCCGCAATACCTTGACCACCATAAGAAGGATCCACCTCCGTATGAAGGATGTTGACAACACCTGGTCGGATCACCGGGTGGTCGATTCGTGCAATCTCCCTGCCTGCCTCATCTTCCAGCCAGGTTTTTTCATCGTTATTCTTAAAAATCATGATAGATACTCCTTTTTAGCCAATCAAGATCTTCAGATCCTCATCGACCGTCCTTATTCCTGCTATCCCAAAATTCTCTACCAGGACCTTGACTACATTGGGAGATAGGAAAGCGGGAAGTGTGGGGCCCAGATGAATATTCTTTACCCCTAGGGAAAGAAGGGCTAAGAGTACGATCACGGCCTTCTGTTCATACCATGCAATATTGAAGGCCAGCGGCAGATCATTGATATCCTCAAGTTCAAAGATCTCCTTCAACTTGAGAGCAATCAACGCCAGTGAATAAGAATCGTTGCACTGCCCGGCATCCAAAACCCTTGGAATGCCGTCGATATCACCCAGATTCAACTTATTATATCTATACTTTGCACAACCGGCGGTAAGAATAACCACATCCTGGGGAAGGGCCTTAGCAAACTCCGTATAATAGTCACGGCCTTTCTGTCTCCCGTCGCAACCCGCCATGACAACAAACTTGCGAATGGCTCCTGACTTCACTGCCTTGACAATGGGTTCCGCCAGAGCAAACACCTGGTTATGGGCGAATCCACCGGTAATCGTTCCGCTTTCGATCTCGGTTGGGGCCGGACAAGCTTTTGCTTGTTCAATGATCGCAGAAAAATCTTTTTCTTGCCCATATTCTCCCGGGATATGTCTGCATCCCGGATATCCCGCTGATCCTGTCGTCCATAGGCGGTCTTTATAGCTCTCTTTTGGCGGTACGATGCAGTTGGTGGTCATCAGAATAGGGCCATTGAAACTTTCAAATTCATCCTTCTGCTTCCACCATGCGTTGCCATAGTTGCCGGCAAAGTGAGGATATTTCTTGAATGCCGGATAGTATTGGGCCGGCAGCATCTCCGAGTGCGTATAGACATCTACCCCGCTACCCTTCGTCTGTTCCAAAAGCATCTCCAGATCGCGAAGATCATGGCCGGAAATCAAAATAGCGGGATTCTTTCGGACCCCGAGATCAACACTTGTGATCTCCGGGTTGCCATAAGTTTCGGTATTGGCTTTATCCAAGAGGGCCATACCCTCCACGCCGAATTTCCCGGTTTCAAGTGTCAAAGCAATAAGTTCATCGACCGAAAGAGAATCATCCTGAACCTTGGTCAAGGCCTCCTGGATAAAGGCATCAAGCTCTTCATTGTCATAATTGAGTGTATTCGCATGTTTGGAGTAGGCGGCCAACCCCTTCAATCCATATGTGATGAGCTCCCGAAGGCTACGAACATCCTCATCCTTCGTCGAAAGGACACCCACTGTTCCTGCTTTTCCTTCAAACTCTTCTTCACTGCCATTCCAAAGCGCCGCCTCAGTCAATCCTTCCTTGTGGTCAAGCCGGCCAAGCTGGTCTTCCTTCGCTTTTAGCGTTTTCTTAATCGCTGCAATAATCGCTGCACGGTCAAAATTCGCATTCGTAATCGTAATGAAGAGATTCATTGTGATAAGGTGGTTGACCTCTTTCGAGATTTCCTTCCCCTCATGACGAAGACCTGTTGTTACTGCTGATAGTCCTTTTGTCACATAAACCAGAAGATCCTGCATAGCTGCTACTTCAGGCTTCTTCCCGCAAACTCCTGAAATCGTACATCCTTTACAACCCGCTGTTTCCTGACACTGGAAACAGAACATCTTATTTTCTGCCATAGCCTATCCCTCCTTATGCTTCCTCGATCACGCCAACCGGACATCCGTCCATCGCTTCTGCTGCAGTCCCTTCCAGATCAACAGGCACATCGCCTTCAATCGCCTTAGCTACACCCTCATCGGTCATGAAAAAAACTTCCGGGCAGGTCCCCTCGCAGAGTCCACATCCGATACATCCTTCATTTACTTTATACTTCATGGTCATCAACCCCGCTTTCTATTATTCCAATGTAAGAAGAAGCGCCATCTTAAATTGTTTTGTCGCTTTTACTGAGTGACGATCGGCTTTCGCAAAGTGGAAATTCTCGCCCGCCTTGATCGTATGGTCTTGTCCCTCATAGCTAATCACGGCCTCACCTTCCAAAGCGAAGACAATGGCTTCCCCTGGCGCAGTGTGTTCCGGAAGCTCCGAGCCTCCATCAAAGGCCATAAGAATTAATTTCACCCTATCATCGTCAACCACATTCACCTTGGTGACCTTGCCTCCTGCATAAGAAACAAGATCTCCTAATTTGAAAACTTCACCTGCTTTGATTGTCTTGTTCATCCTATCCTCCTTCGATTTCTCTTGATTTCCTGCTTCGATCATACTACAATTATTACAACTAGTATGTTGCCATGACAACGGATCGGGGGCTTTTATGAATACTTCATTCCTTGCAAACACCCTCCTCTTCCGGGGGATCACCGAAGACGAAATCTCCGTCTTGCTCACCTGCTTAGGTGCACATGAGCGGATATTCCAAAAAAATGAGATCATCTTTCGGGCCGGCTCACCGATCAGCGAGATTGGCCTTGTGGAATCCGGCAGCGTCAATATCATAGTGAATTTTTATTGGGGAAACAGCAATATTTTCGGTCACGTCAGTAAGGGACAAATCTTTGGAGAAAACTATGCGGCAATTCCCGGCAAGGACCTCATCTGCGATGTCATCGCCTGCGAAGAAACCCGAGTGCTTTTTCTTAATATGCAAAAACTCCTGACCCCATGCCAGCGGGCATGCGCCTTCCACACCCGGCTCATTAAAAATATGCTCCGGATTTCCGCCCAAAAAAACCTCAACCTTTCTACCCGGATGATGCATACCGCTCCTTACTCCCTACGGGAGAGGCTCCTGTCCTACTTGTCCGAACAAGCGCTGGAAGCCGGAAGTGCCCACTTTACCATCCCTTATAATCGCCAACAACTGGCTGACTACCTCTCTGTCAACCGCAGTGCCATGTCAAAGGAACTTTCCAAAATGCAGGAGGATGGGTTGATAACCTACCAAAAAAATGAATTTACTTTAAAGGGAGGCTATGCATAATGAATGAAATACACTGCAAGCGAATTTATGAGCCAGCAAAGGATACCGACGGTTTTCGCATTCTTGTGGATCGACTATGGCCGCGAGGCGTCAAAAAGGAAAAGGCTAACATTGATCTGTGGGCGAAGGAGATTGCTCCATCTAACGAACTCCGAAAATGGTTTTCTCATATTCCCGAAAAATATGCTGCATTTCATGAACGCTACAGAAAAGAATTAGCTGACAACCCGGCTTCGGAGGAATTTAAAGATCTTTGCCTGCAAAAGATACAAGACAATGCAATAACTCTTCTTTATTCGGCAAAAAATGAGCAGTGTAATCACGCTCTTGTTCTCAAAGAATGGTTAATGGAACAAATGCGTGGATAAAAGAATCAGGAGGACCACCCTCATCATAGTGGATGACCCTCCATATTCTCTTCAGTCCTATGGTATTTGAACAGTCTTACATTTTTTCTCCAAGAAAGTGATCCTTGGCAAATTCCATATCCTGGACCAGCTCGGCCGTCCCTAAATACTCGCCGTCCCTATCCCGGACGGCCATATATTTAACCAGCATGGTGCGTCCGCCCTTCTCCATCCAAACAGACACTTCATCGCGGCGTTTATTCCTGAAATCCTCAATGATCTTCCGCACCATCGGCTCAATATTTGGCGGATGGCAGGAGAAGACATCGCGATCAACCGCCATAGTGGGACGTTTGAAGACCTTGGGTCCTTCGTTGAAGAAGCGGTTGATGTTGTCCGCATCGTCATAGGAAATCTCCAGATGGATTTTGTTCTGGAGGGCCGTCAGCTGGGTGATCGTCAAGTGGCCACCCGGCATGACGATTTCCCCCTCTCCACCGGTCACCACAGGAGCTTCTGCCTTTTCGGCAGCCTCCCAGGTCTCCTGTTCCACACCGAAACAGACGGCATAGTCCTTGGAATCCTGATAAATCCCATACCATTCCTCTGTTGTAAAATTGGCGGCGCAGATGGGAAAGAGAATATTCTGTTCTTTATCAATCATCTCCTCCGCACGGGTCAATACCGCATCCATGCGGTCCTTCCATGTCTCATCATGGTCCCCCTCAGCGGAAAGACGCCCCAGCTCATCCCTGATCTCATCATCCACCGTCCACATGACATCGGACGGCCCGGATATGCCATACTTCACCTTCAGCAAGGGATAGAGGAGGTCTCCCTTCTTGGCATAATGGATCGAAAGCTGACGAATCTCAGGGAGGAGATCCTCCCTGCCTTCCCTATACTCCGCAAGCAGCTTGGATAGCGCCTCATTTTCCTTGGTCAGTGTATATAAAGGATGGCTGATCATCATCTCCAGCACCTCAGCATTGCCCTTCTGGTCTTCCTTCGTGGCCCCATGGAAAAGCGCCGCATGAACATCGCAAAGCTTCTGGACCTCAGCAAGCGGAGTTCCCTCCTCCAGCAACTCCTGCTCCGCCTGCATAATCTCCGCCGCTTCCACCTCCCCAAACTCACGGACAAAATCCGCCCG